>ONPC01000018.1 GCA_900319565.1 uncultured Eubacteriales bacterium | reverse complement strand
TATCTTCGTTCAGAACGATCGTCTCGTTATTTTTGAAGATGGTCACACGGATATCGGATAGTTCATCCGGGTTTACTTCCTTCAACACGATCTCCGCAGGCTTTGAAACATAGGTTCCCAAAAGCTCGGATACCGAATCTTCTATCGAATACGTTGAACCAAAGCGATTTACAGAGAACTTCATATCCGAAGCACTCTGGTTGCCCGCCATATCGGTAACGGTGACCTTTATCGTATAGATATCGTCGTTTTCTTCGACCGCCGGCACATTTTCATAGGAGTTCTTCATGCCATGGCGGATCTCCTCCGTATTCGCAACGAACGGAACGTCCGTCCCCAGCGAGCGTTCGATCACGATCTGAACATTCTGAGGATCAAAATTCACGTCATCATATTCGATCGTCGGCTGAACGTCACCATTATAAGCGCCGTCTGCCTCGATACCGGTGATCCGAATCTGAGGAGCCTCCTTATCAACATAGAATGTCTGGCTGATGTCAGCCTCTGCCGCATTGTTTGCCTTATCCAAAGCCCCCACTGTCAGAACATAATAAGCGTCATCCGTATACCGGAGCGTTGCTGTATGTGTATCTCCCTTGGATGTCCATTCACTCAGTTCGGGAACAGCCTTTTCTTCCTCATCCAACACGGCCGACTGTGCGACCGCGATCAGGTTCGGATCAAAATTATGCTCTACGACCGTGATCGTCGCTTGACGACCCGCTTTATAATAATTCTCATGCTGCGCGTCCTTGTTATCGAAATCGATCGAGATCACGGGGCGTGTCTGGTCCATGGTAAATGCATTCGGACATACGCTGTCGCCAAATGAAATATTGCTGCAGGCATTATCCGCCTCATCCGCTAACGAGAACTCAAATGTATAGTCCCCGTCTTTCGTGAACACGAGTTTTGCGATCCATTTGGTATCATCTCCGTTACCGGTACCTTTGACCTGCTCCCAAGCACTCAGGGCAGGTACCTCTCCCGCCGTATTGGTCAGGGACAGGTTGAATAAAGCAGGATCAAAATTTCGTTCTGTCACGACGATCGTCGCAACACGGTCTTGATTGAAATAATGATCGTAATATGCCACATTATTGTCGTAACTAACCGAAGCGACCGGCTTGGTTATATCGATCCTGATATCCTCTTTGTTCCTGGAAGTACGAATATTACCGGAATTATCCTCTGCATTGATCTCAACGACAACATCGTTTCTGTTAAATCTTTCCGCATCCACACGGATGGTGCCGGACCATGAGCTGATCAGACCATCTGCGTTAAATACCGCGCCATCGACCTTCTGACCTTCCGAATCAAGTAATACGCCTGTATCGATTGCGTCCAGATCCGACGTATAAATACGATACGTAATACTCTTCAGGCCGGAGAAATATCCCTGACCGGAAGCCGTGTTGCCGATAAATCCGGGATCCAAAACCTTCAAAGCAACATTCACATCGGAATTATGATATCCTCTGGCATTTGCTGCCTCCGGAATAATATCGATCTCGGGAGCTTCCACCTCACCGGTCGGTTCTTTATCATCGATGACCATACCTACGGAGCGAATGATGGAAACATTACCCGCTCTGTCTTCCGCCTTAAAGTAGATGATGCACTTCTCACTCGGTGCGATCACGATGCCTGTGGCATCGTTGTAATCCGCCCACGCGTTCTTCGGAGAGTACGCCATCGCGTTGTCGACCTTCTGGTATTGCAAGGATTCCAGGCCGCTGATATCGCAGTTCGCCGCCAGCTTTACAGTGATCGCAGACTGATAGAAACGTTCAAATGCCACCATCTCCATACTGCCTCGAACGCTGGTATCTCCGACCATCATGGTCAGATCGTCCGGCGCGGTCGTGTCGATCGTAAACTTGTCAGGTGCCGCACAAGCTCCGAAATCCACTCCGTCATTTCCGTTTTCGGCCAAATCTCTGCAAGAGATGCCGAATGTATAGTGCCCATCTTTTTCAAATACGATAGTAGCCGTGAACGCGTTGTTCTCATGCGTCCAACTGGAGGGATCATTCAAGTATGCCTGATATTCGTTCACCAAAGCTCCGCCGGATGTAACCGTCACGAAAACCTTCGCAGGATCAAAGTTGTTCTCTTCGATCACGATCGTAGCTTTTCGTATCGCCTGGAATTGGTCCTTATTCTTCGCGGAGTTATTGTCATACGACACATGGATCTTCGGAGCCGTCTTATCGACCACAAACTCCGGCGACAGATAAACCGTCGCCTGGTTTCCGGAACGGTCCGCATAATCGATACTGAGTATATATGCAGCATCATCGCTGAAACTATAGCTGCACCGGTACAGTCCGGGATGCTCCGCAACCGCGCTAAGCGGCGCGGTCAGATAATCCTCGGTCTTCTTACCGGTAGTCGAATCGGTCTTCGAAACTTTGATGTTCAGGATCCTCTGCGTCGCGCCATTATCCTCTGCAAAATAGTTCGCTTCTGTCAGTGAAATGAATGCAGTCCGATCGGCACTGTAATGCTTTCCGTTCTTAACATCGTTGTTATCAAATTCCACCTTGATAACAGGTTTCACCGTATCAACTACGACGACCAGCTTCTCCTGCTTAACATATTCATTTCCGGTACGATCCTTAACATAGATCTTCACGAAGCCTCGGAAATCCTTTTCGATCTTGAAGGTAACCGATAACGTTTCATTCGAAAGCACATTATCATTTCTGGCAATTCCGGTTGCCGTGTAAGCCGTTTCCGGAATGAACTCCTGCGACTGGAACACCGTGTTGTCAGCCTGGTCGATGCACTCATACCGAATGGATGCGATACCACTGGTGACGTCACTGGATTTGATGCCGACTTCGATCTGGCCATCGTAGAAGCGATAATCCTCTCCGTCTAAAGTGTCCTTACGAACTTCTTTGGGCAGTATCAGCTCTGCACCGGCAGGGGCCTTTGTATCAATGAAGAACTCATGATGATGGCTCTTCGCATTACCGGCCTTATCCTTTACATCGATGTCAAACACGTATTGCGCATCTACGTCGTAATAGAAACGGCAGGTATTTACAGGGCCGAATTTTTCATCTACGGAAGTCTCCGTCCATACGATGTCCTTTAAGGAGGGATCGAGTTTATTACCATCTGCGTCTTTCGGCGTAACGGTGACAGCATTGCCCTTCGCATCTTTAGCCGAAAGCAATTTGTATTTAACAAGCTCCGGATCAAAGTTTTTATCGGTAACCTCGATCACGATCTCGACTTTGCCTTTAAAGTAGGTATCATTGGTGCCATTCACAAGGACTTTTACACCCGGGATCGTTTTATCAATTACAAAGCCCGTAACCGTATCATATTCCGTTATATTTCCGGAATAATCCGTATACGCTACTATGAAGTCATAGTTTTTCTCATCCTCAAATGGATAATCTATAACCTTCCACGTATTTCCCTCTTCATCCGTTTCTTCACGGAATTTTTGGCCCTCGAAAGTGGCTATTATATTTTTTTCATCCGAGCGGCTGCGAATGATCAGGCTATCTGAATGGAAATTCTTCTCCAAAACCTTAATGGTCGCCTTACGACCCGCGGAAAAGAAATTCGGTACGCTATCAGCATTGTTATCAAACTCCACCTGAATCTCCGGATCGATGCTGTCCGTAATATATGTTCCGGATGTCATGAAAACATTATGTCCGGAATTCGTCGTCATGCTGACAGAAACCTTGAACTCCTTATTCTCCGGAAGTTCTATTACAGCAGAGTACGTGTCCCCTTCATAATGGATGTCATCCGCTTCGACCTTTAAGATATTAGCATTGTCAAAACTGTAATTCAATTCCGCTATACCGGAAAACGGTGTCTTTCCGCAAATTACAAGTTTTGCCTTATCTCGGAAATACGTGATTCCATCGATCTCATTTTTGGGTTTTGTTTCGTTTTCAATGAAAACTGTACCCTTTCCCGCGGATGTTTCAAGAGTAAACGGTTTATCCAGTTTTACTTCAGCTGTTTCCTCATGACCGGTAACATAGAATGTCAGGGAATCTTTGATATTATCTCTGACATAGATACGCAGACTGCTTATTCTGTTTGCTTCGAAATCTATTTGCGCAGACGTATAAAAATCCACTTTTGGTTCAGAAGAAATATGGGTTATCTCACCCAGATTCTCCCCCTTCAGCTCCAAAGTCATAATGCCTTGATAATACTCTTTATACTCCAAAAAATCCAATGAAAGATTGCGGACATCCTCCGGGGTTCCAATATAAATCGTACGCTCAAAAGTTCTACTGTCTTCAACCTCTTCTCCGAAATAGTTGATTGCACGCACATAAACTTTCGTGAAGGACTTGCCTGTTACATCAATGGCGGCAGTCACACGTCCCGGAGTATTCCCATCCGGTTTTAAATCCGAAACATCACACCACCCTTTTTCTTTTACATCATCCAACTGATACTCAAGTTTAACTATACCAGAATCCGGATCCGTCGCGGATATCACCAACTTCGTACCGGCAGGATAAACCGCTTGTTCATCACTTGACTTATCCTTATCGATAGCACCATCGAGGAATATATCTTTTCCGGGATCAATGAACGGTTTTGAATCATCATTAACCGATACATTTTCCGTGGATTTCAAAGAAAGACTGTTTCCGGCTCTATCGTATACCTCGATCTCAATAGTACTGTCAAAAGGCACAGATATAGTTCCCAGGAAAATGCCGTTTGTGAAGTAGCCACATGCAGCATATGCCGTCTCTTGGGTGAGAAGCGTCGTAAATGCCAATTTAACATAGGCGACACCGCTTCCTTCATTATCTGTAGGACATATAGCGACCCACAAGTCATTGATATTTTTACTGAAACCATCCGGCGATTGAGTTAACAGATACACTCCACTTAAGCCTTCAACAGCATGAACGGATGTATCCCACCAAATCATCTTTATATCGTCAACCATACTCGGTGCGGTCGTATCCAGTTTGATCTCGGAAGAAATATACGTTTGGATGTTGTCCTTCCACTTAACATATACGGTTTCCGGATGCTCTGTCCCCGGAACATAGGTTATGGACTCATTAAATTCTGTATCAAAAGCATCGTCATATGCAATTTGATACTTTGCCTTATCGGATGCAGATACTGTAATTCCATCGGTTTTCCATTTTTCCGTGGGATCAGCAGAGTCAACTCCCGCATAGTTCAACCCCGACGCATACTCCTTAGGCTGCATATCAAACCAGGAAGTAAACTTTGCCTGATGATCACCATCCGTAACCGTGGTTATGATCTTAAATGAACCTACCCCCTTACTCTTAAAGCTTACTCTCGCCGTAATATCTTTTGAATCTTCTTTTGTTATATCGGAAACAGAGCTGACTATATCCTCTCCATCGACGATCTCAAATTTCACATTTGAAAGATAATCCTTGCTTTCCGGCAAAACTAAATCCATAGTTTCAAGTCCGTAATACAAGCGGATCGGTTCTGCTTCATTATCCATTAATAACGTTTTTCGGTCCGTATTGCCGGCGATGTATCGGAATTTGATAGCCAACAGTTCAAATGTATCCATAACTCCGGCATAAAAAGCATTGATGGTATAACGTCCGGATTTTTTAACAGTAGCCACACCGTTATCACCTATTATGAGTCCATCTACAGGGCCGTCTTTTATATAATATTCTGCCTTTTCGCCATCCGGAATCTGGAAGGGAAGTTGTAGTTCTGTTGTAACATTTCCCTGCTTAAATGGCACCAATGTATACCGGTCATCAAAGCCCACTTCCTCGACGATCAACAAATAGGTAAATGTAAGGCCTGCATAATCGGCGGTCTCTGAAATATTTACCGTTATAGTTTCGGTGCCTTTCGACAGAAGCGATAGAGTTCCGTCGTTTTCATCAACAGCAGCAACACTGCCGTCGGATGAATAAGTAACTTTCGCTCCGTCGTTAACGACTTGTTGCATAATAGGCCCTATGGGGTTATCTTTATTTGCGTTAAATTGGGGATTATTCTTATTATAGCCAAGCAAATAACTCTTACGGATATTTAATACTGTTTGATCATGCTCAGGTTCAACCCCGCTTTCGTCCGAAGCTATCACCCACTTAACCGGTTTCTCAACTGAGATGTCCGCCTGCTTCGTTACGGACGGATAGTTTTTGTATACCGTCTTAACATAGACGGTAGCAAAACGACCGGGTGCACAAACTGGGTTGTCATCCTGCCAGTTGACACCATCCGTACTATATTTCAAGGTATAATCACAGCGCTTCAATGTATCGAACTTAACGGAAACTGTTTTTCCGGCAGAATCATACGGGAAGGTTCCTCCGGTAACTGTGAAGTCTGTCCAAAACTCATAATCCAATACGATGGTTTGCTCTGATTTGCGATACTTCGAAAGATCGATTTTCGGCATCGTGCTATATACCCAAAATCCCCCTTCATCTTCCTTTGAAGCACGAATACGCAGGGTATAGTCATTCCCTTGAAGCGCACTGATATCGATCGATAATTTTCCGTCAGCGTCTGTTACCGCATCTTTTTCTAAAACAGTCTTTAAATCATCGCCTGCAGTATCCAAAAACTCATAGTGTATGGCTGCTTCCTTCACTACGATGTTATCTTCTATACCATCCGCCTTCTCGTTTTCCATAGGCGTCCTCTTCAAGAGCAACAGAAGAGACTGGTCGCCCGTATTTCCTGTTTCCTCTTCTTCAACGACGCTCCCGCCCGATTGTTGGTCTTGAATCTCCTCTGCATACGTCTGATTTCGAACATACGGAAGGGATACCAGCACTACAGCCAATGCTAATAAAAATGCTGCAATTCGTTTCGTCTTCATTCTTCATTTCCCCTGTCATTCTAATAGTATTTGAAAAAGGTTTCGGATCATTCTATGATCTCTTGACTAACCATAAACATATCTTCATAGAGCAATTCCATCGAACTCAAATCGGAAGTATTCGAACCATGTTTTGAGGCCGCCGGTAAAACCGTTGTTGCGTTGGCCGCCGGCGAATACGGTGCACTCTTCAAGACCTCTGTACCTGTTGAAAAACCGCTTCTGAGAACCGTGGTTTCCGCAGTGTTCGAGGGATGTTTATATTCTTTTAGTTTCTGGGTTCGGATACCCGCATCAAATCCATCGGATCGCGGGACTACCTTGCCGCCCTTCGTCATTTTTCCTGTGATCGTTGATCGTGTTTTAGGGAGTCTTCCCGAAGTCTTCTCCTCATCTTCCTCTGCATTCTTGAGGGTATATTCGAGGATCGCCTTCTTCGCATACTGACCGCTCAGTTCTCCATACACTAACGGGATCTTAAGTACAAAAAATATAACGACTCCCGTAGCGAAGGCAACTCCCGCGAGGATAAACATGATCAGCGATATGATTTCCATCTGTTCAACCGACATCGCTATTTCCTCTATTCTCAGGTACCATATTCGATTTGGATCCTATCATATGTATCCGGCATCAAATCCAAGGTTTTTTGGCGTTTCTCCGCTGTGATATCCGCAGTTGCGTCAATACCTGTTACGATTTCATTGATCACACCGTACAGTTCCAGGATCTGTTCTTTTGTTACACCATCGACCTTAAACTTCGGCACATACTGATGCAACGCAGCTCTTCCCAACTCCAAAAGTTCCAGACGAACGATCTCGCTTTCGTTCTCATCAACAGCAACCGTGTTGATCAAATCGGTCAGGTTCGTAAACAAAGGTAAATAAGAGCCCTTATCACTGCCTTCCGTGATGTTCATCGTAATGTCACGGTAGAACAGGCCGATATTCAAGTAAACCTCTGCCATGACCCGGTTTTCATAGTTCTCCTCCGCATAATCGATCACGTCCTGAAACCACTCGATCGAGTATTTCGAACGTGTGATCTGGTTGGAGGTCCCATCGTCATAATAATACCAGTACAGTTTTCCGATCTCAAAAGAGAGTTTGGTATAATCCTCTCGGTTCGCCGTCAACTGTTCCATGTTGCTTTTAACGAGCTTTTCCAGCAGTTTCGATTCCTCAACAGAAAACACCGCATCGTTACTCTTAAACGTCTGAATCAGCCCCAAATAGGCTTCTGTACGCCCAGCCATGTTGGCTATATCTATGCTGTCGCGATATAGCTCGATTTTATCTTCATACTGCGAACTTTTTTCAGCCTCTCGCAACAACCGCATGTAGGTTTCTTCGGCCTTATTTCCGGCCATTCCCCGGAATACAAAACCGGCGATCAGGAACACGAGGGAAATGACCATCGTGACGGAAAAGAGCACCAGTTTTCGCTTTTGGCGCTTGCGATACACCGGCTCGATCCGCTCATAGTTCTCGAGATCGTATTGCAGCTCCGCGCAGCTCTGATAACGCTGTTCCGGGAGGTAATTCGTACACTTCCGGATGATCGAATCCAGGCCGCGGGATAACGCCGGGTTCTTCTCTCGAATCGAGAGGACATTATTCAGCACATTCCGAGCCGGGTCCACATTCGTCAGCAAATAGTACAACGTAACGCCCAGGGAATAGATATCCGTTCTGGCATCCGTTCGACCCAGGCTCGTACCCATGTACTGCTCCGGAGCCGCATATCCTTTCGTTCCGATATTCGTAGTTTCACCGGCATTCGTCTCGTAATTCTTAACCGTTCCAAAATCGATGACTGTGATGTTTCCATCCGGTCGAAGCATGATATTTGCCGGTTTCAGGTCTCTGTAAATGATCGCCGGATTTCGGGAATGAAGGTATCCGAAAACATCACAGAGCTGCTTCGCCCACTTAACTACATATTCCTCCGGCTGTGCCCCGGTTTCTTCGATGATCTTATCCAGGGAACGGCCTTCGATATAATCCATTACGATCAAATAACTGTCTTCATCGTCGATAACATCCACAATGCTCGGCAAATACGGATGCTTCAGTTTCTTCAGTGTATTGATCTCATTCATGAGGCCCGTCGTAACGAAATCCATGTCGATCGACGGATCCTTACGGACCTCTTTAATGGCCCAGGTCTTGTTGGCTTTTTCGTTAATAGCCATATATACGACACTCATCCCGCCGTGACCGATCTCGCTGAGTATCTTATATTTTCCGTCTACTATCGAACCAATTGATAACATAGCTTGTACCTAAACCATTTAAAACGTTTTTATGGAAACGACGGTAATATTATCTCGTTCCTGTCTTTCTTTGTTCCTGTCGATTAATATCTGCATGTTTTGACGAAGTTGATCCACGTCATTAAACGAATACGGACTTAACTTCTCGTATATTTCGTCCTCTGTGATCTCGTGCCGAAAGCCATCACTGCACAGCATATACACTGCATTCAGCTTAACATCGCCGAAGACAAATTCCGGGACGACCGTCTCGGATGCTCCGATACATTGCAACAGTACACTTCTTCTCGGATCTGTCTCCGCCTGCTCAGGAGTCAGGCGCCCCAGTTCCACCTCTCTTGAGACCAACGTCTGATCCTTCGTCAAAACTGCCAAATCACCGGCGATCTCATAAGCTCTCGTGTCTCCGACATTGATTATATAATACCTACTGTCTGTCAGAAGGATCGCCGTCAGCGTGGTTCCCAGGCTGACTCCGCATTGCGACCCGTAGGCTTTGATTTTTTGATTATATTCCGTGACCAGTCTGCCCCAGTCATTCCGTATCGAATTCTCCGTCAGACCCTTTTTAATCAGTCCGGCCAATTCGTTATCCGCCCATCTGTTAAACGCCGCAACTACTGTAGCACTGGCCACCTCACCTCGTGATAGGCCACCCATTCCATCGCATAAAATGGCAAAAACCACCGATCCGATCGATGATTTATATGCCCTTATACTATATGCGTCTTGATTTGTGTCTTTGGTTAATCCGATATCCGTAAGCGCAGAGATTAAATAATTCATTTATGTACCATTATCCTTTATGCTTAGAGGGATGCTCAGCCTGTGATCTCCACATCAAATTCATCATCTGCAAACGCGATCACATCGCCGGAAGCCAGTTTGACCTCTTCACTGCTGATCAGCATACGCCCGTTCAGATATGTGTGATTCGTTGAATTCGTATCCGACAGATAGTAATCGCCTTGTTTCTGATTGATCGTAGAATGGCTGCGACTTATAGCGGCATTATCACCGATAAAATAGTCTACGCAGCTTCTCTCCTTTCCGATACGGAACGAAGGTTTGTTGATCACTACACGTTCCCTGTTCTTTCTGCGTACCAATACGCAAGACTTCACTGCATTATTGTAACCACCGGAAAGCACGGTCGTCTCACCCGCACTGCTATAAACTCCCAATACCGTCGTCTCACCGAAGTTTGCGGAGGAAGATGTGCTTGCTTCCTGTTTCGGTTGCGCGTTTTGAACAGCTTTATTTGCGGAAGCGGCAACCACATTTCCACCGGAAACCGGTGCGGCAGCAGCCTTTTCAGCCCTCGGTGCCGGTATTTCCGCTTCGCTCGAGATGCCGGTTATGGTATCTGCACGATCTACGCCGGGAATGTCAAACAACTCCGTGGAGTTCTTCTTCATACTTCCGTTTTTCTTTTCCTTGACTTTCTTCTCCTTCGGCTGTTTCTGGAATGCAGGATCATTCTTCTGCGCTTTATATTTCGCCATGTTGTCTTTGCTGTAATGCATCAGCACATAAAACAGGCCGATCTTCTTCTCCGAAGGATCTGACGAAACGGCTGCCTGCGGTGCACTACCCTGTGCAGGAGCAGCTTCCGACTTCGCAGGAGGAACTTCCCGGGAAGGCCGCGATGCGGCAGGCTGCGCTTTCGAAGCCTCCGGTGCCTTGGGAGTCGAAGGCACCCCAACGATCACGCCTGTACCGGAAACCTTTGCAGCAGGTACCTCTTTTCTGGCAGGTGCAGCCGCCCGAACAGGAGCTTCCCCTGTTTCGTTGGACAGGGTAATGATGAGGTTTTTGAAGTCGCTGAGGGAGATCTGATCCGCCCCATTCAAGTAGGTCAGAAGCTTCGCAACATAGTCACAGTTCTCGTCTGTGTTAAACTGGAGTATCGAGATCATATCGCGAAGAAATCCCTGGAAGTCGTCGCTCTCAAAAGGGCGGCTGACAAACGGCAGGCAGATCAGGTTCGTCTCTCCGGTTTTATTATCGACAAAAATATACCGGGGATCCAGGATAACTGCCCCCAGATCGATCATGTACTCGTCAACCGAAGCCATTCCCGCCAGAATACCACTCAGGAGGTTTAACAACTTTTTGCGCGTAACAACGCCCTGTAAGTACATTTCCGCCGTGATCTTTGACGAAATATTGTATTTCACATATTTTTTGTCGTCCATCTGCGTGAACAGCAGAGGTGCTAACCCCGTGATCTTACTGTTATTCGTCAACATCTGCATGCTGACAGGATCGACCTGATCATGCGCCTCGATCTCACATACAAGATAACTGTTCAACTCCTGATTTTCCAGCCTGAATATCATAATGAATCTCCTTTTTAATTAATTGCAACTGTATAATCTTATTAAATTCCACTCTTGCCGTATTTTCACTGCTGCGCTTCCGAATCTCGAGAATACTTTCGCATCGTCAAACGTGAGCGGAATAGCCAGTTCCCCATCCGTGTTGATATAGCCCCATTTTTTTTCTTTTCGGATCGGAGCGAAGCCCAAAGAAAACGATTTTGCTTCTTCATATTGAGGACGAATGGCGATCTCGTAGTTATTGTTCGGGTCTATAAATCCCCAAAGATCCTTTTCTCTCACAGCTACATATTGGTCCTTAGACGCCGGAAGAGCGATCTCGTCATAGCCATCCTTTGTCAGACGATTGCCGGCCAAATCCACTAAGTAGTACTTACTGCCCTCTTTTACGACAATGCTCGGAAACAAAGAGCAATAATAATTCATATCCAGCACGACTTCATCGTAGATATAGTCCGTGATCTGATTGAAATTCGAATCGATCAATGCCCATTTTCCGTTTTTCTTAACGGCGGCAACGTCCCGGTAGAAGGAACTTGCATCCTCGAATTCCTCGCCCTGCTCCTTATACTCCCGATTAATGTAAACAAATACGTTTCCCTTTCTCGCAGGTGCCCAACCGGAGCCAAAACCACGAAGTTCATCATAATGGGCATATGTCGGAATCTTTTTTTCGCATTTATTATTTCCGAAATAGAATTCGCCGTTTATTTTTACCGGAAGTACTTTTTCTTTCGGATCATATACGCCAAGACATTCATACAGGGCTTTGATCTTTCGTTTACCGGTCCCGTCGATCATGCCATACTTATCTTTCGTTATAACATTTATGTAGGCCTGATCATTAAAATAGTACCAGTCTCCAATACCATCTGCCAGAAGCAATACATCGTAGTAAGCATTTTTAAACTCAGCTATATATCCGGCGAACGGTTCTTTCTCCCTGAGTGTCTCGGGAAGCGCTTTCAAAACGCCGCCGGTCTCGGCAGACATTTTTCTAGATCTGTAATAATCGATCAAGTGGAGATAAGCTTCCTCCTTCTGCGGATTCATCTTTATCGCCGTATTACATCTTTTTACAAATTCTTCCGTTTTATTCAGTTTCAGATACATATCCGCAACTTTAACAGTCAGTTCATAATCGTTCGGCGATAGTTCAAGTGCTTTATCATAGACTTGCAACGCATCCACATATATACCCTGATCTTCAAGTACAGTTGCTTTTGCCATATAAGATTCGTACTCGGCCTTTTTGTCACTTTCACCTTTAACGGATAGGAACCAACTCAGTCCCACGCAAATGACCATCGCCCCCAGTACGAGATATGCATTCATTTTATTCATGGACTACATTAACCCCCTTATACGTAACAGGAATACCGCAGCTACGCCTATGAAAGCATATGGAGCCATTGGCACCGAATCCTTTAAAGAGGCCTTCCTGGACAGCAGCAAAAATGCGCCGGCAATAGCTGCCGAAAAAATGGCAAAAAACATCGTGGTGATGATCTCACGGCTGCCGGCAAACGCGCCGATAGCTATATACAGCTTAACATCTCCCATGCCCACGCCTTTTCGTGAAATGACCATGGCCACAAACATAATGCCGCCGCCGATCAATGCACCCAGAGCCGTGACTCCGAGGATGGACCTCCACATCGTAATATCCTGGAACAGGTTGATCGTGATAAATACCAAGATGATCAGCAGCAGAGCAGCCACGATCACATTGGGAATCTTTTTCTCACGGGTATCGATAACAGCACACAAAAACGTTCCCCAGTAGATCGTCAGCCAGCGCATCGGCGTCATCAAGTGGGAAAAATCATTTTTGTAAACATAGGGAACCGTAACAAACAGCAGAATCGCTAATGCGGCTGCGGTTGCTATCAATACCTTTATGTTTTTCTTCCAAAAGGACTCCTTTTTCTCTTCCTCTTTCGACGGATAACGAAACGTGAGATATACAAAGGATGCTGCGATCAGGACCGCTGTATACACTAAATAAACAATTAACTGAGGCATATCATTCTCCTGTCATTCATGCTCACAGGCAAAAAAACTCGTCTTAACCCGGCAGCCCATGCGTATTTCTTTTCATCAAAAGTAAACGAATCCAATTTCGGATTTATGCCGGCTGTTTCGATCGTGGAACCGATGCTGGCGCTGTTCTCGTCATGATTGCAGAGCCATGCAGCAGTGCTGGCAGTCTGCTGGATCAACAATTTTTTATCAAACAGACCGAAAGCTTCAACTTTTACCACGTAAAACACTACGACATTGATCGTCTGCCCATCATCCAGAAATGTTGAACAACTGAAATTGAGGCCATCCAACCCGTCGACCACACCGAGTTTCTTCAAGATGGAATCGGCAGTCGTTTCGGGATCCCCAATGTTCCCGGCTATGTATTTCGGGAATAGAGCTCGCGATACGGGTTGCGCAATCAAACGAGACATCGCCTGATGCCCCAATTCAGAGATGAACATCTGCCCTAGTGTTGTGATCAGTCCCTTAGGATCACTCAAGATATTTCCAAATGATGAAGCAAAATTTTTAGATATTGATATGGCTTGTTCTATGTCATCTCCTGCACTCTGCATTTGATTAACGAAATCCTGAACGCCACCCTCATCTGAGTTATTACCGTAAGTCTGCGTAGCACTATTTGCCAGATCCGCAAAATCAAAAATGGAAGACACCGTTTGATCTAGGTCACCCGCGCTCTGGCCAGAAGCCGACCCAACCCCAACTTTACTGGCTATATAATAATATTTACTCATTTCTTTCGCAACCTGATCGATCGCATACTGTGTCATACTTTCGACTTTTGCTATCTTAGCCAAAGAAATAATAGAAAGAAATGCAAACAGAAACAAGGAAAGACATACCGTTGTTTCGATCGATATTACACCATCTTCTCTTCTTATTCTCATAAATGCCCCTTATTGATCATTATGAATTCATTCATCTAGTTTCTCTTCTGAACACAGTGGATCATTGCGTCCAAATATGCTACGCTTGCGTCTGGATGGTCTGGCGCCATGCAAAGCAGATAAACCGGCGAGCCATTTGACAACCAATAATATGCCTGATATGGATAGAGCACATCGGGCTTATTTTTGCCATACAGTTCTCCTTCGGAATAGAGCATCTCGATACCGTTAATCGTAACCTTCTCTGTTTTTCCGATCTTTTGCTGTGCCATTCCTGAGCCAAAATACGAGCGATAAAACTCGACATTATGTGTAAGATATTTCGAACTTGCCTCCGGCGCGTCCTCAAGCTTTTCCAAATTCAACATAACACCAGATGCGCCGGGACAGCCAAAGGTGACCGTATACTGAATATCATCTTTTTTCTGGGTATAGATCTTTCCATACCCGGCCGCATCTAGTTTTACACTATCGGGAACATAAACGTTGTAGCCGACCAGAGCCTCCTCTTTCGTGAACTCAGAGGAATTATTACCTCCGGCATCCTTAGTGGTCTCCGCAACATTTGCCTTCGTCGTAGATGCTACGTTACCGTTTTTTGTCGTAGATGTCGTATCGCCAGAATTACAAGCTGTCAACAGCAACGCCGCAGCAATCGGCACAATTATTTTTTTGATTTTCATTTTCATTCCTTTCCATCAATCCAAAGAATTACGAGAACCCTCCATTAATATCCCATAATTCCTTTATAATGTATGATTCGCTCTCCGGTTCCGATCTTCGTGAAATCCAGTTCATAGGTCGTATTGCCACTGGAATCCACACCAGCAGAAACCGGAACGTCTAAGAACGAAGTCTTTACCTTAATATCTGCGTTAATTCCAATCATGGTCAACGCCTCTGTGATATTAAAATCTTCCGCGCCAGACCGGCTCGATACATTCAGCTGGATCAAATCTGCGCTACGAGCTAGGATATTAGTCTTATTGGCCATAAGTCCGATCATCATAAATATCTTCAGATATTCTTTATATGACAAAGCGAAGGAAGCTGCCAGAGACGTTTTTCCGCTCGCTCCCGGGTTATCCGCTGAGGGCATTTCGATACCGCTCATGTCACTCATATATTCACCGATTGCGCCAGATACCTTTTCTTTTACCATATCTCCGCCTTCGCTAATGATACCACTGACTTTATCTTTTAATGTGTCTCCAAAAGAAGATATGGCATCATTGATTTTGTTTTTCAAAGGCTCTTTGATTTTATCCATCAACGAACTGACCGCCGAAGATATCTGAGCCATGACTCCTTCTTTCGCGGACGAATAGAAGCCATATAACTTTTCCGCCAAAAAATCTATAGCTTTAACCGAAGCCCCGTTATCATCTTGTAGATATCCCTCTTCCAAGAACTTATATGCTTCAGCTAATGCCAGAGAAGCAGCCGATCCATCCTGCGGGGCAGCACTTTTTGCTTCTGCTATAGCGTTTTCAAGTCGGGACTTTATATCATCTTGAGTCAAATTATAATTCGTCTCACCCACAACTTGGACGATCAATCCTTCCAGCATTGTTACGATGGCACCTTCAACACTTTCCGCTACGCCATCGACCGTATCACCGATATACTGCTCAATCTTCCCTTCCAGTTGATCGATCTGATCCATCGCCATATTTTGAACCCAGTCAAATGCATAGCCAACAGCAGTTTCACCCCATTGAACCGCTTTTTCCTTAAGTCCACTGATACCGAGAACCCACGTTGACGAGGATTTGTAGACAACAACTGATTCACCATTACAAAGGTCTATTACATCTACGATCGATTCCGCTAACGCCCAAGCAAGGAGAATAACAGTCTGGACAAGAGGAACGCCAAATCCGGTCCATCCTGCTATAGCCGTTGCCGCTGTCAACGCCGGGGTACGGGTATAACTGTTCGTCAGCGCAAATATGCAGTTCAGTGCAAAACGAATGCCAAGAATAACTCCTCTCGCGGCCGCAAGATTACCATCGGAAGTATCAAGGCCATACAATAGATACTCTATTTCGCTTCCATAGCGAGGATTCTGTGACATATCATCGCCACTCAGCGACAGTGTGCTCGTATTCTTCTTACCGGTCGTTCCACAACTGAACATCTCGGTCATATATTCTTCCAAATATACATAATCCCGAGCATGTTCCGCAATACTACCAAGCGAGGTCAGCAATGATCCCACTGCATCCAGATTGTTCTCGCCTGCTTTGGCCATATCGTCATCACCTGTAGAATCCGGTCTATCTGCCGAAAAAGTATTTTCACCCCCAGCGTCAACGCCTTTTGCAATGGAGCGAATCGCTTCCTGAATTTCCGGAGTTAATCCACCATCAAGAAAACTTCCCGATGGATAACTATCTTCTACTTGTGGATCACTGCTACCAGCCTCAACCAAACTATCTCGATTCGATTCCTGCGCCGATTTTTCAGCTTCATCCGAATCGCCGTGAGTACATGTATTTTTTAGATATTTATAAAAGTCAATGGTTTCGTCAATCTTAGTTAATACCGAAGACGCTGTTTCAAAAGTAAGTTCCGGAGTTACGTAATGATCTCTGATTAGATCCTCGGCATAACCTTGGAGTATAGCAAAAGTATCAGTTTTCTCGATAGTCTTATCGATATCATCCCAAAACAGGTTATGATAGTCTACACCCGTTTTATCACGGCAAACCTGCTTGTCATAATATTTTATGCCTTCAAGTGTTTCTTTGATTTTGCTAAGATGCTCTCGATTGTGGATTACCACATCTTTCAATGGCGCTACCGTCTCCGGTTTAACCTCTCGAGCAGAGTTGTTGTAGTCGGCAGTCATGCCATCTTTTATTTCGCCATCATCTACATTACCTAAGGAAACTCCCCATTCGCTTCTAGCTGAATTAACATCATCCATCATATCGAGAACACTCTGAAGAGCCGTTTCCGCTTCTGACAAATGAGAAATCATTTCCGTCAAATGTAAATACCATGCATACAACTCATCACTGGCAGCACCACCTTTGCTATTCTCGCATCCAGTCCAAGTATTAATAAAATCCATTACCCAGCCATCTAACCCAACCAAGTATACGATTAAGTTCTCTAAAAGACTGCGATAAGCAGCCGCAGTGGGACTGTAACCTGAAACTGATAAAGTTATTGGATCCGTTCCCGTATACAAGGAGTTCAAGGTGTTATGAGTTTTTAAATATTCAATTGCATATGTCCAATATTCAACTTGCTTATCATCATCAGCTTTTGCATAATCCAGCAACCATTCAACTTCATCGCGGAGCGATTGTGAAGAAGAATAGATTGAATATGCTCCTAGCCACTCCATCTCAACCGCACTGTAATACGTTCCTTTATATATAGATTGGTTGTTCGAATTATAGCCAGATGCCAGCTGAGACCAGGTCTTGGAAATTATCTTTTGAAGACCACTTTTCGCTGATTCAGTTGTTGCCGCTGCGCCATTAGGATAAACTATTCCTTTTATTAGAGACTTTACATCCTCATCACTCTTGGTGTAAGCATATATATCATTAACGAAATTCGGATCAAACCCATTCTTTGCTGCATCAATCAAAGTTTCTTCTGCCGACTTCAAGATATTCATTGTATTCAAGTCATCCGACTTATGAGCAATGATATACTCAGTCATCTCCTTCATTCTCGACTTGGCATTGTCAAACGAAGTATTCAGTTCTGATATATATGTCGATGTCTCTTTATCCTTGTACTTCGAAGCATTATATTCATCCAAATAAGCTTGTATTGCATTATAAGCTGTTTCACATGCCTCCTGCAGGGAGCTCAGTTTTCTCTCATATTGTAACTTTTTCTTTGCCGCCGTGGTTTGGTCAGCTGTATCGCTTAAGCAGCCTATTTTCGTCAGCAAACCTTTACCCAGGCTTACCGGGCCACGAATCTTCATGTATTCAACGATCTGGCGCTCCAATACGTCTGGGTTCGCCAGCATCGAGTTATTCATTGGAATAAGGCTGAAGCTATCCACCGCAGCCTTTAAGACATTTTGCGTTTTATCCGGCGCATCACCATCTGCAAACAAGCTGGAAACAACACTGTTGATCATTTCTTGCGAGGTTGTCGCTTCACCACCCAGAAGGCTGGCATTTTCCAGCGTATTCTTAAAATACCGGGAAACATTCTCCTCTAATTCGTCCACGGTTTTAGACATGGCAAATAAGCCGTAAACATCCTTCAGAACCGTTTCGTAATCCGCAAGAGCAGCATTCATCGCCAAATCACCGGCGCCTGTAATAGCGACCTTCGCCGAATGAATTCTGCTTCCGTCTACCGCGCCGCCTGCCAGGACGAACATCGGTAACATGATCATGATCAAAAAGATTGAAACTGCACCCCTAGTTTTTTCTACAAATTTCATTTTCCATTACCCCCAGGATAATCCTAATGTTGAAAACGCATCTGATATCTTCTGCTTAAATGTGGAGATTTTATCGCTGATCGAAACTCCTCCGATCTTCAAATTATCGAGCAGGAACTGTGTCATATCGAAGACCATATCCGTCGTACGAACAAAATCCGGAGCATCGCCGATCGTAGCATATACGCTGACCGTATTCGTCAATGCGTCCTGAATTCCGAGCGCCCGGACGAAACCCGGAACCTCAACGGTCTGCGTAACCTCCACGACGACACGCTGCGTCAGAACATAGTTCTGTGTCGAAACCGAGCAACTGACATTCGTGACATTCAGGAAGGATCCGGTGTTCACCAAATTCTCCAGGTCCGATACTAAATTAGCTATCTCTTCATCGGAAATGAACGAATTTCCGAAATATCGGTATGGATCATGTTCTCTCATGATAGCATTTACCAGCTTCAACGAAGGCTCCGCGCCCGTTTTATCCGCGAAATCCGTTTGCGGCGGAATACGTCCTCCGGGTTCGCTATCATCTGCTCCATAGTACAGTTTTTCATATCCGGGCATCGCTGCAAAGCGAGTCGCTGTCACAGCTATCTTTCTCGCGTAGGAGTCGATCATCATACCCTGCAATGTATAACTGGTCAAATATATTAAAAAAGTCATTACCAACAGAACGATTGGGAAGACCATCGTCATCTCGACGACCAGTACCGCCCCGCTCTCTTCCGATCTGAATTTGGAAATCATACTTTTTATACATCCTTAATTTAATTTCTGAAAACCCCGCGCCGCTAAAGCGGCGCGGAATTTATCTGGTCGACAAAACCTGCGTTCAGTTTTGTCTGCATGAATCGACCTAGGAAATAGATCTGTAGCCAATCAGAAACTATCCTCGACAGATTCGTTTACTTTTCCGAACAAACTATTAATCAAGTTAGTGATCTGTGTTCTGAAAATTACTACAAGCCCTACAACTACCAAAATCAAAAGGATAATGGCGATGATGTTGGTCTCACCCTGCTCTTCCTCGAAGAAACTCTTGATCCAGTTGCGTGTAGCTACATACAACTTATCCATTCTCATATCCTCCTTTCCTGAGTTGTTTCCGACCGCTGTCCTCCCAGCAGGCCGGTGTATTATAAGCCGGTAAAAATCGGCACTATAATCATGATCAAAATTCCGACGAACATGATCAATGTCGGAATCAGTAGTTTCGAACCCGCAAGTTCACCCTTGCGTTTCGCCAAATGTCTCTTCTCTTCCCAGCTTTCATTGTTCATGTCGCGGAGCTGGAGGGCAAAATCCGGTCCGCCCTTCTGGATATTCTGGACCATCAGAGAAGCAAATTTGCGAAGCTCCTTCAGAACGCAACGATGCGCGAAGTTCTGCATCGCTTCCGGCTCCGAAACGCCGTTGTTCATCTCCTCGCTGGCGGCGCGCATCTCCATATAGAGGGTCCGGTCACCGCTAAAAGCCACCTTATTCCACGCCTCCCGGACTACCATTCCGGCATTGATAAGAAGTGTCAGTTTTGAAAGGACATCAGGGAAATCCGAGAGGATCTCGCCGCGTCTTGATTCGATCGAATTTGACACCTGCATGTCCAGAGATATAACGATGGCAACCGTGGTGATCAGGATCACCGCACCCATGACCACATCGTTCAGTATGGCCCCAAGCAGGAAACCAAACGGGAACAACGTGAGCAAATAGGTGATCTGTGCCGCGACCATGGAACAGTGATAGAAGCCCGCGTATTTTTCTCCGTAGATCTCCGCCAACTTCTTTTCTTTTTTTCTGCCCGCAGCTGAGCGAAGATTGATATGAAGCAGGTCGAGTACTCCATAACCGATAAAAAACAGTTCCGGGACGATGAAGTTCTGGCCCTGCAGCGCCTCAATGTACGTATCGTACCGGTCTTTATACATGAAAAACAATACCGCCCAGATCAGCACCAAACCCGTGCCGATACCGGCCATAACATATGCAGCAGTATAATCCACAACGAACCTCCGTTCAGACCTTAATATCCGTGATCTTGCGGCCGATATAGTAAGCCACGGCAAACATGATGATGGCTACGATCTTAACCGCAACATTTATCGGAGTATTCGCGGTCAATGTTTTCTCACCCATAGCTCCCATGGCAGCGATGATAACAAACGGCATGATCATCAGGATATTGATCTCGTTCTTACCGGACGTCAGGCTGGTCTGGATTTCCATCTCGATCTCGATCTTATCGCTGATGATGTTACGACTCTCCGAAACGACCTTCTTCAAGTTGCCGCCTAAACGGTTACTTACCGCAAACGTCTCGGCAAAACTGATGATATCCTCGGCGCCGCAACGCTTCCCCATGTCTCTGAGAAGATCTTCGATAACGAAGTTGTTGTGAAGTCCCTTCAGCAAGATCTTCAGTTCCCGGAATATCGGTGCGTTCTCTCCGTGTGCCGACCCGATATCCTTCAATGCCGCTTCGAATGCCCCCATGGTGTTTTCACCGGCGGAATATGAACCCGTCAGGGAGTCCAGCAGGTCACGGAATTGCAGCAGGATCTCATTCGCCCGTTTCGTCTTCAAATGGTTACGGTAGATCGGAACAGCAACATAGCCCGCGATCAGGCCGAAGATCAGGGAAACGATGAGTGAGCGGAACATAATGTGGGATCCGGCGAAGCCGGCGATAAAGCCGATCACGAAACCGGTCACCCGCTCCGTAACGCTCAGATTATAAACATTGTAGTCTTCACCCTCGCCGGTAATTCCGACTAAGGGTACATATTTTTCTTTTGCCATTTAGATATCCTCTTTAATACCGGCGAGCCGCAGTTTAAATGTATTTCGCATCGGGTTGTCCGTCCGCTTCAGCATGCCGGATACTTTTTCGACCGTACTGTTTTCATCTTCCTCGAACACGTAGAGCGGGTTCAGTTCAATTTCGCCATCCTTCATTCCAAGCACCTCTGTGATCTCCATCGTCTTTCTGGATTTATCACGAAGACGGGACAGGTGGATGATGATGTCGACTGCCGAAGCGATCTGCTGTTTGATCGCTTCGAGAGGAAGTCCGGGAGCACCCTGGAGTACCATCGTCTCCAGACGACTGAGCATATCCTTCGTTGAGTTCGCATGTCCGGTCGAAAGTGAACCATCGTGTCCGGTATTCATGGCCTGAAGCATGTCGAGCGCCTCACCGCCACGAACCTCGCCGACTACAATACGTTCCGGGCGCATTCGGAGCGAAGATTTGATCAGGTCACGGATCGTGATCTCACCGGATCCGGAGCTGTTGGCATTACGCGTCTCCAGACGGACCAGGTTCGCGATACTGGTGATCTGAAGTTCTGCCGAGTCCTCGATCGTGATAACACGTTCATCACCGGGGATATAGTTGGACAACGCATTCAGAAATGTCGTCTTTCCGGATCCTGTACCGCCGCAAACGAAAATATTGTATTTTGCCTTTACGAGCAAATGGAGTTTATCCGCGATCTCGCGGGTGATTGATTTATAAGATATGAGTTTTTCAATGGTCATAGGATCCTTGGAAAACTTTCGAATCGTCATTGTAGGACCGCAAAGCGCGATCGGCGGAAGTACGACATTTACACGTGAGCCGTCCGGCAGACGGGTATCCACGATCGGGTTCGACTGGTTAACTTCTCGACCGGCCTTACCTACTACACGCTGAATAACGTCTTCCAGGCGCTGCGTACTTTCAAACACCTTATCCAGTTTGGTAAGGCGTCCGTTTTTCTCTATGAAAATATTATCCGGGCCGTTGATCATGACCTCGGTTATGGTGTCATCTTTAATAATGCTGTCCAGAAGTCCCAGACCTCGAATCGAACTAAACACTTGCTCTTCGACAGAGATCTTATCGGCGATCGCTATGTAAAATGAGCATGCCAAAGACTCAAGTTCGATCCGTTCCCGAATCACTTCCTTGAGTTGATCATCTTCCATCTGTGTATAGTTGTTTAAGCCGAAAACGAAATCCTTGACTCGAGTTACTAATTCACTCTCTTGCCGTGCATCCATTTCGGGTCCCTCCGTTTAAGATCAGAGGAGACGCTCGAACGACAATTTCTGCAACATTTGATCTACAATTGCTTCCGTCGTTCCCCCTTCGAAGCGAGGCACACCGCCCAGCTCCTTCACATCTCCGTCGTCAATTGCTACTTTTCTTCCTGTTTTGCTTCCAAACTTGCTGTACGCAATGAATGTCTTATCCAAAGCGTCCAGTCCTTCTTGTGTTTCCTTGATTTCGAGTCCTTCCAAAACTCTCTTCAATTTCCTGTTTGCTATCTCTGACCCGTCGCTCACCATGACGATCGAAAACGCACGGTCAATGAATTGCAGCATGAGCCCGTCCAGGTTAAACGGCGCATCAAGCACAATATAATCGTACGCAACCGATTCTTTAAGCTCGGTAACCAGCTTCGCAACATCTTCCGCCTTCAACTCCAACATATCCAACGGACTCTTTGCTTTCGCATAATAGCAAACACCATCATCCACGCTGACATAACTCTCCAGTTTGATCGAAACGCTTCCTCGCTTCGATTTCACGGAGTATATGACATCAGACATGCACTTATCAGATGTTCCATGGAAAAAAGCATCCGCTTCCGCAAAACGATCCAGGTCAAAATAGAGGACTTTTTTCCCGGAGATCGCGATCTTTTTCGCGCATGCGACAGCCATGGAGGAAGTGCCGACTCCACCAGCGGGGGACGTGAATAAGATAATTCTGGTAGAATCGTCATTAAGCCGAAGGCGAGCGTTTTCCTCAGTGGCTTCGGCGTAATAATCCAACATCTTTTTATAAATATAGTCTACGCTATTATACTTTCCAATTGCATGGTAACCCTTATATGTATCTTCTGTAGCTTCATCGAGCAGATACACGGGCTGACATTTCTTATACAGATTTCGGACATCCGCATCTACGTGCATGCTTATAAGCAGGATATGCGTGTGGATTCTCTCCACTTCCTCAAAGGCCATCTGGGCCTCCGTAAACGAATAGACTACCAAACTGTCCGAATACTTCGCATTAAGTGCTGACACCAAACGATTCAGATATGCCTTATCCGAATCCAGTATCGCAAGTTTAATTTTCATTTTTTCCTCTTTCCCTAATTGACAATATCAAACCGTTACTTTCCCGACTTGACAACATTAAACCATTAGTTTCCCTACTTTACAATAATATACCGTTAGGCAACCAAACAATCCCAACATATTACCTATACCTGAGTATAATTATATAACTTTTACTCTTTTTGTCAACACCTCCTGAAAAATGTTACACAAATGCCAACCTATTATCCGAAAATCCAACTCGTATTTCACGCTTTTTAGTGGAATCGATTGTCCTGTTTCAGCCTGTTCCCGCCTCGGGATTTTAGCAATATTTTATGAGGAATATTTTGAGATTGCGCACCTCGATCTCTTCATTGGTCAAACGGCGCTTCTACCGTGATTGCAGCATAAAAAAACTGCCTGCTGTTCGCAGGCAGTTGCAAAATTTTTATATGTCTTTTCTATTCGATACGGTTTCTACGTATCAATGTTTAATATGGTTCGCATCAAGCCAGGCTGCCACATCCTCGGGAAGCTTCGAACCTCCCGAATAATGAACAGACAGTCCGGTGCCCATCACGGCATTCGGCGCCAGTTTTGCTATGGCCGTCAGACTCTGCCCGAACCTTCCGCCGCCGTGGGAACAGAACGGCAGGATCGTTTTTCCGGAGAGATCGTATTCCTCCAGGAAGGTCGCGATCGGCATCGGGATCGACGCCCACCAGTTCGGATATCCCAGAATAATAATATCATAATCATCCATGTTCGGCAGATGCTCCGCAAGTTCCGGCCGAGCCTGCTTGTGCTGGTCCTCCTGCGCTTCCATCAGGACCGTATTGTAATCCGTGGAATACGGATGGACCGGCCGGATCTCAAAGAGATCGGCTCCCGTCTGTTTCCGGATCTCCCCGGCGATACCGCGCGTATTGCCGCTCCAGGAGAAATAGGCGATCAGGATCTTTCCGCCGGTCTCTGCCTGCAAGGCAGTTTCTCCTGCCGTCACAAAGCCCGAACGGCTGTTATCCGCGTTTCTGACCAGACGCAGCCCCAGATTGTAGCTGCGCATGTCTTCCTGGCCTGCGGCCCGGTAAGCGCTGCGCATGTTCTTCGCGAAGTCGTTCCATCCGCCGCCGCGGTACACGTGTCTGGTCCCGGAAGCCGGCCCTGTCGGGTTGTCGCCCGCCGCCGTATCGTAGTCGCCGTAGTAATCCCAGCACCACTCATTTACATTTCCATGCATATCATAGAGGCCCCAGGCGTTCGGCGTAAAGCTGCCGACCGCGACCGTCTTCGCCCGGTATTCGCCGGGTCTGGCTTCCAGGACTGAATTATCAAAATAGTTTTCCTCGATCTCGTACGGATAATGTCCGTAGAAATTCGCTTCCGCCGCGCTTAAGGATCTCTCCGTATTAAACGGAGTCTGTGTTCCTGCGCGGCAGGCATATTCCCACTCTGCTTCCGTCGGCAGGCGGTAACCATTTGCCGCCAGGTTCCATGACACGCCGCCTTCACTGATGCTGTAGACCGGTGTAAGGCCCGCGTCCACGCTCTTTGCGTTCGCATAGCGGATCGCATCCGTCCATGTGATGTTCTCGAGCGGCAGGTCCTCTCCGATAAATGTGGAAGGGTTCTCTCCCATCAGCCGGATATACTCCCTCTGTGTGGTCTCGTAAGGGTCCATGTAGAACGCGCCCACGGTAACCTCATGCTGCGTCTCGTCGTCGATCCGCCAGTTCTCGGTTTCCGGGCTTCCCATCAGAAACGCACCTCCGCGAATGAGGCGAAAGCCGTCCTGTACCTCCACGATATTGTTGTCTGATCCATGATCTTCTCTCGACATGGTGTCCTCCTTTCCGGGCACGCTTTCCGCCCGTGACGGATCCGATGCTTTCGCTGTTTCCCCGGGTCTTGCCGCTTGTGTCTGCTTCGCAGGCGGGTTTGTCTCACCGAATGGCTCCGCATTGCCGGAGGAACGGGTCACGAGCAAAAATACGATCCCGATGATCACAGCCGCCATCATGACGACCACTGGGATCAGCGGGTTCTCTTTCGTACCCGCCTTTTGTGAAGCGTTCCTGCAGATGCGGGCTGCCTGCGCTCCGATCAGAGCCCAGAACGACAGCATCAGCAGGTTCTCAAGAAATACCAGCCAGCCGGATTTATCATAGTCCAAAAAAGCAAACGGTGTGCGGAAAAACAGATAATCCGGAAGACCGCTCTTCAAAAACAGTCCCAGGCCGATCCCGCCGATTCCGATAAAGAAGGCCGTCAGGACCGTTTTCGCCGTTTTTTTCAGACGCAGGCCTGCGAACATCGTCGTAACATGCATTCCCAGATGAAGTCCCATCAGCACAAATGTCCAATAGGACATGGACAGATGCATCCTGCGGGTAAACTGCATCGGGGCCATGCCGTAAAGGAACGGCACCGCGTGGCCGCTCATGGACATGCCGCAGAAAGCAGTCAGCGCAAAGCCCAGCAGAAGCAGTATATTCAGGATCGTCGTGGTCATACGATACGGGTTGTATTTTCCCTTAAAGAAAACACTGTACCACTTACAGTTCAGGATCTGGTGCAGGAGGACCAGCGCTGTCATGCCGATTCCGATCCATTCGTGCAAGGCCTCTCCCGTGACCTGGTAGGCCATGAGAAACAGAAGGAGGACGCTCATGACCACATCCACGATCCGCTTTATGATACTGTTCGTTTTTGCCTTGGCCATGATCTATACCTCCGTATATTATTACTTCAGACCGTCGATCCAAGACTTCAGATCCGCCTCCGACACATTTGCGCCGAAGCGTTTGCCGTCCAGCCAGTTTCCAGTGCCCGCGAGTGCTTTCATATTCGGGCCGCTCCGGCCGATACCGCTGCTGCCCGACGTGCAGAACGGAATCACCGTGATGCCCTCGAAACTGTATTTTTCAACAAACGTATCGAGGATCCTCGGCTCTTCGCCCCACCAGATCGGGAAGCCCAGATAGATCGTGGTATAACCCGTGAGGGAAACATCCTCGCTTCCGATCGCCGGCCGCGCGCTTTTATCGTTCTGTTCTTTCGTCGAACGGCTGCTGCGGTCGTTATAATTCAGATCTTCGGTCGTATAGGGCTCTGCCGGCACGATCTCATAGAGGTCGCCGCCGGTAATGGATGCAATCTTTTCCGCAACCTTCTTCGTGGTTCCTGTCGCGGAAAAATAGGCTACCAGAACCTCTGAATGCGCAGGCGCAGGCTGCTCGCTGTTTTCCTCCGTCGCGCTTTCGGTCGCCTGACCCGGTGCGGCATCCGTCTGAGCACTTCCTGCATCTTCCGTTGTTTTAGCCTGCGCAGCCGTAGTGCTGGATGTACTCCGAGCCGTCTCCTGCGCGCCTGTTGTTTCCTGCTGCGTGGTTTTTCCGCAGGCAGTGATCACCGCCAACATCATAACCATCGCAATGACTGTAACAATTCTTCTCATAAAACTTCTCCTCTTAATTCATCAACCGAATATTTACTCTGTAAGTGCGTTCTTCTCCGTCTACTTCGGATCCTGCTCGCCATATACTTCCTTCGCCATATTGAACGCGGCCCACGCCAGCGGCCAGCCGCAGTAGAACGAAATATGGGTAATGATCGCCGCCATCTCTTTCTGCGTTACGCCATGATCCTTCGCGTTCGTCAGATGATACTTCAGGCTCGAATCCGTCACCCCTCTCGAGATCAGGGAAACGACCGTGATGATGCATCGGGTCTTCAGGTCAATGTCCGTATTATTCCAGTTTTCCCCGAACAGGATGTCGTCATTATAATGCGCGAACTCCGGGGCGAAATCGCCCAGTTGTTTCCTTCCTGCGGTCTGTACGATCTTTTCAGCCATATCTTTTACCTCCGTTTACTTTCCGATCTTCTGATCACCGGTGGACCAGACGTGTTTCTCTTTTGCCGCCGCCGGTTTATTCTGCGCCATGACGCCCGCCAGCGGATGCGGCACATACAGTTCTTCCAGATAGCGGATCTCCTCCGCCGACAGGTTAAGTTCCACTGCCCGCGCCGCTCCTTCGATGTGATGGAGCTTCGTCGCTCCGACCACGGGAGATGCTACCTTTGTAAGCAGCCAGGCCAATGCGATCTCCGTCATGGTCACGCCGCGTTTTTCTGCCAGTTCCGCCACCCGGGCCGTGATCTTTCCGTCCTGCTCAGCCGTTGCGTCGTACTTAAACCTCGCATAGGCGTCCTCCTCGGCGCGCTTCGTGCCTCCCTCTCC
>ONPC01000007.1 GCA_900319565.1 uncultured Eubacteriales bacterium | reverse complement strand
GCATCTATCACGGTAAAACCATTCTGGGCGTGTCCAACATTTCCTTCGGATTGCCGCACCGCGAGATCGTCACGGCCGCCTTCTTCCAGATGGCCATGCAGGCCGGGCTTTCCGCCGCGATCATCAACCCGAATTCGATCGATATCCAAAAGGCTTACGCCTGCCACTGCATGCTCTCCGGTCTCGACGAAAAATGCTTGGATTATATTACATTTGCCACGGAAAATGAAGACCGACTGACCGCGGGTTCGGCCGCGACTGCGGGTACTGCCTCAGCCGCTGCAAAAGCCGGATCCGGCGCCGCAAACGACAGCCTGGAGTTTTTTATCACAAAGGGTCTGGCAGAACCGGCCGCTGAAAAAACGAAGGCCATGATCGGCGAAGGCGTCGATCCGATGGTGATCATCAACGATCATCTGATCACGGC
The DNA here is from genome assembly GCA_900319565.1 of uncultured Eubacteriales bacterium. Lineage (GTDB taxonomy): Bacteria > Bacillota > Clostridia > Lachnospirales > Lachnospiraceae > UBA1201. The sequence goes on along the minus strand of ONPC01000007.1, from coordinate 23,583 downwards.
GCTGAATGACGTCGGCAAACGTTTCGAACAGAAAACTCTCTTCCTGCCGCAGCTGCTCATGAGCGCCGGTGCCTGCTCTGCCGCCTTTGATGTGATCAAAACGCACATGATCAACAGCGGTACACAGCAGCAAAAAAAATGCAAGATCGTTCTGGCCACCGTCAAAGGTGACATTCACGATATCGGAAAGAACATCGTAAAGACCCTGCTCGAAAACTACGGTTTCGATGTCATTGACCTGGGAAAGGACGTTCCGCCCGAAACGGTCGTTGAGAGCTGCATCGAGCACCACGCTCCGCTCGTAGGCCTGTCGGCGCTGATGACGACGACCGTGCCTTCAATGGAAGCCACGATCAAGCTGCTCCGTGAGAAAGCTCCCTGGGCGAAAGCCGTGGTCGGCGGTGCCGTACTCACGCAGGAATACGCCGACATGATCGGCGCGGATAAATACTGCAAGGACGCCATGGAGACCGTGGGCTATGCGACCGAGGTCCATGAAGCGTGGATGAAAGAAAACCGGTGATCCTGCCGTATTTTTCGCTTCGCAAGCCGGTTCCAAACACAGACAGAAAGACAGATTTATATATGGCTCTTAATGAAAAAGCGGTACAGGCCAAACGACCTGCACCGCTTTTATATATGTATGTACTTCTTGCTTATTTCTTTTTGGTTCCAAGTGAATAGAAACCGAAGAAGCTTCCGAATGCGCCGCCGATGATGTGTGCCAATTCGGAGATATTATTACTCTCCATCATGCCTACGATCTCACGTCCCAGGTACAGAACTACGATAACGATGAAAGAGATCGGGATCTCACCCTTTTCAACTGCAACTACGCTGGAAAGAAGGATGAACATGAAAACGATACCGCTGGCTCCGAGGAGACGAACATTCGGGAAAAAGATCGAATTGACCAGAGCCGTAAATACCGCTGTGATCAAAATCATGATAAGGATCGGCTTGCTTCCGTATTTTTTCTCCAAGATCGGTCCCAAAAGCAGGAACAGCAACATATTATTAAAGTAATGTTGCCAGGAATCATGACCCAATACATGACCGAAAGCCCGAATATAGGTCAGGGGATCCAGCATTGAATGCCGATACGTTGAAAAATAGTTTACATTCGCAGATCCGTTTGTGGCCTGATTCAGGAAATATGCGCCGAGAGCTATTAGAGCAAACGTCAGAACGACCGGCGCATTGTACTTGAAACGAATTGTAAAACCTTTAGTTTTTGATGCCATTTGTTTCTCCTTTCCGGCTACTTCTGCCGTGACGCCCCGCCCTTTTTATAACTCAGGGGCGAAACTTTATAGTATTTCTTAAACAACTTGGAAAAATGATATACATCATTATATCCAACCGCTAACGCGATCTCTTTGATACTCTCGCCGGGAGCCGTTTCCAAAAGCGAGCAGGCCTTCTCCAGGCGGATCTTGATCAAATAGTTGATCGGTGTCTCGCCGGTCTCCTCTTTGAAGATCTTCGAGATATAGACCGAGGACAGATACATGTTTTTTGCGATACGGTCCAGGCTGATCTTTTCCGCATAGTGTTCTTCCAGATACTTACGGATGCGTTTTACCGCATAGGATTTATGGAAGTTCTCAAACGGGTAGGTCTTCTGCTCGACTTCTTTTTCACGTGTCGTCCGGATGATCCAGGTCAAAAGCTGCATCAGGTAAGCCTTCAGCATGAAATAACGCCCGGCCATCTCACTGCTTCCTTCTGCGACCATATCAAAACAGATCGAGAAGATCATCTGCCGGTTAACACCATCCGTGTGCAAAACGTGCGAGTTCGAATTCGGAAACTGAAATACGTTTTGCGGCATGTCCCGAAAGTGAAAATCGGTAAATCCGATAACAAACTGCACAGCAGGATCCTGACGGTTCGTCACAACATCCACATGCAATTCACCGGCGTTGCATACGATAACGTCGCCGGTCTTCGCCTCGATCTGCTCCCCTGCTACGACAAACTTCTGTACGCCGGACAGGATGACGAAGATTTCGGTATAATCATGGGTGTGAAATACGCCGTCTTGGGTTCGGGTGTTTTTGACTGCATAAAAGACTTGCGGGTTTAGATCCGAATAAGTCAAGTCATAATCCCTGTCTGCCATGGGGCCTCCTTACCGCAGTATCGCAAAATGTATGCAAAAACTTGGATCGATCACATCTGTATTTTAGCATATCGCACGGCCCTGTGTCAAATTCATTTTCCTTTCAGTTCTCTTTCGATTTCCTTACGCAACCTTACGAAAAACATTTCGGAACTCCATACTTTTGAATAGATTTGTTGTATTTTTTTGTTTACTCATAAAGAGAAAAATAAAACACATCTTTTTGTTGGGAAATGACATTTTTTTCTTGAGTCAGTTGCAATATAATTCCGACTATATAATTTGTAAACCTATCCCTGTTTCGACATGCAGTAACATGTCGGTTGGAGGCAAACATGGCACAAGAAACTACAAAAAAACGAAAACGGTTTGCGGCTCCCGCTCCCCTTTCGAGAGAGAATCTCCTGAAAAATCACATGCAGGATAAGCCGTGGCCCTGGTTCTATTCATTTCTAAAGAAGTATCTGCCGATCATCATCCCCAGTCTGTTCATGGTCGCGGTCGCCAGCGCGCTCGCAGTCATCAACCCCATGATCTCCGGTAGGATCATCGACGAAGTCATCTACCAGGAACAGTACGGCCTACTTAAGAACCTTCTGTTCCTTCTGGTTGGTCTTACACTGTTGCGCGGCCTGATCCGCTTTTCTTTCACGATGCTCTTCGAGTATTGTTCCCAGAACACATTGTACGCGATGCGCGAAGCGGTCTTCCGCCGTCTCATGCTGGAAGACTTCAACTTCTTCAACAACAACCGCACCGGCGACCTCCTCTCCCGTCAGACGGGTGACATGGACGCCGTACGACACTTCATCGCGTTCGTTATCTATCAGTTATTGGAAAATGCTCTCCTGTTCATCTTCTCGTTGACCATGATCATTTTCTATAACTGGAAGTTGGCGCTCGCTCTGCTCGTCGTACTGCCGTTCACGGCCTACACGACCTTCCGTCAGAGTAAAGAAGTCAAGCCCGCATTCCGCCGTAACCGCGACGCCTTCTCGAGCCTGAACACATTTGCCCAAGAAAACATCAGCGGCAACCGCGTCATCAAGGCCTTCGCAAAAGAAGACTTCGAGGAATCGAAGTTCGATAAGGAAAATGCGAAATTCCGCGATTCGCAGCTGGCTTCTGCAAAAGTTTGGTGCAAATTCATTCCCCGCTTTGAGATCCTGTCGAACATCATGACCGTCGTAGTTCTCATCGTCGGCGGTTTCTCCGTTATCGGCGGGAACATGTCGCCCGGCGACCTCGTTGCCGTGACCGGCTACCTCTGGATGCTCAACAACCCGCTCCGTATGGTCGGCTGGCTGGTGAATGACCTCCTGCGCTTCATAACGAGTCTCGAAAAGATCCACGCGACTTACACCGCGGAACCCGACATCAAGACGCCGGAAGCCCCGGTCGAGATGAAGCAGTTCAAAGGCAAAGTCGAATTCAAGCACGTATACTATAATTCCCATGATGAGGACATCCTGACGGATATCACATTTACCGCATTGCCCGGCCAGACCATCGGTATCATCGGCGCGACCGGCTCCGGTAAATCCTCTCTGGTCAACCTCATCTGTCGTTTCTATGATGCCAACCACGGCGGCGTATTCGTTGATGACGTCGACGTAAAGAACATGAATATCAACGTGCTTCGAAGCAATATCGGTATGGCGATGCAGGATGTCTTCCTCTTCTCCGATACCATCGAGGGCAATATCTCCTACGGTGACCCGAACTGCTCCTTTGAGGACGTGGAAAGAGTCGCGAAGATCGCGAACGCGGATGGTTTCATACGGGAAATGCCCGACGGTTACGATACCATCATCGGCGAACGCGGTGTCGGACTTTCCGGCGGCCAGAAACAGCGTATCTCGCTGGCGCGTGCCCTCCTGAAGAACCCTTCGATCCTGATCCTCGATGACACCACTTCCGCCATCGACATGGAAACGGAAGCCCAGATCCAGAACGAACTGGAGGCAGTCTCCGGCGATCGCACGATCTTCATTATCGCCCACCGTATCTCTTCCATCATCAATGCAGATCAGATCCTCGTCATCGACGGCGGTAAGATCATCGAACAGGGTACGCATGAGGAACTCTTGAAAATGGACGGTCGCTATGCGAAGGTTTTTTACAATCAATATGGGGAATTCGAAAAGATAGGAGGTTCACAATATGGCAAGAAATAAGTATGATATTGACGAAACGCTCCAATCCAAATTTGATTTCAAACAGCTGAAGCGTCTGGGCGTATATCTGAAGCCACGTCGCTCCAAATTTGTGTTTGTCATCGTCCTCATGCTGATCTCCAGCGCCCTGGGTCTGCTCTCTCCGATGTTCATCCGAACCATTCTGGATACCTACATCCCGGAAGGCAACAAAGGCGGCATCGTCTTTCTGACCTGCCTGATGATTGGTATCACCTTAGTCTGCGCCTTTATTCTGGTGCTAAAGGTCAAACTTACCAACGAGATCGGTCAAGGCATCATCTACGACCTGCGTAAAGATCTGTTCACGCATCTGCAAGAATTGCCCTTCTCCTACTACGATAACCGTCCACACGGCAAGATCCAGGTCCGTCTGGTCAATTACGTCAACAGCCTCAGCGACCTGCTCAGCAACGGTATCGTAAACACGATCACCGATCTCTTCAGTTTGATCATCATTTTCATCTACATGCTGCTGATCAGCGTTCGTCTGACCCTCATTTGCATGTGTGGTCTCCCGGTCCTGTTGATGGCCGTATGGTTCATCAAGACACGCCAGCGGAAAGCATGGCAGATCTCCAGCAACAAGCAGAGCAACCTGACCGCCTATATCGCCGAGAGCATCAACGGTATCCGCGTTACCCAGTCCTTCGTCCGCGAAGACAAGAACATGGAGATCTTCAACTCGCTCTCGAGCAGTTACCGCAGAGCCTGGTTGCGCGCCGTACTCTATAACAACATGCTGTGGCCCTGTGTCGACATCATTTCCATCGGCACCACCTCCGCGATCTATGTGATCGGTGTATCCATGCTGACCGGTAATTCCGACCTCATGAGCGCCGGCATCCTCGTGGCGTTTATCCAGTACATCGGACGTTTCTGGCAGCCGGTCAATACATTGGCCTCCTTCTATACGTCCCTATTAAATGCGATCGCCTATCTCGAGCGTATCTTTGAGACCATCGACGAGCCCGTCCTGGTCCATGACGCTCCGGGCGCTGGCGAGATGCCTCCCATCGAGGGCGCCGTTGAATTCAACGACGTAAGCTTCAGCTACGAAGAAGGCATCCGCGTACTGAACCACGTAAGTTTCAAAACGAAGGTCGGCGATACATTCGCCATCGTGGGACCGACGGGTGCGGGCAAAACGACCATCATCAACCTGCTGAGCCGCTTCTACAACATCGACTCCGGAGCCATCACCATCGACGGTGTGAACATCCAGGATGTCACGATCAAATCCCTGCGTAAGCAGATGGGCGTCATGCTACAGGACAGTTTCATCTTCTCAGGTACCATCATGGATAACATCCGTTACGGAAACATGGAAGCGACCGACGAGGACGTTATCCGCGCAGCGAAAACCGTATGTGCGCACGACTTCATCATGCAGATGGAGAACGGATATCAGACCGAGGTCAATGAACGGGGTTCCCGTCTGTCGGCCGGCCAGCGCCAGCTGATCTCCTTCGCCCGGGCTCTTCTGGCAGATCCGAAGATTCTGATCCTGGATGAGGCGACTTCCAGTATCGACACCGAGACTGAGATCGCCCTCCAGCGTGGATTGGCCGAGTTGCTGAAGAACCGTACTTCCTTCGTTATCGCCCACCGTCTCTCGACGATTCGCAACGCCGATAAGATCCTCTATGTCGATCATGGCGAGATCTGCGAGGAAGGAACACACGACGAACTCTTAAAAATGGAAAACGGACTGTACCACAAACTGTATATGTCCCAGTACGATTTCCTGAACCGATAAAAGAAAACAGCCGGTCAAAGCAATACATTGACCGGCTGTTTATATTTTTATATCACTGTCTCCAATCCAGATCTCCTGCGTCGATACCGAGGATGATTGCTTCCGCAGTCGCGATATTCGTCGCAAGCGGAATGCATGCGATATCGCAGTTCTTAACGACGCGTGGGAAGAAATTCGAGTGCGCCTTATCGTAAACGGCGGATTCGGGATCTGCCGCCTGGTGAAAGTATATAACTGCATCGAGTTCATCCCGCTCGATCTGCCGCAGCAGCTGCTCTGCGCCTCCCAAAGGCCCCGGCAGATACTTCGTAATTGTCAGCCCGGTCGCCTCCTCGATCTTCGTTCCTGTCGTCTGCGTCGCATACAATTCATGCTTCTTAAGCAGCAACTTATAAGCAACACATAAGTTGATCATCAATTCTCTTTTGATCTGATCCGATACAAATGCTATCCTCATCTTCTTTTCCCTCTTAACGGATGGTCAGCACACCCATCGTATAGATCGAATACGGAGTCAATATCCGCAAACGATAACCCTGCCATCCGATCTCATTTACGATCTTCCCGAGATCATCCAAATATACTACATTCTCCGTCGGATCGAAATCATAAAGATCCGAGCATTCCACGAATATCCTCTCGCCCTCTTCGGAAGCGGACATTCTGCGACATATGACCTGAATATTCGCGACCGAGTATGACAGATCCTGCGATTCAGTCTTGTAAACAAAGGTCGTGCTGTTCTTTCCGTCCATCTTCTCTTTAACCGCATCGGTAAATGCTTCTTCCGCGCAAAGATCATTCCACAGTTTCTGACCTAAGAGGCTGGAATTACGCACATCGGCCGAAACAAATAAAGAATTCAAGAACATGCGGCGAGCCAGCGGGAGTTTGTAGGCAAATGCAAAATCCGGATGATCGATCACGCGTGCCACAAGGGTTTTCGCCCATACAAACAGCGGAAACGTGTACAAAACGGTCTCCCGTATCTCACTCTCTCCCCGTGGTTTACGTTCCTCGGAATAACCGGTAAATATGGTAAAGAGATCCTTGAGTCCATCACTCGGATCATCGGAAGAGTAAGTTTGATCACACAATATACCCGAAAAGGGCGTAATCGCTTCATATTCGCGTTTTTGCCTGTTATCCGCATAAATACTCGTCGTAATGGCAAATGTCAAAATCAGGGCCATATACGCGATCCTACGGATGATTTTCAAATATCTCATATACTCCTCCTTTCGTTTGTGATCCAGTTCCTCAACCGGCAAAATCCCTGCCCAGCATGGCGGCGCCTACGATACCCTGGTCGGGATTCAGAGCCGCCGGCAGGATATAAGCATCCATATGGTCTTTATCCGGCCGCGGTAAATACTTACCGAGCTTCTCTGCCACCATCTCCCGTACACGGTCCAACAGTCCCGGCGTATTGCATACACCGCCGCCGAGGATAACGACCTGCAGCGAAAGCAGCATGGTTAGATTCGTGATCGCTTCCGCGATGTAATGACTCTCTAATTCCAAGGCGCCCTCTTGCATCCAGATCTCTTCGGGCTTCGAAACCTTGTATCGTTTCAAAAGCGCGGGACCTGCCGCCATTCCCTCCAGGCAATCCTTATGAAACGGGCAATTTCCTTCGAACCGGTCGCCGTCATAACGTGCAACCCGCATATGTCCGCCCTCGGAGTGCAAAAGGCCATGATAGGATCTGCCGTTTAGCCAAAGCCCGATGCCGATGCCGGTACCGACCGTGATATAAGCGGCATGGTCGATTCCTTTCGCACAGCCCAGGACGACCTCGCCATAGAGGGCGGCATTTACGTCCGTATCCAAAACGACCGGAACCCCGATGCCTTCCTTAAGTGTCTCCAAAAGCGGTACATTCTGCCATGCAAGTTTCGGAGTATTCAGGATGTTCCCGAACGTCGGCGAAGAAACGTTCAGGTCGACCGGACCGAACGCGCCTACACCCAATGACTTTACATCCCAATCGGTAAAATACGCGACGATCTGTGCTAAGGTCTCCTCCGGCCCCTGAGTCGGTATCGACGCTTTATCCAGCACCATACCCTTCTCGTCACACACGGCCATGACCATCTTCGTTCCGCCGCATTCTAATCCGCCATAGCGTAAACCATTCATAACAAAATACCTCAGCCGATCGGCCGGAACATATAGGCTCCGATTCCGACTGCGATCGTGATATTTAACGAATCTACCTCATCACTCTGCGGAATCAGCAGGCTCGTACCGTAGTTTTCATATTCCGCCGGCAGTCCGGTCGCCTCGTTTCCGAAAACGAGCGAGAACGGTTTCTCCGGCTTCTTCGTGACTTCCTGTACGGTCAGTTGCTTCTTACCGGTCAGCATGAACGTGTAGATCTCATGCTCCGGGAAGTCCCGACGATATTCATCAAACGTCTCATAGTTGCGGATCCGCAGGGAGAACATGGCTCCCATGGAGGAACGCACGACCTTCGGGTTGTGCATGTCGACCGCCGTTCCGATGATCGCGATATCGTGATATCCGAAAGCGAGTGCGGTCCGCAGGATCGTTCCTGCATTGCCCATATTCGAAGGCGACACCAGGACGATATGCGGATCCTTTTCGGAAAGGTCCTGCGAATACTTCTCGTACACGCCCATAACAAAGACGTTTTCTTTATCGGACAGACGCGCCAGGCGCTTTTCGTCCTCCCAGACCGGGATCCCGTTCTTACCGCAAACGGATCTCAGTTTCTCCATTTCGGTAAATGTCGATGAGACCAGCACGCCGAGTGCCTGTCCCGGCCGTTTATTCAAAAGTTCAAACGTCGGGAACGCGCCGGGCGTGTACGAGTATTCGAAATTCTTTTTATATGCCTTCAATTCGGATCGGTCCATGCTCTTACCCTGCCTGTTATTTCTTCGAAATCTTATTAAAATACATCTCCACCGCTTCGGGAAGTTTTCCCGCACGGTCAATGAGAATCTGCGCTTTGTGCTCCTTCAGGAACTTCGCTGTGCGAAAGCCCCAGCAGACGCTGATGCATCCGATGCCTGCATTCGCAGCGGTTTGAATGTCCACATCGGAGTCACCAACATAAAGTACATTCTTCGGATCGGAAACGCGAAGTCTGTGCATCAGTTCGAAAATGATCTCGGGCTGCGGTTTCTTCGTCGCCACGACACCGTCGCCGAGCGCGGCGTCGATCGTTTCGGAGAAAAACTTCTCCTTAAGCCCCTGCGTCGCCGCATCGTATTTGTTCGAGGCGATCGCCGTTATATAACCGGCCGTCTTCAGTTTCTTAAGCGCCCGAAGAACTCCCGGATACGGCGCCGTCTTAATGTCCATATGCTCGCGGTAGTAGGCTTTATTCTCATCGAGCACCGTCTCAAACAGTGGATTATTCTCCCCTCCCGGGACCGCGCGCTCGATCAGTTTGCGTACACCGTTGCCGACGAAACCTTTCACTGCCTGCTTCGAATGCTCAGGCAGACCATGCGCCGCCAGTACCGCATTCAGACTGTCCGTCAGGTCTTCCAGCGTATTCAGCAATGTCCCGTCCAGATCGAAAATGATCAATCGTTTTTCCATAAAAAGTTCCAATCATACAATCAGGCAGGAGTCTTCGATCGAATTCCCCTGCCTGTGCTATATCCGATAAGGATCATCAATCCTCTTTGATAAATGTCGGTGCGTTCGGCGCTGCCTTAGCCTTAACTACATCGTGATAGTATGCATAAGTCATAGGCTTGCCCTGCTCATCCATGATCTCACCGCCGATGACCTCGCCGATAAAGATGGTATGGGTATCGGTTTCCACCGTGTTGATGACCTTACAGCTGACGAAACCGAGGCTGCTGTCAATGATGGGCATGCGGCTCTTCAGCGTATAGGGAACGCCATCAAACTTCTTTACACGCTTCGCGGACGAATAACCCATCTTACCGATCAGATCCGGTGCCTGGTTTTCCGCCATGATATTCACTGCGAAGTGATTACACTGCTTAATACAGGTGTTTGTAAAGTTGTTATGGTGAATGCTCACCGCGATGGTCGCAGGCTCCGACGTGATCTGCATCGCGCTGTTCGCAACGCAGCCCGTGGGCTTACCGCGGTCCCAGGTTGTAACGATATATACACCGTAGCTTAACTTGGTAAATACTTTCGGATTATAATCCATGATGCCGCCTCCTCTATTGATCCGTCTTCTTTTTCTTTACGTTCTTAATATCATCCACAGTCAAGAACTTATCGTTTAAGATCGCAAAAGCTGCCGTATGGATGACCAGATACAGCAACAGCGTCTTCGGACGCATCTTCATTCGCTTCTTGCGAGCTTTTTCCTTCTGTTTGATCTTTTTCTTTTTGGCTTTCAGTTCGATCTTTTCCAGTTTATCCATGTGATCACTCCGGTCGGTTATGCTCCGAAAAATTATTCTGCAGATAGATGCAGGCGGTAAGTGCTGCCAGTATTGGAAGCGTCGCTTTCATGTACTCTTTCTTCGCATCCATCATGCCCTGCAGTTTTTTCATGCCCTGCTTATATGCTATGCCGGGCGCATGTTTTTTAACTTGTTTGGCAATGAATCGTTTCATGCATACCCCCGCTTTCCCGGATCATGAATAACAATCACCGATTCGATCGATCAAAAATCATCCAGAGAAAGGTTCTTACCCTTCAGACCGATGAAAGCGCCTTCATCCAGACCGCCTTCAGCATGGCCGATGAGCCACTTGTTTTTAGCGAACAGGAGGGCATCCTCACCCTTCTTCTCGGGAATGGCAACCAGGTCTGTGTTGGTGTCCTTCGGAAGAACGACCGTGCCGCGGAAACCGTTTCCGTTCACGCCGCAGGGTGCGTAGTGAAGCGTAGTCGCATATACTTCAACAACGGTGCCTTCGGGAACCAGGAAAGCCTCGACCTTCGAGGTATCGTAAGTGAAATCCGGTTCAACGTCAGCCTCAAGGCCCAGCATCAGGATCATGTCAGCGCCGACAGCAACATTGATCTCGGACGAACGGTGGTACTCCAGAGCGTTCAACATCTTATTATGGCCGTTGCAGTAGCCGACCTGAATCGGCAGACCGCCGTAAAACATCTCCTGCATCTTCTTAGCAAAAGGAGTTGCTTCAAGAGCTTCAACTCCGGGAACGTATACTACGCCGTCCGGGCAGGGAAGCTTCATCATCTCTTCCGAGAGAGCCTTGATATCATAACCTTCTACAACCTTTCCGTACTTACGGAATGATGAATCAAATACACTTTTGATCATTTTACCCTCCATCGGCGATTTTACGTGCAAATCGCCCTTTTAATAGTCTGTTTCCATTATAATGAAATGCCGTAGTTATGTCAAGGAAATTTCACGCGAAATATATGTAAATTTCCCTGATTTTCTATACGATTTTGTCAGTTTTTCGCATTTGCCGTAACATGGATCTGATCTACGTCCCGCATCAGCAGACCGCGCTCGTTCGTAAGCAGGATCGCATCCGAGATCCGGCTCTCTACGCTTTCACCCATACGGATATAACCGAAGTATTTAGCGACTGCTTTGCTCAGGTCCGTAAGCGTCATGTTGTACTGCGCCCGCAGCAGGCCGTACACCGCATTCGAGATCTCCATAAGCGGGATCTCCTCGATGTCGCGGCGATCATTCGTTGCAGCCGGATAACGATAGATCATCCAGCTGCCCGCAGGCTGCGTCTTCCACAGGAAGGTCTCACCGGCTTCCTCGGTAAACAGATCGATCTTAACGCGGCCGATCGCATTTTCCAAAATATCGTAGACCTTGCTTCCCATCTTAGAGATATGGAATACGCCGCAGATTCTCTTATACAGCAGTGATTTTGCGATCGGGGATTCCGCTGTGAGCGTCTTATCCATCAGTCGGACGATCAGGGGCAATGTCTGCGGTTTGTAGAAATCCTCACTCTCATAGGAGGTCGCGAAAGAGACCTTCTGATACGGCAGTTTATACGGATCCTGCTCCGCTTCGAGCCGCGGCATATTCGCCAGCATTTCTTCCGGCGTCATCTTTTTCTGAGGATCTTCCGGCTCCGGTTCGGGAACCGTGACGGCTTCCGGCATGCGCATGCCCTCCAGATATGCGAAGAGTTCGCTCTTCTGTTTTTCCGGATCGTCCAGCCACTCGAGAACCCAGGCACGATACAAATTCCACCCCAGACTCTGAAGCATGGCGGGCTGGGAAACATTTCGGTCATGTGCCGTCTGTCCGGCTTTATACATGGCGCCGTCGCACATGATGCCCAGCATATACTGCTCTTTGTTTTCGGGATCGCAAACGGCGATATCCATCTTATAATTCGACGCACCCACGCCGCAATGCACCTTATACCCTGCCTTCGTAAGGAAGGAGGCGATCCACTGTTCGGTCCTGCTTCTGCGCATCTCATTCTGGTAGATGTCGTAATGGCCGGAAGCCTTTTTGCTGCGCGCAAATTCCAGGAAGCCCTTCAGGCCGGCTACACCATCCGCCTTCGTCCGGCTCAGATCGATCTGCTCCGGTTTCAGCACGGAGAATATGATCATCTCGGTGCGGGAACGCGTGATCGCTACGTTCAGGCGGCGCCAGCCGCCGTCTGCGTTGAGCGGTCCGAAATTCATAGAGACCTTACCCTCTTCGTCCGGTCCGTAGCCCACGGAGAACAGGATGACATCCCGTTCGTCACCCTGAACGTTTTCCAGATTTTTGATAAAGATCGGCTCGGGGAGCAGCGCCAGGCGTTCCTCCAGTTTTTCATCCCGGACAATGCGTTCTTCGAGTACATCCTGAACGCACAACTGCTGAACCAGGGAAAAAGTAACGACGCCGATGCTTTCCTTTACCAGGTTGTCATCGTATACGCGGCGCACGATCTCATCGACCAGAGCCTCTGCTTCGGCGACGTTTCGCTTGGATCCGCCGCGCTCATATACGCCGTCCACCTGAACCAGACTGACTTTGGATACCAGGTTTCCGGGTGTAGGAAAAGTATAGAGTTTGTCTTCGTAGTACATTCGGTTGCTGAAAGCGATCAGGCTCTCATGCTTCGAACGATAGTGCCAAAGCAGATGGCACTCAGGCATGGACAGGGCCAGGCAGTCGTCCAGCAGGCTCTCCAAAGTTACCTCTTCAAATTCTTCCTCGTTGAACTGCGTTTTGAAGAAGCTGGTCGGAGGCAGCTGTTTCGGGTCGCCGACGACCACACACTCCCGCCCGCGCGCGATGGCGCCTACCGCCTCACACGTCGGCAGCTGGGAGGCCTCATCGAATACGACCAGATCGAACATCGGGTATGCAGGGTCAATAAACTGCGCCACCGAGATCGGACTCATAAGCATGCACGGGCACATGAGATGGAGCAAGCCCGGAATCTTTTCGAAGAGTTTGCGGATCGAAAGCCTCTTACCGCCGCTCTTGATCGCCTTCTTTAATGTAGCCACCTCCGAGGAGGCCGCTACATCCCCGCCTGCATTCGGCAGGTTAGCGGACAGCCGTGACGCCATCTCCTGAAGCAACAACGCGTTGAGTTCCTCTTCCGTCTTTTTGAAACTGTCGATCAGGGATTCAAACTGTGTTTTATGGAATCTCGAAAGCGCCGGCGTGGATTGCAGGATCTTCATGATGATCCGATAGGTCAGTTTTTGATAAAAAGCACGTGACAGTTCATCCGGAGGCACTGCTCCGTCCAAAAGCGCGGAAACTTCATCCCCAAGCCCCATGGCGATCGCTTCGTCCTGTGTATTTTGGAAGTTCACCCAGTCACGCAGTTCAGAGATATGGTTGCGCCAGTTCAGTGCCTGATTACCGACCGCAGTAAACCAGTCGGGTTCGTTCCAGAATGCATCCATGCGGATACCGTAAGTCGACCGCAGCGTATCCTCGCACGCGGTCAATTCTTTCTGTAGCGCCGCAAAATTCTGAATATCCGTTCCTTCTTCATGGTTCCAGTTGTCGCGGTCCTTCAGAATCTCGGCCACACGTGTTCCGATCTCGTTCCTTTCATCCGTGGTGAAAACAAGTTTCGAGATACATGTGCGAATTTGCACGGAGGCGTCGAATTTAGCGGAAAGGACTTCGAAATCGGTTTCACAGCCCTTCCAGTCAGAGCCCAGCAAAGCGACCGCATTCGGGTTCGCCATCTGGATATATTCTTCGATATCGTGGTACTTCTTCAGGTTTGCAAACAGTTCCGGAACGTTCTCTTTCGTAACGGTGATGCCGCTCTCTTGCTTCACCATGTTCCGGATCTCGCGGATCACATCATTGACCTTTCCTCCGCGGAACAAAAAGAACGATTTCTCCGCCTTATTCAGGCGTTCCAGAGCGCCTTTATAGTCGTAGGTAAGCATCTCCGGCTGATACATCGTAAGCAGATGCTCTCTCTGCGCCGACAGCTCGCGTCCCTTTTCGATCAGTTCCCGTACGACTGCGTCCATATTATCCGCAGGGGATCCGCAGAGCACCTCTGAAGAAAGATACGGAGACGTAAGGGTGAGGGAAAGCAGCTGTGTCAGTACCGGTACCGAAGCATACTGTCCGGCTCTCGTAAAATTCAGTTTCTGCGCATAATAACGGTAATAATCCCCTGCCGGAGACAGTACATTCAGGAAATTCTTAAGCGCTGTAGAAATATCGTCGCGGAGCATTGCGTTGTATTCCCGTGAGGAAAACAGACGGAACGGGTGATGCACGAGGTCACCGCATTCTTTCGCCGCGACCACGCAATTATTCAAAACATTGTGATACGCAGCAAAACGCTCCGGTGTGGTCTGTTCGATCAGTGAATCCGGAATGGACAGATCGTAGGAAGGTCCTCCTGAGTAGCTTTCATACAGGCCGACCAGTTCATACAGCGAATAACCGCAGGGGCGCTGCATATGAAGCTGGTTCATGACTTCGTTCAGTTCATCTTTCTCCTGCTGCAGCAACAGGACCTTTGCTTCAAAGCCACCGGGCGGGGCAATGCGTCCCAGTTCCAGCGTGCGCTCGAGCTGCTCCAAAACGTCGCGTTTCCGTGCTTTATTGGAATGCAGTTCCAGGCAGAACGGGCCCAAACCGATCTTCGTCAGGCGCTTCTGAACGACGGAAAGCGCGGACATTTTATCCGCGACAAACAACACGCTTTTCCCTTGATACAGCGCGTTCGCAATAATATTCGTAATGGTTTGGGATTTACCGGTTCCGGGCGGTCCGTGAAGGACAAAACTGCTGCCGCGCGCGGCCGCAACGACCGCTGTCAACTGTGAGGCATCCGCCGAAAGCGGTACTGCCAGATGTTCATTGACCGCCGCGCAATCCAGTTCCTCCGGACTCGGGAACAGGTTCTCCGGAGTATAAGTCAGATAGCCTTTTTCGAGGCTCTCGACGATTCGGTTCTTCATCAGATCTTCCTTTCGGTTTTTCAGATCGTTCCACATGATAAAACGACCAAAGGAAAAGATACCGAGGAAGGCCATGCGGACGATCTCGAAGCGAGGCATGCCGGAAACCAGCCCCGCGATATTTTCGTAGACCTTTGAAAGATCGACCCCTTGGTCATCATAAGGAAGCTCATCGAGACCGTCGACTTTCATGCCGTAGTTCTGATGCAGCATTTCCAGCAAAGTCACGTTCATCTGCGGATCTTCATCCCGAAGTTTGATGGAATACGACTGTTCGTGGATCTTGCGGGTAATATCGATCGGATACAGGACCAGCGGTGCCAGGCGTTCTTTATCCGATTTATCATCCTCGTACCAACGCAAAAAACCCAACGCCAGATACAATGTATTGGCGCCGTTTTCTTCCATGCTGTTTTTTGATTCGCGATACAGCGCCAGAAGCATTTTCTTCTGCGCTTCCTGCGTGCAACAGGTCAACAGGCGTTTCCCCTCAAACGCTTTTTTTACCGTTTCCGCATCCGCTTCCTGCGCGCGCTCTGTATGATAATAAAATCCGGCTTCTGCCTGCAGGCCGGCTAACGACTTTTCGGGTGCCGGTGCCAGCCGGTACTCCGTACCGGAACACAGTGCATTTTCCAGATCGATCAGTTCATCGGTGGTAAAGATCTGTACAGCGCCTTTATTGCCCCGGAAATTCAGAAAAACATTCCGCAGGGACAGATCCAAAAGATTGCGCTCCCAGATTTTAAAACGAGAATCCATAGGCTGTCACACCTCCTTACAAACTATCTGTATTTTATCACATCGCTGCCCTTATTTGCAAGTTATATCTGCCACCTCATATCCTGCTCGGCGCGGTTTAGATTTGGGGCGAAAGGGGGCCTACGGTCGTCTGTCAGACGGTTCACTGCGCTGAGAAAAACTTTCCGCTCACTCTAAGAGATATTTCGGGCACCGCTTCGAACTCGGCCGTTTTTCGATAAAAACGACCTCGTCTCGCGCAAAAATCGATCTCGGAGATACGATTTTTGACCCTCATTTCTCTTCTCATTCGCGGGTTTTTCTAGCAGCTCGTTCTCATGTCTTACCGACGGCCGCAGGCCCCCCACCACCACAACAATGAACGCGCCGATGTGGGTGTATGCGGCAGATTAAACCGCAAATTGGGGCGCGATGTGATATCTCCCAGAGCGGTTTATGCGGAGATGTGATGCTACGGATATACTCGTCTGTAAAAATGCTCGCGCCTGACCATTTAAGCAAGATAAAGGGCATTCCTCTCCTCGCTCTTTCCTCAGTTGCATCCTCTACTGCGATCAAGCTAGAATAAGATGCATTTCTCTTTCAGTTGCATCCTCAAATTCAATAAAGCAAGAAAAAGATGCATCATCCTCTGTGGTAACCCTTGGTTACAGAGAAATGGTTACATCTCTCTTGATCACCGCATAGCATGATCTGCCGAGGCTGTCAAGGGTGCGAAGCACCTCGAAGAGGTTCCCTTGACAGCCTCGGCGGATCGTGCTCCCACCTCCCCTCTATCGCAACCTAAATTCCCCTCTCTCAGCCCCCCTCAAACTCTTCTTCACCCCTTTAGCTTAAAACTAAACTAAGCGAAGCATACTCACATCCTAAGTTTTTCATAGGCCGGTATCATTCCTTCTTTAGAACTGCGATTGTAAGGCGAACATGTGATCGAGCTGATGAAAAAAGTCGCAAATGAAGATCCGACTTTGAAGGCGCGACAATTTTTTCACAGCGCAGTGAACCATTCGCCGTCAATCGCATCACAAAGGGCAGAAAAAGACCCGGTATGTGAAAACCGGGCCTTGTGTCAATATACTTCGCTTAACTCAGCGTAAATCTTAGTTTTTATATGCCGCGTCCAATGCCTGCTGCACATCTGCCAGGATATCATCGATATGTTCGATGCCGACAGAGAAACGGATCAGATCCGGCTGAACGCCGGCTTCGATCAGCTGCTGCTCCGAGAGCTGACGATGTGTATGGCTGGCCGGGTGCAGGACACAGGAACGTACATCCGCAACATGGGTAACGATCGCGATCATCTTCAGGGAATCCATGAATTTAACGGCAGTGTCTCTTCCGCCCTTCAGACCAAATGCCAGTACGCCGCAGGTTCCCTTCGGGCAGTATTTGTTTGCCAGAGCATGATATTTGCTCGAAGGAAGACCGGGATAGCTGACCCAGGCTACGTGCTCATTGGCCTCCAAAAACTCAGCGACCTTCTGCGCGTTGTAACAATGGCGCTCCATGCGAAGTGCCAGCGTCTCCAGACCGACATTTAACAGGAACGCCGACTGCGGAGACTGAATGGAGCCCAAGTCACGCATGAGCTGTGCAGTCGCCTTCGTGATGTAGCCCAGTTTACCGAAGCGCTGTGTGTAGATGATGCCATGGTAGGATTCGTCCGGAGTCGTAAGGCCGGGGAATTTATCCGCATGCGCATCCCAGTCAAAGTTTCCGGAATCGACGATACAGCCACCGACTGCCATCGCATGACCGTCCATGTATTTCGTCGTCGAATGAACGACGATATCTGCCCCGAACTCAAACGGGCGGCAGTTTACCGGTGTGGCAAATGTATTATCGATGATGAGCGGAACTCCGTGGGAATGAGCCACGCGAGCAAATTTCTCGATATCCAGAACGATACAGGAAGGATTTGAGATCGTCTCACCGAACAATGCTTTGGTGTTCGGACGAAACGCCTTGGCGATCTCCTCTTCGGAGGCATCCGGATCCACCAGTGTAACTTCGATTCCCATCTTCTTCATGGTAACGGTAAACAGGTTGGACGTTCCTCCGTAGATCGGTGCGGAGCTGACGATGTGGTCGCCTGCGCCGGCAATATTGAACATCGCGTAAAAGTTTGCGGACTGGCCGGAACCGGTGAGCATGGCGCCTACGCCGCCTTCCAGTTCGCAGATCTTTTTAGCTACGTTATCGCAGGTAGGATTCTGAAGTCTGGAATAAAAGTATCCGGATTTCTCCAGATCAAACAGCATACCCATCTCATCGCTGGAGTCATATTTAAATGTAGTGCTCTGAATGATGGGAAGGATGCGCGGCTCGCCGTTATGCGGCTCATAACCGCCCTGTACACAAATCGTTTCGATCTTAGCGTTTTTGTTCATGTTTCAAATTCCGTCCGGAAATCACATCCGGGCATTTCCTTTCATTGATAATGCTCTATATCGTGCCGCGAGCCATAGGAAGGATCCTACAGCCCGGACTCAACGATCGTTTGATAAAACTCCGAAAGATCCGGATGATCCTCCGGTTTCTCCGAGTAAAAGATGATCTCGGAATTGACATCGGACGCGATTCGGTTTTCGGCAAAATCGAAATAGCCCGAGATCTTGGATACTGTGTCATATTTCGTCATCTTCAGCTGTCGGTCTGCGGAAAATGTAAGCCGCAGCATGTTTTCGATATCACAGTGGCCCTGCAGATGAAGCGCACCCTGAATGGTCGATGTTTCGGGGGTGCTCTCCGTATCCTCCTGTTCTACACAGCGATAGACGAGAACTGCATCGATATTGCCCTCTTCGTCCATCTCATCGAGAACCAGCATCAGATACTGATCGACATTCGCCGGCCGGCGGATCTTCGCATACCAACTGCCTTTCAGCGTCATGCGATCGATCGAAGAAGAGGAAGACCGGGAAGCCAGAACGAAATCGCCGGTGGCATCATCATAGGAATAGACCGACTCGCCGGAAATAGATACCGTAGCACGTTCAAACGTCAGCGTATATACAAATGACAACTGCTGCCGCGTTCCTCCCTGAAGGATACGATAATTCGTGATCTCAAGGTCCGCGATGTTTTCCTGCTTCAGCGTTGCATCCGGAGCATATCCGTAGCGGAATTTATTCGCGATCAGCATCTCCCTGAGTTTCTGTTCGGAGATCACATGCTTCGGATCCAGATAACCTACTTTGATCTGTGTTCCGTAAGATTCCGTCCGGTAGTAATACCAACCGTCACTGTATTTAAAGATCAGGGATGCATCCGTTTCCACATAAAGGAGATCGGTTTCGGCACGTGCCTTCACCTGTACGACTGCCTCATTGTTTTCATGATCGATCCTATCCTCCGAAAGCCGCGTCCAGGAGACCTGGTTCAAATCGCGGAAATCGAATTCCTGATCCAGATAGGTGACGTGAAGCTGCCCGATCGCCGATGCGATCATTTCGTCCGGGATCTTTGCGGTGATTTTTTGGATCACGGAGATGTTATACTTACCGGACTGGATCCAGCCCTTACCGGGAATGTAGCGGTATTCACCGGATACCGACAGGGTGTGAACCAGCGAATCCCGGTTCACGGTCATATTCATGGAGATGCCGGAACGGTTTTCGGGAAGTTTCTCCCAGGTCTGTTCGTCCGAATACTGAACATCCTTCGTCGACAGTGTATAGTTGATGCCTCCGGCTGAATAATTCGTACCGTTCAGATCCGAAAGGAAACGCTCCCTCGAAACACCGGCCATGGGATAGTCGGTCCAGTTATCGATATTAAACGGATCGAAGGAAAGGATCTTCCAGGCTCCTTCGTAGTGAAGAACGAGATTGTATGACCGCGAATAATAGATGTCATCCGCCACAAATGCGATCTCGATCTTCATGCTGTCATCCTTCGTCTTCGCGTTCGACTCACGGTCACTGACCACAAATACGGCAAACCGGGTGGCATTTTCAAATCCGTTTTCACGAAGATGGGATAAAACGATGGCCCGGATCTCGTCTTCGGTGGGGAAAGTAACTTTGGGGGCCGAACACGCATGCAAAGAACCGATCATGCAAATGATCATGCACATCATCGGTAACAGCAAACGTATGAAAGATGTTTTGCGATGCGCTCTCGGATCCATAAAATCTCCCCTTCTCTTTACAGATCTGTGACGGGCGACTGCGAAACAGTCAAAACCACCAAATGGGCCACGTTTGTATGCAAATTGTTTATAAAATTCAAACAATTCGAGTTTAATTTCTAAGTGAAAAAGCAATTGTGCAAAGCCAATAACACTTATATGATAATTGTATCAAAAATTCAAGACGTCTGCAAGTATTAAGGCAAACGTTTTTCTAAAATTTCTAATAAATATTCCGGACGGCGGCGGGCAAAATCGCGAATCTGGTTCGCATTTTCCACCAGAACCGGAGGCGTACACCAAATGCCATCCTGTTCCCAGGGATTCCGGCTCTTCAGTGTATCCAGATGGATGTAGTAGTAATCCATCTCATAGGCGCGCTCTTCCATGATACGGTTGACCATGGCATTGATCGAATCCTCGGAAAATGCCGTTTCGAGAAGGGACTTCACCTTATCCTTAAAATAGGTCTTGCAGTCCTCGCGCTTCATAAGAGAGGCAAACAAAGGCGCGCTTCTCACGTCGTTTGTCGCCAGCAGGTGTTTTAACATGTCATAATCCGGCTGGACTTCTTTCTGTCCGTAGATCGAATAGGAATAGTCCATATCGTGCGGCAGATAACGCCAGCGGCCGTCATATACGCCCTCGCCGTAGGACTCCCCGGAGGAAGCGAAATAACGGAAGCACTTATAGTTGTTGTCCGGCCAGTCTTTGTTGGAAACGATGATATTCGCCGCGAAGTAATCCAGATAGTTTTCGACATCGATACATTCACGAAGTTTGCTGTAGACCGTGTCATCGGTCAGGTCCGCATGCGCATAGGTCTCATACATTTCGTTGTAGGCCGCCGCAGCATCGTTTTTATCCTTATCGTCGTCATCCTCTTTTTTCGTCTGATCGGAACCTTCCACAACGATGAATTCGCCGCGTCCGCCTTCTTTCTTACCATACTTCTCTTTGAAGTAATCATCGCAATACGATTCGTGCAGCCAGAAATAGCCGTAATACTTTCCGTTCAGATAACAGATCGCGGGAAGAACATTTTCGTATTCCGGATAGCCCGCCTCTGCCAGAAGCAGCTGATTGAGTTCGTCCCGCATGAAGCCGAACTGGAAGTCATTGCCCCCGTTTCGGATGACCAGCTTATCATATACGCTCATCATTCCGCTTCCGTCTGCCTTCGGCGTCTGGAAGATATCCGTTTCAAAATCGGGATGCTCGGAATCATAGGATTTCCGGGAGAATATCTTCATGGATTTGATCTTATAACGACGGGAATACGCACCGTAAACGCGCACGCCTCCATCCTGATCCAAAACCAGGTTCCCGTCGGTATCCCACATTTTGATCGAAACCGCACGCTCCCACTCGCGGCCGCGGTTATCGTAGTTCTTATTGCTGAATATACCGTTCCATGTTCCCGTGAGTCCGTCGGGATCACCGACGATACTGATGACGATATCGTGGAAACGTGTCGTAAGGCCTTTTCCTACAAAATAAACTTCCGTTGAGATGTCGGATGCGAAACCGTTCGCCCCGAATGCGCGTGCACGAAGGATCGACGCCTTCGGGTTGTCCCCGTCGGCTTCGGCGATCGTGATCGGTTCGGTGTACAGTTTGGATTTTTCCGAAGGTTCACTTCCGTCGGTCGTATAGCGGATGTCTGCACCCGGAACCGCTTCGATGCTCACTTCGAACCCCGCTTCATAAAAGCCGGAACGGACAGATATCTCGGGAGATGTTACGACTGCAGGGCGCAGATCTTCTTTTTCCGTCTCTGTCTCCGCCGGCTGTGCCGTTTCAGACGGAGCCTCTGTAGTTACCTCGGTAGATTTCCCGCTTTCCGGCGTAGCCTGTGTTTCTTTCGGCGTATCTGCTGTGGCATCGCTCTCAATCTGCGCTGCTGTAGTCAAAGCTTCTGAGCTCTGTGCAACCGAAGGTTCGGGATCGTCGCCCTTCTCGCAGGCACATAGTGACAACATCAGCAACGCCGCCAACATCTTATATCGGATCGAATGGGTTCGTTTCATGGATCTACTCCTCTTCTCTCAGTTATGGCCCGTTAAACCATGGTGTGATAAAAAGTGGAACAGTATATCTACCATTCCACTTTTTGTCATCGCAAATATATATCTTTAAAAATGATATCAGTTCTTTGCCTTTGCCTCATAAGCTTCAACGTCCTTGATGGAGAAGCTCATGCGGCCCATCTTATCCTTACCGAGGCATACGACCTTAACGATGTCGCCCAGTGTAAGGACCTCTTCGACGGTGCGGATACGCTCTTTAGCGATACGGGAAATGTGAACCATTCCCTCCTTACCGGGAGCGAATTCGATGAATGCGCCGAATTCCTTGATGCTTACGACCTTACCTGTGAAGAACATACCTTCTTCCGGCTCGGTAACGATGGTCTGGATGTACTCGATCGCCTTATTGATGCCTTCCGGCTCGGTTCCGCAAATGGAAACTACGCCTTCTTCGGAGATATCGATCTTAACACCGGTCTCATCGACAATGCGGTTGATGACCTTACCCTGCTTACCGATCACATCACCGATCTTATCCGGATCGATCTGGATCGAAGTAATGCGAGGCGCATACTTTCCGAGTTCCTTACGAGGCTCAGCGATGCAAGGTGCCATAACTTCATCGAGGATGTAGTAACGGGCAGCCTTCGTCTTAGCAAAAGCTTCCTCGATGATCGGACGGGTCAAACCGTGGATCTTGATATCCATCTGGATCGCGGTGATACCATCCTTCGTACCGGCTACCTTGAAGTCCATGTCACCGAAGAAATCTTCGAGGCCCTGGATATCGGTCAGGACAATGTAATCGTCGTCGGTTTCGCCGGTAACGAGACCACAGGAGATACCTGCAACGGGCTTCTTGATCGGAACGCCGGCAGCCATAAGAGACAGGCTGGATGCGCAGACAGATGCCTGAGAGGTAGAACCGTTGGACTCGAAGGTCTCGGATACAAGACGGATCGCGTAGGGGAACTCTTCCTCGGAAGGAATTACCGGAAGAAGCGCTCTCTCTGCGAGTGCGCCGTGACCGATCTCACGACGTCCCGGTCCGCGGCTGGGCTTTGTCTCACCTACCGAATAGGACGGGAAGTTATAGTGGTGCATGTAACGCTTGGATACTTCGTTGTCATCCAGGCCGTCCAGACGCTGTGCATCGGAAAGCGGTGCCAGTGTGGTAACGTTGCAGATCTGTGTCTGTCCACGG
>ONPC01000099.1 GCA_900319565.1 uncultured Eubacteriales bacterium | reverse complement strand
GGAGCGTCTCGATGATCTGCTCCTTCACGGTGCTCTCGTCTACGTAGACCGGCTTCGTGAACAGGGATACGTTCTTGATCTTCTTGCTATTCTTCTTCAACATTTTGATCGCCTCCTGACGGATCAATCCTTATTGCATTTATATTATAAGTCAAAAATGCCATAACGGACTAAATATTTTTGTAACAATGCCGTTAAACGCGTAACAATGTTTAATTCTTTCGGTTTTCGCGCAGTTTCCGGACAGTTCTTCCGCATGCCGGCTCCTTCCTTTGAGGGTTTTTCGCAGACCCGCCGAAAAAAGCGTGATTTCTTGAAAAAAGATAAACTGCGGATCCTATGCAGTCAGCATATTCTTTTCCGTCCCGCATACTTTTACAATAGAGTCATATGATTCGGTATGATAAGGAGGTTCGCAAATGAAACGGAAATTGCTTTCGCTGGCGCTGTGTCTGTGCCTGATCCTGACATTGATCCCCGTCGGCGTTTTTGCGGAAGGGGAAACCCCCATTTACTATAAGGAGGTCATCCTGGACGATGCTGATGGTTGGAGCATCGACAGCGAGGTCCGGCTCTTAACGAGCCGCCCATACTACACGGAAATCAGCTTCGGCCTGCAGTTCGTGACATCGGAAGGCGCTGCGCTGACCCTTGCGGAATCGGACATCACTGTGAGCGATACGTCTGTCTGCACAGTGGAAGCCATGCACGGGATAGACGGCTGTTTCGAGATTCGGGGCATATCCGAAGGCGAAGCGACGATCTCGTTCACGGCCGGCGGCACTGCCTATGCTTCGACGATCGAGATCGAAGTATGGAACAATGACCCCAGCGGTCCGGACGATCCTCACGGAGACCAGCAGGATGACCGCTGCCATTCCGCCACCTTCAAGATCGGTGAAGATAACGTGGCGGTCGGATTTGGATTTGTCCGCAGCGACGGCGTGCTGGACCTTTACGTAGAAGGCCACTCCGGACCCAGCTGTATATATAGGGAGGCAGGCAGCGGATCGTACGGCGCGGACGAATGGGACCTGTTCGATTACCCGATTCGCGTGGCTAAGATCGTTAAAAATGAAGGCCACAATACGATCTATCAGGATATTACGGATACGGTAGAGATGAACATCGAAGAGGTTCATCTGGAAGCGGCTTATACGACAGCCGCGGCAATCGCGTTCAGTCTGGAGAGAGGTTCTGCACAGGTCATGTCCAAGACTTCGCCGCAGAATCCTCCGGAGATCTATTACAACTGTTCCTATGAAGGCGAAGTCAAAGTCTGCGCGACGGTCGAAGTCGACGGAACGGAGTATGAGATCTGGTACACTGTGACCACGGAGTTCGATGAAACGCAGGTCGTCGACTTTTCTAATATGGGCAGCATCCGGGAGATCAACGAAGCATTGGCTCAAATGAAAAAGAGCGACAAGCCGGTCGAGATCGTTCTCGGTCCGAAGACATACGGCGGGCCAGGCGATGACCCGGCCATCATCATTCCGGACCTGACCAGCTATAGAGGCCTGGATGCGATCACGATCCGCGGCACTATAGAAAACAATGATTGGACCGGCGTGCTCGGCGGCATCGAACTGCGTTCACCGCAGGGCATGCAGCTTGAAATGATCTTGTTTGCTGCCAGGGAGGCGGGCAAGGGGACTGGCGCCGTAGGAACGTCTAACGCAGGACCCTGCAACGTAAGCAGCTGCACTTTCTCCGATTTCGACGTGGCGATCGATTCCACGAAAAGTTTTATAGGCCCATATTGGGGAAACAGCTTCTTCAACAATAAAGTTGCTTTGAAGGTCGACCTGGAGCGCGAAGATTCCAATCAGGATCAACTCGAGCGGAACCGTTTCGAAGGTAACGGTACAGCGGTGCAGGTCACGAAGTTGAACAATTTCGTCACGCCTTATTATTTCCGTCTGCGCGACGGAGAGTTCATCAACAACGGCGTAGACTTCGATATCTCCCAGGAGGGCGAGTATTACTTTTACCGCAACCTGTTTGCGAAGGATGACGAAACGCTGCGCGAACCCGTAATCGAAGCGCATGATGGCGTGATCATTCACTGCTATCCCGCGAAGGATTTCGATGGCAATCTGATCCTGAGCAAAAAAGACAGCAATACCATTCTGAATGATATCGCCGGCCAACTGCAGATCCTGGTCAGCCAGCTGGCAGGCCAGAAGATGACGATCGTCTCCGACGAAGGTAGCGGCGCGTCTATCATCGGTTATATCGAAGATATTACGGCTTCGCAGAATTCCGGCGGTTCATCGAGCCGCAGCGGCCTGCGCATGGCCTCGACCTCCAGCGACGGCGAAGAACTGTTTACACCCTCTCTGGATGTGACCCGCAGCGACACGGAGATCTCCGTCACGCTGCAGGATGTTCCGTCCGGGCTGAAACTGGCGGTGTCCATCCCGGATATCGCATGGGAAAACATCACAGTCAAGCACGGCGGCGAAGAGTTGGAGGACGTCACGCTGGAGAACGGATTAGCGACCTTCAGCGTCACCGAAGGCGGCGAGTATATCATCGCGGAAAAGACGGAAGACACGACGCCGGACGAACCTGTTACACCTCCCAGCGGCGGAGGCGGTGGCGGCAGCACGCCGAAGGATGAGGAACCCGCGGTCGAACCTCCCGCGGAATCGGAGCCTTCGGATGAGGGCCACTTTAAGGACGTAGATCCGGACGACTACTTCTACGAAGCGGTGGAATGGGCTGCGGAGCAGGGAATCACCAGCGGCGTCAGCAAGGATGAGTTCGGTCCGTCGCTTGGCTGCACGAGGGCGCAGGTCGTAACGTTCCTGTGGATTGCGAGCGGCAGCCCGGATGCCGGCAGCGAGACCGGTTTCGACGACGTGGATCCGGACGCTTACTATGATAAGGCGGTCGCATGGGCCGTCGAACAAGGCATCACGGCAGGCACCGGAGAAGACGCGTTCAGCCCGGACGTGACTGTGACCAGAGC
>ONPC01000006.1 GCA_900319565.1 uncultured Eubacteriales bacterium | reverse complement strand
GTAAGATCGAATTGAACCGGGTGATCGAGGCTTATTTCTCCGGGGAAATGATCCGGCCGGAGAAGCCTGCGGGTGCAGCCGGAGCGCAGAGCGGTTGTGAAAAGAAAAAACGTGCCCCTAAAAAAGCAACGGTTACGGAGCTGACCCTGGAGACAGGCCTCATTGAATGCGGTTTTACGTTCGGACCTAGGTTTCGAGATTTCTTCATCAAGCAGACCGGCGTGGAAAAATTCATATTCAACGTGGACATGGTCGCTACGGCGAAGGCAGTGAAGGAAAACGGTGACGAAAGCTTTACCCTGGGGGATCTGCTGGATATCTATTACGGTAAAAAGACCTATGCGACCTATGATAAGTCGGCACTTCAGTGGAACCGGTTCGTGCATGATTTCTGCGCGGATCCGGCAACGAAGGATTTTCATGACCGGCTGAAAGCGGCGGCAGCGCTTTGGAAGGTCGTGCGTGACTCGGACCGGAAGAAAGAATACTCGCATGAACTGCTGGAGGAATACGCAGAATGCATGAAGAAGTTTTGCTAGAAAAGAAAAAAGCGCTGATCATCGGGGGCAGCGGCGGCTTAAGCGGTGTGGTAGCACGATTGGCCATGGATAAATATCATGTGTACACTGTTACACGTGGGGTGCGCGAGGTGCCTGTGGGCGTCACGGCGCTTAACTGCGACCGAAATGACACAGAAAAACTGCGGAATATACTGTCTGCGCAAAACGTCCGCTGGGATGTGGTCATTGATTGCATCTGCATGAACTGGGAGCAGGCCATGGCGGATCTGGAGGTATTGCCCGCGTTTACGGACCGATTGGTCGTCGTATCCACCGATTCGGTGTATGACGGACGGTTTAAGAGGATCCCGGAAAATGAGGACGGTGTCTGCATTGACGAAGCCGGCGAGACGAAGGACTGCACCTATGCGGGCAATAAAAGGCACATGGAGCAGGTATTTCTAAAGGACATGGCCACGGGAAGGTCGGGCCTGAAGACGACGATCTTCCGACCGGGGCATATCTACGGACCGGGATTTCTGCCGGGATGCTTCCCGGAGCACAGCCGGCAAGCGGATCTGGCAGAGCATATCCTGCAGGGAAAGCCGGTCCGCCTGGTGGGGATGGGAACTTATATTATCCATCCGATCTTCGTGGACGACCTGGCCGGCGTTTTGGTCGATTGCGCGGAAAATGAAAAAACCTATCAGGAGGTCTTCTGCATCGGAGGACCCGAGGCGATTGAGAACCGGACCTATTATGAGGTCATCGCAAAGTGCCTGGGAGTGAAACTAAAGATAGAGGAGATACCGCTTAGCGGTTATCTGGAGCAGCACCCGGAATACGCGGGACATTTGTGCCACAGGGTGTATGATCTGTCGAAACTTAGGGCGACGGGCATTCCTATGCCTCATGTCAAGATTCGCGAAGGTATGGCACGGATGCTTAAGTCCATGGGATATATGCAGTAGTGCTTAAAAACTGTGGAGATGCGCTCTGCGAAGAAAGAAGAGTATCGGGCTTATGATGATAAAAAAAGGTTTCCTTTACAGTATACATATGGTATAATAAAAATGCTTTTCAAAATGATTCCGTACTCAAAGGAGGAAAACACAATGATTCGTACAGCAGTTGTTACATTGACCACGATCCCTGCAGTTGCATATCGGCAGAAACTGGCCAAAGGCGGCGCGGGTATTGTCATTGTCAGGGACAAGGTATCACAGCCCGGCATCGCAGCGATCAGCAAGACCTCGGGAGAAGCAATTCCCACCGCCAACACACCGGCAAAGAGTTATCCGGCAGAGGCTTTTAAGGAAGCTCAGGAACTCACGAAGGACCTGCCGTATAAGAAACTCGGAGCGGTGAAGTATGTACAGGCGAAGGTCGTTGAGGAGAAGCCCGTGGAAGAGCCTGAACTCAAGGAAGAGACCGTCGTTGTGGACAGCAAGGATTACAAGGCAATCGTTAAGAAGTACAGCGATAAGTCCGGAAAGCTTTCATACGATCTGCTGAACCGCGATCTGATCAAATTCGCGCATTCCAGCAGCAAGGTTCGTTCGATGATCGCTGAAAAGGAAAGCGAAAAGAAGGTCCGCCAGTATGTCATTGCAACTAAATTCCGCGGTATTTCCGGCAACAAGGATCTGACCGATGCACAGGCGCAGAAGATCGCCGAGCTTTTGGACGAAGTGAGTCCGAAGGGCGTGTTTAAGGAATTCAATGCAGACATCCGTGCGAAATTAACTGCAGCAAAGAAGGCGTGAGCCTGATCGCAGAGAAAAATCGGAAGTTTTATG
Organism: uncultured Eubacteriales bacterium; assembly: GCA_900319565.1. GTDB lineage: Bacteria > Bacillota > Clostridia > Lachnospirales > Lachnospiraceae > UBA1201. The sequence continues at coordinate 4,067 of ONPC01000006.1, read as the reverse complement.
GAACTGTCCGCCGAATGACGGGCAGTTCTTTTCATAAGGAGCAGAGCATGAATGTATTGGTTCTCGGCGGAACCCGGTATTTCGGGATCCCGATGGTAAATGAACTGGTGAAAGCGGGACATGAGGTCACGATCGCTACGCGCGGACGGGCCGCGGATCCGTTTGGCGACTCGGTGAAGCGAATCACTTTGGACCGGACGAATTCGGAGAGTATGCGGGAAGCATTGGCCGGAAGGCACTATGATGTGGTGGTCGATAAGATCGCCTACTGCTCCGACGACATTCGAAAGCTGATGGAGGTCGTGGACTGCGACCGCTATATCTACATGTCCAGTACGTCGGTGTATGATCCGAAGCGCATGGACACGGTGGAGGCGGACTTTGACGGGCATGCCCGGGAGGTGATCTGGTGCGACCGGGCCGCATTTCCCTATGACGAGATCAAACGGCAGGCAGAGTATGCGTTGTGGCAGGCCTATCCGGACCGAAACTGGGTCGCTGTCCGTTACCCTTTTGTGGTCGGCGGCGAGGATTACACGGGCCGCGTGCGCTTTTATGTGGAGCATGCTATAAAGGGCATCCCCATGTATATTGATAACATCGATGCGCAGATGGGTTTTATCCGTTATGATGAAGCCGGCTGTTTCCTTGCTTTTTTGGTGGACCACGCGTTTCGGGGCGCGGTCAATGGCAGTTCCAAGGGAACGATCTCCGTTCACGAGATCCTGGACTATGTGGAGCGGAAGACAGGCTGCAAGGCAGTCTTGGATGCAAGCGGCGAAGAGGCTCCGTATAATGACGAGCCGGCGTACAGCATCAATACGGACCAGGCTGAGAAACTGGGATTTCGGTTTTCAAAGCTGAAGGACTGGATCTATGGGTTATTAGACCACTACATTGAGGAAGTACAAAAGTGATTGTTAACGGACCATCCCGGTTGCAGGCTCTTAACCGGCAACCATGGATCGCGGTAGTCAAAAGGAGAACAGGAAATGGGAATCAATGACACGGCTTCCGTAGCGAAGCAGTATCAGACATCGGTAAACTTAAGCGCGCGGATCTCGATCCACGACAAATACTCGGTCAATAAACAGGGCTTCGGAAACTGGATCACCGATCGCTATGAGATCGAAGCAGGAATGCGCGTGCTGGAGCTGGGCTGCGGCACCGGCAGCATGTGGGTCGGTAAGGGCGATTTGGTACATAAGTGCGGCAAACTGATCCTTTCGGATTTTTCGGAAGGCATGCTAGAGCAGACCCGGGAGACACTGAAGGATCTTAAAGGCATCGAGTATCAGACCATCGACATTCAAAAGATACCCTATGAGGAGCATACATTTGACATCGTGATCGCCAACATGATGCTGTACCATGTACCCGACCTGCAAAAGGGCCTTCGTGAGGTGCGCCGGGTCTTGAAGGAGGGAGGCCGTTTCTACTGTGCCACCTTCGGCGAGAACGGCATCATGGAATACATCTACGGTCTATTAAAGGACTACGGGGTGCAGTCAGAGACTAACCGTGCATTTACCCTGCAAAACGGCGCAGAGAAGCTCTCGCAGGTATTTGCAAACGTGAAACGTTGCGACTATCCCGACGCTTTGGAGGTTACGAACTTAGATGACATGGCCGACTACGTGTACTCCCTTTCGGGAATGTCCGGCATGCAGGATGTTTCGCGGGAAACCCTGCTCGAAGTCCTGGCGGCTCACACGGTGGACGGCGTCCTTCATGTACCGAAGGAATATGGCATGTTTATCGCAGAATGAGTAATGGGGATATTTATGATCCGATTAGAAGAGATTACCAAAGATAACCTAGATGATGTACTGGCTCTTAGGGTCCATGAGGACCAGAAGAGTTATGTTTCGACCAATGCGGAATCGCTGGCGCAGGCCTACGTTTATTCCGAGACTGCATGGCCGTTTGCGGTCTACGACGATAAGACGCTCGTGGGTTTTATCATGATGGGCTATTATGAAGCGAAGCAGTATTATACCCTGTGGAAGTTCATGATCGACCGGAACTATCAGGGGCGCGGATATGGGAAAAAAGCGCTGGAACTGGGCCTTAATTTTGTGCAGGAGCAGTTCCACCCGGATACGATCTATACCGGAGTCGCACCCGGAAATCGTGTGGCGAAGGGGCTCTATGAGTCTGCCGGCTTCGTGGATACCGGCTTTCGGGAATTCGGGATGGAAGAGATGTGCAAGAGGTTCGGAATGTGACAAAAAGAACCGTCCCCACTGTCACGAAGGAGGTTTGAAACATGCTGTTGTATCACTATTACGAAAAAGAGATCGGTCCGTTTCGCAGCATATCGGAGTTGCCGGATGCACAGGCAGAGGAGGTTTTGCAGCGGATCCGCAGGGAAAAACCCGACATCTTTTTAGCGAAACGGCCGGAGGACTACCTGCAGAAACGAAGACGTTTTGAAGGGATCCTGAAGGCGGAATTCTTAAAGAAAGGCGGCCTGATCGAGCGGGAAACACCGCACTATCTGGTCGTGGAGGCCGTGCCTTTTTTTGAAAAATGGTATGAACATCCGGCCTACATCACCATCGATACAAAGAGACTGGATCCTCGGACGCTTTCCTTTACCTATGGGGACTCCCATCCGACCTTCAGCGGAAATGTGAAGGACGGGAAGGAATACCGAAACCGCCTCTATACCTACGACGAAATACCGGAGATCATTGACCGGTACGGACTGCCGCAGATCTGGAACCCGGACTTCAAATTCGGTCCCGAATGCTACGTTGAGGTTCAGATGTGGTCGGACCGCGGACTGGAAGAGTGGATTTCACAGAGCATAACAGGAGTTTGATTCATGAAGAAACGTTTACAGGAACTATTTGATGCCGATACGTCAACATCCGATTATGATTCCGCGGTCATGGCGGAGTTCGGACTTTCGACGAAGCGACATTATGACCTTTTGGTCGTCGCTCCCGGTTGGACGCCGCCGAAGATCCTGAATGGATTTCCGGTGGAGATCGTGACGACCGCGAAGCATTCCTATAAGTCCGGGTTTGAAGTTATAGGGGATGGTTTTCGCATCGCCTGGATTCAGACGAGCGCAGGTGCCGGCTCCTTGATCGATGAACTCGCTTTGTGTGCCTTTCTGGATTTCGATCAGATGGTCTTTTTGGGAGCCGTGGGTTCCCTGTCCGAAGAGATCGGCATCGGCGCAATCTGCACGCCTTCCTACAGCATTTCGGGCACCCTGGCCAATGGTTACCTCACGGAGGATCTCCGGACGTATAAACCCTTCGGAAAGGTCTTCCCGAACGATCCGGAGTTTGTTGCAAGCATCGTGGATCGCATGGCCCAAATGGGGCATGCGATCCTGCAGGTGCCCGTGTTCTGCACGGACAGCGTATTATGTGAATATGCGCACATGGGTTTTATCAAGAGTTTTGACGTGAAGCTGATCGAAGAGGAGACATCGTCGTTCTACCTGATGGCGGATCTGATGGAGAAGCCTGCGATCGCCCTTTTGGTCGTATCGGACAATTCCGCTACCGGCGAATCGCTGGTGCTTCGCACGCCGGAGCAGAAAGAGATCTACAATGTTTCGCGGTTTAAGGTGATCCCGGAGATTTTGCTCCGGATCGCGGAGGCAAAACGATAAGAAGTGTGAATGGTTAATGTGGCCGAACAGGCAGGTAGGTTAGCGTATGATATTGATTTTTGATTTGTTTGAGACATTGATCGATGATATTTCCCTGGATTTTAATCGGGGCTTAAAGACCTTTTGGGAGAGGCATTATCGGGAGAGATGCTCTTTCGAGGAGATCAAAACCTATGGGGAGGAGCTCTTCGTTCATATGCAGGAACAGCATAAGAAGGGGCTGGAGTTTGCTTTTGTGAAGGACGAACTGCCCTACTACGCGGAAAAGTTCGGGGGAGAGGTCATTCCCATGGATGCAAGGACGGAGGCGGAATTCCTGATGCGGTGTAATGAAGTGAATGTGCCGGATGGACTTCCGGATATGCTCGATGCGTTTCGCAGGGCACGGATCCCCATGTATGTTTTATCCAACAGCGGTTTTACTGCCGGCGCT
>ONPC01000110.1 GCA_900319565.1 uncultured Eubacteriales bacterium | reverse complement strand
GCGCTGTTTAAGGCTTCCGGTATCGGTGTGATCGCAGGTTCTTATGTAAAGAGCGGTTCGTTTACCCGCGGCTGCAAGATCCGTATCTTCCGTGGGGAAGAGAAGATCTACGAAGGCGAGCTGGCTTCCCTGAAGCGTTTGAAGGACGATGTAAAGGAAGTCAAAGAGGGCTTCGAATGCGGTATGGTATTTGATAAATTCAACGATATGGCAGTCGAAGATACGATCGAAGGCTATATCATGGTCGAAGTACCGAGATAGTTAAACAAATGGGCTTTCGCGTCAGTAGCAGGTCATACCTGCCGTATGACTGTGCGAAAGCCTGCTTTGTAAAACCAATCGATTTAAGGAAAGAGAGATACAGTGAGAAGAAACAGTAATAAAAGTACCCGTATCAACGGGGAAGTAATGAAAGAGCTGAGCAACATCATCCGCAGTGAGATCAAGGATCCCCGCATCAGCCCGATGACGAGCGTGACAGCGGTGGAGGTCACTCCGGATCTGAAGTATTGCAAAGCTTATATCAGCGTTCTCGGTGATGAGAATGCTTTAAAAGAGACCATGGCGGGACTGAAGAGCGCTGCGACGTTTGTTCGCACACGCTTAGCGCACACGGTCAATCTCCGGAATACACCGGAGATCCGTTTTATCGCGGATACATCCATTGCATACGGGGTCAATATGTCCCACAAGATCGACGAGGTAATGGCGCAGATGCCGGATCGCTCGGACGAAGAGGAAGAGTCCTCTGAAAATGAGTGATATGGAGTATCAGGGAATCATCAACATTTACAAAGAAAAAGGCTTTACATCCCACGATGTCGTAGCGAAGATGCGCGGGATCCTGCACACGCGAAAGATCGGCCATACCGGGACACTGGATCCGGATGCCGTCGGCGTGCTGCCAGTCTGTGTCGGGGAGGCGACAAAACTCTGCGAGTTTCTGACGGATCACGATAAGGTCTATGAGGCAGTAATGCTTCTGGGCACGGTGACCGATACGCAGGATGCGACCGGCGAAGTATTAAGCACGACGGACGAATCCGCCTGTCTGGTTCTTTCGGATGCAGCGATCCGTGAAGCCTGTCTGGCATTTACAGGCCTGTATGACCAGATTCCGCCCATGTACAGTGCGCTTAAGGTCAATGGTCAGAAACTCGTGGATCTGGCGCGTAAGGGCATCGAGGTGGAGCGAAAAGCCAGACCGGTCACGATCTATAAGCTGGTTATTCTGGAGCGTGATGGTTTGTTTGTGAAACTTCGCGTACACTGTTCCAAAGGGACGTACATAAGAACGTTGATCCATGATATCGGCGCCAGACTCGGCGTCGGTGCATGCATGAGCTCGCTGACCCGTGTCCGTGTGGCTCGTTTTGCGATCGACGATGCGGTGACTTTGTCGCAACTGGAACAGGCTGTAGCATCGGAAGAAGGAGCATCGCATCTGTTTTTAAGCGTTGAAAGGTTTTACGATGGGCATGCGGCCTATCGTATACTCCCTGAATACGCACGCTTTCTCGAGAACGGCAATGTGATCGCCGCAGACCGTATGGAATGCATACGTCCGGGTTTAGAAGATCCGGTGCTTCTGTATGATACGGATGGGCGTTTTTGCGCGACTTACCGCGCAGAGGAAGAAAAAAATGTATCCGATACGCAGGGACGAAAAGTCGTTTTGTATCGCCCGGTGAAAGTGTTTCACGTTCGCGGGGTTAATGAGTAATATACCGCATTCAGAGTATCGAACGGAGAGTTTCTTCGTTTGTCAGGCTTAAAATGCGGCGGAGGATATCATGGAGATCATCGAAGGTAAAAAAACAGCAGAACTGCCGGCTTTGGAGACGGTCGTGACCGTCGGTAAATTCGACGGACTGCATCTCGGACATCAAAAGATCTTCCGGACACTACTGGAAGAAAAAGAGAAGACCGGGCGCCCTGCTGTGGTCTTCACGTTTTCGAGCTCTCCCTATGAGAAACTTGGGAACGGACGGCAGAAACGGATTCTTTCGGAAACGCAGAAACGCCGCCGCCTTTCCGAGATGGGGATCGACTATCTGGTGGAATGTCCGTTTTCCGATAAGATCATGAAAATGTCTCCGGAGGAGTTCGCAGACGAATTCCTTCTTCGCAGAATGCATGCTAAAACGATCTGTGTGGGCAGTGATTTCCGTTTCGGATATCACCGTGTCGGCGATGTCGCTTTTCTCCAAAACTATGGAAAAATAAAAGACTTCCGTGTATGGATGCTGGATAAAGAGTACTACAAAGATGAGGCAATCAGCAGCACGCGGATCCGTGAAAATCTGACGCGTGGTAAGATCGAAGATGTAAACGCCATGCTCGGCTATCGTTTCGGCTTTACCGGAGAGGTCATGCACGGGCGGAAGATGGGCCGGCTCATGAACATGCCGACGATCAATCAGTTTCCAGAATCGGATGTGCTTCTGCCTCCGTTCGGCGTGTATGCTTCCGAGGTCTTCCTTCCGGATAACAGCCGTTTTATCGGAGTGACCAATATCGGGATTCGCCCGACATTCCGCGAGAATAACGATCAGAACGTGACCACCGCGGAAACACACCTGATAGGTTTTGAAGGTGATCTCTATGGACGGTGTGTGACCGTAGAATTGCTGAAAATGTTACGTCCCGAAAAACGTTTTTCGTCTATGGACGAACTCAAATCGCAGATGCAAAAGGATATGGAAAACGCCAAAAATCAAAGGTATTGACAAGGTTATTGAAATTTGCTATAATGTCATCGTAACAATTTTGTAACATTTATGAGGAGTATGTATTACGGCTTTTTGCAGACTCCGGGTAAAAGCTACGGAGGTTATTGATTTTGAAAGAACGCTTTATCCCGTTTGTTTCGAGCCATCGTAAACTGTTGGCAGCTATCGCATGGTCATGCGTTATGGCTGTTCTTCTTATCGTTACGATTTTTTCGGGACGCGGGAACGCGCAGGAGGCGGACCGAAATTTCGGATCTGAGGCTACCTTTACCATAGAAGACTTAGAAAAAAACTATCGTGCCAGCCTGGAAAAAGGCCTGATTTCGCAAGAGCAGTATGACCGCATCCACGAGATTTTGGATGATCTGTCCGCTTCCGGAAGCGGTTCGGTCGGAAGCCTGGAGGATATTCTGGCTTCTGTAGCTGCAGTTGAGACTCTAGCGGCGGATTCGTCCTCCCGTATGGACCTGAACCGTATCGTTGCCAGTATGGTGGAGACGAAGGCTTCGGCCCCCGAATCTACGCAGGCTGCGACTTCGGAACCTACGACCAAAGTGCCTGAGACTACTACAGTAGAGGTCACAACGCAGGAACCGACTACGCAAGAACCTACAACAGAGGCGCCTAAGGCGATCGGACCCAATGGTGAAAGGTTAACGGAGATCGTAGCGATCTTCGTGGGACCGCGCAGATACATCGGTGACGATTCCACTGCTTCCGACATTCAGGTACAGGGCGTGACCGAAAATGGTGAACGCATTGTCCTGACGGACTGGGAATGCGGCGAGATCGGTAAGGTATATGAGGCCGGTACGAATGTATTTAATATCCGCTATCAAGGACTGGATACCAAACTTGAGTTTGCAGCAGCCGATCCGCGTGAAAGCGTTATGGACGGCTTTCATAATCTCGGCGTTGTCATCGCGAAAAACTATTTGAATGTTCGTAACGCGCCGAGCACGAAAAAAGGTAAGATCGTCGGCAAACTGTATAAGTACAGCGGCGTTGATCTTTTGGAGCCTTCCGCAGACGGAAAATGGTTCCATATCATTTCCAATGAAGTCGACGGTTGGATCAATGCAGAATTTGTTGCCATCGGTGAAGAAGCGAGACAACTGGCGATCAATAATTGCTTCCCCGGCATCAAAGTTACTGCGAAACTTTTGAACGTTCGTTCGGGACCTTCGAAAAAACATGAGATCATTACCCAGATCTCGAAAGGATCCGTGTTTGTAGTTACCGGGTTCGAGGGAGAGTGGATCAAGATCGATCTCGGTTCCGAAGATGAAGGTTATATCCACAGCGACTATACGGATTGGTTATATATGTTGCCGGAGGCAGTGGAATACACCGAGCCGGAGATGAACCCGGTCCGTAAGCAGCTCATCGATTTTGCGATGGAGTACCTCGGCGGTACATATAAGTATGGCGGTACGAAACTCGGCGTTGCTGTTGACTGCTCCGGTTTCACCATGCGTGTTTATGAGCATTTCGGCTACGAACTGTCGCGTACAGCCGCTTACCAGATGAAGAACAACGGCGTTCCGGTCGATTATAAGGACATGAAGCCCGGTGATCTGATCTTCTTCTGGAGCAACAAACGAAATTGCGTAGGCCATGTCGGCATTTACATCGGAAACGGAAAGATGATCCACGCTGCCAGCGAAAAGAGAGGCATCGTCATCGACCGCTATGATTATATGACGCCGATCGGAGCGCGCAACATTATAGGAGATTAAATTATTGGGGGGCCGGCTACGGCGCCCCTTTTTTGTTGCGCTTTCGAGGCCACTTATGCCGCACGATCATCGGCGAAAGAGAAGGCCTGCGTACGGTTTCGGGTGCTATATGTTCCATAAATGCGATCGTCGGCGGCCGAAGACTGCGACAGCCGCTGATCGAGCAGTGCAACTGAGTTTCGGGCGCTTTTATACTTGTAAGTTGGAAGCGAATTTGGTATAATATACGATGTGGGACGCTGTGCCATTATTTGGTGTGCGTAAAACACAAAAGAAGGAATTGATCGACTTGTTTTTTAAGGTGATAGGCATGCCTTGCTTATCACAGGAAGGATAAGAGCATTGGCTGTCAGTAACAATAAAAACGGCAGTTCTTCCGGGAGCGGACGTCGTACGACTCCGCAGCGGACCAGATCTGCAGCAGAGCAAAACAGTGAGCGTTCTTCGCGACCGGAGAGAAGCATGACTAAAAACGCGGATGTCAGTCTGCGGAACGAGATCTTGGTCCTGGTCATGTTCGCTCTGTCGATTTTGCTTTTTTTGAGTAATTTCAAGCTTTGCGGACCGATCGGAGAACTGCTTAAAAATCTTACATTCGGTTTGTTCGGCATAATCGGTTATATAGTGCCGGTTTTGATCATTATTGCCACGGTCTATTACATCATCAAGAGGAAGGAGACTTCGATCTCCGCCGGTAAGATCGTATGTATGGCGGCCATGGTGGTTTTGGTGTGCACATTTACCGAATTGCTTCGTCATACCGGAGCCGATGCGGAAGAAATGAAAATCGGCGCCATTTACAAGACGGCCATGGAAGGAAAGGGCGGCGGACTTATCGGTTGCATTCTGGTAAAGATCCTCGTGCCGATCTTCGGTATTATTGCGTCCTATGTGATCGATATCGTTTTGTTTTTGATCGCTGTCGTTTTGCTGACACGTTTTTCCATTACCGAGGCTATCAAAGAACGTTCGACTTCCGTAGCGCGCCATGCGAACCGCGATTTGGAAGCGCGTCGTGAGCGCAAGAAGATCCGCGAGCAGGAGCGTGAAGCCATGCAGCAGATCAAACTGGATCAGGAACGGATCGATTCGGAGCGGCGGCTGGAGATCGCGCGGAAGGAACAGTTAGCCCGCGCCGGACTCGGAGGTACGCTTTCTGGCCCGAATTCAAATATGGCAGATACAACGGCATCGAAGGACGGCAAGGTTCAGAATCCGGTTTATGACGAAGTCAAGAAGTCAAAGGTCGGAAGTTTTTCCGTGACATATAACAACCAGACGAAGATCGTTTCCATGGATCCTGAGGAGGATATCCCTTTGATGGAGACCATACACGGCGATGTGGAAGATACTTCGGGACGTCCGGCTGCCGATTCAAAGCAGACGGTTCGAAATGCAGTCGCTGCCGCGGCCGGTGCGGCCATGGGACGCAGAGAGGGTTCGGATGCAAGGCCTGAACGTGCTTCCGGAAGCAACGTCGGAGGCGCTCAGTCCTACGACAGAAACAGCGGAGCACCTTCGGATAGCGGCCGCGGTCCCGGTGCAGGTCAGACGACCTCCGGCGGAAACGGCATTACGGCTTCGGCGCTGAACCGCTCGATCATCGGCGATGATCCGGATGTGAAGACCATCGTTACTTCTTCCGGTCGCGTGATCACACATGAGATCGGCCAGGGAGGACAGAGTAAGGTTCCTTCCATGAAACGCGAAGGCGAGGCGACTATCTTTGAGGAAGTATCGGCAGCGTTAGCTCCGGTGAAGCCTTACGTAGAAGAAAAAGAATATGTATTTCCCCCGATGTCGTTGTTGAATAAAGGCGTCGGCAGAGCGGGACGTAACATGGATAACGAGCTTCGGGAGAACGCCATGAAGCTCCAGCAGACACTGCAGAATTTCGGAGTCGGCGTCACGGTAACGAACGTCAGCTGCGGTCCGACGGTAACGCGCTACGAACTGGCGCCCGAGCAGGGCGTTAAGGTCAGCCAGATCGTCCGCCTGCAGGATGATATCAAACTGAACCTGGCAGCACCCGATATTCGTATTGAAGCGCCGATCCCCGGCAAAGCGGCGATTGGTATAGAAATTCCAAACCGCGAAAGCGCTTCGGTCATGCTGCGCGACCTTTTGGATACCGATGACTTCCGAAATGCGCCTTCCAAACTTTCGTTCGGCGCCGGTAAGGATATCGGCGGTCAGATCATTATTTCCGATATAGGAAAGATGCCGCACTTGCTGATCGCAGGCGCTACCGGTTCCGGTAAGTCTGTCTGCATCAATACGATCATCATGAGTATCCTTTATAAGGCAAAGCCTTCCGAAGTCAAACTCATTCTGATCGACCCGAAGGTCGTGGAATTGTCGGTCTATAACGGCATTCCGCATTTGATGATCCCTGTTGTTACGGATCCGAAGAAAGCGTCCGGAGCCCTGTCGTGGGCGGTTTCCGAGATGACGCAGCGCTATAAGAAATTCGCCGATCTGTCCGTGCGTGACCTGAAGGGTTACAACGAAAAGATCGAAGAACAGATCAAACAGGATCCGACAAAGTCGGGCCTGCGTAAGCTTCCGCAGATCGTCATTATCGTCGACGAGCTTGCGGACCTCATGATGGTCGCTCCCGGCGAGGTGGAAGACTCCATCTGCCGTCTGGCACAGATGGCGCGTGCAGCCGGCCTGCATTTGATCCTGGCTACGCAACGTCCTTCGGTCAATGTCATCACCGGCGTTATCAAGGCGAACGTACCTTCACGTATTGCATTTTCCGTTTCATCCGGCGTCGATTCCCGAACCATTCTGGATATGATCGGCGCGGAAAAACTCCTGGGTCGCGGCGACATGTTGTATTACCCGGCGGGCATTCAGAAGCCGCTTCGTGTTCAGGGTGCCTTCGTTTCGGATAAGGAAGTCTCCTCTGTGGTCGAATTCCTGACGAAACAGAAGAACGTCATCGGAGGTTCGACGGAGCAGGCCGAAGAGATCAATCAACACATCGAAGCATCTGCCTCCGGTAAGGACAAAGCGTCCGATAATGACGCGGATTCTCAGGAAGATGATCGCTTTGCGCTGGATCCGCTGTTCCGTGAAGCAGGCCTGCTTCTTGCAGGTAAGGAAAAGAGTTCCATCGGTATGCTTCAGCGCGCCTTCCGCATCGGTTTTAACCGTGCGGCGCGGATCATGGACCAGCTGGCGGAAGCCGGCTTGGTCGGTGAGGAAGAAGGAACCAAGCCCAGACGCGTCATGATGACGGAAGTTGAGTTTGAGCAGTACTGCGATGAAAACGGCATTACGAAGTAAAGAAAATTTTAAGAATACATGTGGTTTACTAGATAAGCCCGGAGTGGAGACCTTAGCATGAAGACCGATATCGAGATCGCACAGG
>ONPC01000003.1 GCA_900319565.1 uncultured Eubacteriales bacterium | reverse complement strand
TCCGGTCTGCGGCGCGGACATCGACGAGAGCGTCGGTATCCTGCACATGCGAGAGGCTCTCGAAGCCATGGAGACCAAAGAAAATCTGAAGAAAAAGCTCTGCGAGATCGACGGGCTCCTTCAGAAACCGGTCTATGTTCCGGAGACGAAAAACATAGCGGATCTGCTTCGCGAGATGCAGAAAAACAAAGTACACATGATCATCGTTCTGGACGAATACGGACAGACGAGCGGTCTGATCACGATGGAAGACATCCTCGAGGAGATCGTCGGAAACATCATGGACGAATACGACGAGGATGAAGAGACCATCACCGAAAAGGAAGACGGAAGCTTCGACATTCCGGGTCTGACGCCCTTCGATGAGGCAGCGCAACTGCTGTCCATTGACCGCGACGGAGAGGCCGAAGAGGTCGAAACATTAAACGGATACATCTTAAACCGACTGGATCACATCCCGACGGATCAGGAGCATCCGACGCTGGAGGCGGACGGATGGCGGTTTGAAGCATTCGATATCCATAAGGGCGTCATCGGTCGCGTTCACGTGACGAAACTGCCCGAACCTGAAGAAATCAACGAAAACTAGGAGGACCCCATGTCAGGACATTCTAAATTTGCGAATATCAAGCATAAGAAAGAGAAGAACGATGCCGCGAAGGGCAAGATCTTCACCCGTATCGGCCGTGAGATCGCCGTTGCCGTAAAGGAAGGCGGCGCAGATCCGAACAACAACAGCCGTCTGCGCGACGTCATCGCAAAGGCGAAGGCAAACAACATGCCGAACGATACCATTGACCGCAGCATCAAGAAGGCAGCAGGCGATGCGAACGCTGCGAACTACGAAGCGATCACTTACGAAGGCTACGGTCCGTCCGGTACCGCGATCATCGTCGAGACATTGACCGACAACAAAAACCGCACCGTGGGTAATGTTCGAAACGCGTTCACGAAGGGCGGCGGCAGCGTCGGAACCTCCGGCTGCGTATCCTTCATGTTCGACAAGAAGGGTCAGATCATCATCGATAAGGAAGAGTGCGACCGCGATGTCGACGACCTGATGATGCTGGCACTCGATGCAGGCGCAGAGGATTTCACCGACGACGAGGACTGCTATGAAGTTCTGACCGCTCCGGATGATTTCTCCGCAGTGCGCGAGGCACTCGAGGCAGAGGGCATTCCGATGCTCAGCGCAGACATCACCATGATCCCGCAGACCACCGTCGAGCTGACCTCTGAAGAGGACATCAAGAAGATGAACCGCATCCTGGATCTGCTGGATGAGGACGACGACGTACAGGAAGTTTATCACAACTGGGACGAATAATATGACACAGGTAAAACTGAAGAAAGGCGAGGGACGTACGGTAAATGCCGGCGGCCTCTGGATCTACGACAACGAGATCGACGAGATACTCCCGGAAGGCGGGCGGATGCCCGAGCCGGGTGACCCCGTGCGCGTTCTGGCCTTCAACGAATATCCTTTGGGCGTGGGATTTTATAATCCTGCGTCCAAAATTCGCATTCGGCTCCTTTCGCGGGATGCCGATGCGGACATCACATCGAGAGCGTTCTACGCAAAGCGTGTTCACGACGCGGTGGAATACCGCAGGCACATCCTGGAGGATCTGGACAGCTGCCGCTTGATTTTCGGAGAGGCGGACTACCTGCCCGGGCTTACGGTGGATAAATTCTCCGACACCCTCGTGCTGCAGTCGCTGTGGCTGGGCACGGATCGCTATAAGGAGATGATCGCGGACCTGCTGAAGGCAGAGCTTTCCGCCCTCGGGATCCCGATCCGCGGCGTCTATGAGCGCAGTGACGCGAAGGTGCGCCTGCAGGAGGGCTTAGAGCTTCGTACCGGTTTCATCGGCGAGCCGTTCGACACCCTCGTGACCATCGTGGAAAATGGTGTGAAGTATCACGTGGACGTGGCGGAAGGCCAGAAGACCGGCTTCTTTTTAGACCAGAAGTTCAACCGCCGCGCCATCCGTCCCATGTGCCGCGACGCGGCGCGTGTGCTGGATGTATTTACCCATACGGGCTCGTTCGCGCTGAATGCCGCCATGGCCGGCGCGCGGGACGTGACCGCGGTCGATGCTTCGGCGCCCGCCATCGAGATGGCGCGGGAGAACGCGATATTAAACGGCGTAGAGGACCGCATGCACTTTGAGTGCGGGGACGCATTTGCCATACTGGAACAGAAGGTCGCGGCCGGCGAGCGTTATGACGTGGTCATCCTGGACCCGCCCGCGTTTACGAAGTCCCGCGCTTCCGTGAAGAACGCGACCCGCGGCTACCGCGAGATCAACCTTTTAGGCCTGCAGCTGGTGCAGGATGGAGGTTATTTCGCCACCTGTTCCTGCTCGCATTTCATGACGCCCGAGCTTCTGGAGGCCGCGATCGCACAGGCGGCGCGCGCCGCGCATAAGCGCCTGCGCCAGATCGAAGTACGCGCGCAGTCGCCGGACCATCCCGTCGTATGGGGCATGGAGAACTCGTACTACCTGAAGTTCTACATCTTTCAGGTGTCGGAGGAACGATAAAAGTTTTAAAAACGTACATAAAAATGTATCAAATCGGACACATCCCTATGATAGGATAGAACCATCAGGAGGGGTGTGTCCTTTTGATTTCTGCGAGTGGTCATGCTCTCACAGAGAAAAAAACGCTTTCACCAGAGGGTATAAGATAACATAAGGGTGAAGAAAAGAGTGAAAATATGAAATGTAATAACTGCGGAGCCGAGTTGCCGGAAGGAAAGATTACATGTCCAAATTGCGCGGCGGATCCACTGGCTCCGAAGAAGAAAGAACAACCGGGTAAATATCGGGAATCCATCAAGGCGTTTCGCAGAGCGTGCATCTTTGAATGGACCACTTTTTTCCTGACCGAGTTTGCCTACGTTTTGACTTACGTACTATACTGGTCTGTTGAAAACGAAGATCTGTTTTCCCAGGGGGAGACAAATTTTATGGACAGTTCATTGGTATTGCCCCTGATTATTACGGCGATCGCCTTTGCCGTTTGGACGGCCGTTATGGCCTATATCTATGACTCATTGAAGGAATACGAGAAAAGCTTTCCGGAGATCATCGGAGTAAGGGCCGTACTGGCCGTGATGATGTTTGTGCTACTGTTTATACTCTGTAGCTCAACATGGCTTTTCTTCCTTTTGGTGCTCTTATTCCTGATCGTTCTGATCCCGATCGTGTTCGCGATGTCTTACCGTCGCATATTCCATGCGCTGTCAGCCTATATAAAGGAGTTATCTGCCGATATGGCGGCACAATTAAACCAGTTGTCGTCGATCTATCCGGTTCTGACCGTTATGATAGGCCTGATAACGCTTATCTTAACAGGTCTGGCACTCATTTCATTACCGGAGGAGTGGCATGTGTTGGTACTATTGCTTCCAACCGCTTATCAATTACTCTTCCTGATCGTTTTACCGATATTTATGCTAAGGGTCTATCGGCTCTGTCGATCAGCCGTAGTTTCGGATCTGCAGGTCAGAACTCAAAAACCCTAAAAGGATATAAAAAACGTATAAAAAAGACTTAAAAAGGATACAACCTTCTGATATGATTATAGTGTCAGAAGGGGCGTATCCTTTTTTTTGACGGCTTTGAGACTCAAAGAAACACGGGGAGCAGGAAGATGTTATATAAGATTTTGTTGGTTGAGGATGATGCACGGATCCGGGAAGCGATCCTGGATTTTTTCTCGGAAAAGGCGTCGGAATATGATGTGGACACGGCGGGAGATGGCCCGCAGGGGCTGACGAAGATCGAAGAAAACACGTACGATCTGATCCTGCTCGACGTCATGCTTCCGCAGATGAGCGGCTTTGAAATGATGATGAAGATCCGCCGTACCTCGGATGTCCCGGTCATCTTCATGACGGCGCGCACGAGCGAGGAGGATCGCCTTCGGGGCTATGAGCTCGGCTGTGACGACTATGTGTGCAAACCATTTTCCATCGCGGAGCTTTTGGCGAAGGTGAACGCTCTGATCAAACGGGCGAAAGGTACCATTTTGGACGATGAACTGGTCTGCGGCGAGATTCGCTTCCACAAACGTGCGCTCAGTGTCACCGTTTCCGGCCAGGTCGTCGACCTGCCGCCGAAGGAACTGGCCATCCTGATCCTGTTGATGGAGCGTCCGGGGTGGACATTTTCCCGCGATCAGCTCCTGGATTTGGTCTGGGGCCGCGACTACTACGGCAACGACCGCGTCGTGGACAATCACGTCAAAAAACTCAGAAAAAGTCTGGGAAAGGCGGGCAGCCAGATAAAGACCGTGTTCGCCAGAGGGTATAAGATAACCGAGAAATAGAGTTTATGAGGGAAGATCATGAGATGTTTAGTTTGTTATGCAGATGTGCCTGAGGGAAAAACGACATGTCCGTACTGTGCAGCGACTCTGGTACCGAAAGAACCGGGAAAGCAGAAAGAAAACATGATAAAAATCGGTTGGCACCCGGACGGAACACCGATATGGGGGTTTCGTCATAACTGGTCCGGATGGTACCGGGCTTCCGAAAAACCTCTTCGACGGATCTATGTATGCGAGTGGTTTCAGCTGGCAGTGACGGTAGTATCGTTCGTTATAGTAGTGTGGATGATGTTGGGCTTGATTATATCTGAGAGAAACGATTTCGACTTTACAAATACGATAGAAGCATTTAGTGAAAAGATACTTACATATCTCCTTGTTATTCTTCTGCCTGCCGCTGTGGCTTGGTTGATCGTTTTGGGTCTCAGTTACCATGAGATGAGATATTTAGAGCCTGAGTTCGACAGGGTGCTGTATGGCGTAGCGGCATGGATCGTTACAGCCGGCTTAAAGAACGCATTTGATGCTTCCAATAGTCAGATCGTTATTTTCACTGCGCTTGCCGCGATTGGACTTGCTGTATATCACGTGTTATTATATCGTGCTTTATCGTATTATACACAATCCATTTTCCCTGAACTGTCGAAGAGATGGGAAAAACTGACCACCTATTATCTGGTGATGCTCATCATAGAAACTATACTGGAGATCTTCAGAAAAGTGGATCTGAATAACGTTTCATATGCATATGGCCTAAATGTTCATTTGCAAGGTGGCCTGCTGATAATATGTGCACTCATAGAAATGCTTCTTATTATCGTTGAATGGATATTATTGAGAAAGACTTACCGGGTATGCCGGTCAGTAACTCGAGGAACGGGGAGATCATGATAAAAAAGGTCAAAAGATTTTTTAAGTGGGTTAAAGCCAAAAGAGAAAAAAGGCCGGTTCGCTTCATGATCATCGGTTTTGTGATGATTTGGTTCGTACTGTGCCTGGTGCTTACGGTTTTGCTGGGCAGGTATCATATGGATCTGGCGGCACGAAACATGGAAAGCAAATGGTCGAAAGCGTTTCAGGAAGCCACGCAGGAGATGGAAAAAGAGGCGGATAAACCGGATTTTTACTTTCGGGATAACCGGACATTTTTCACCTGCTATCTGACGAGACTCCAGGAAATACTGGGATACAGCGATCATACATCCGCGCCTTATGGCTTGTTTCAGGCACAATTGATGGATATTAACGAAGTGTCGCAAAAGTATTATGCGCATCATGCAAGAGAACAGCTTCCGGAATATTGGCTGAATGAAAAAACAAATTCTCCGGAGGAGGATCTCGCATTAGGGATCGTTGACCTCAGAAACAGCGATGTAGCTGTGTTGGAGTACATAACAAAATCGACCGATGAGTGGGGAAGAGAACATTGGGATACCCATTACGCGACCTGTCCGATACAATACTATGATAAGGTCTTTGAAGAGATCGATCGACTGATAGCGCAAGGAAAAGTGATCTCCGACAACACAAAAAGCAGATTGGAAGAAGTGCGTGAAGAGGTCGAACAGGATCAGACTTCATACTCATGGTATCGTTTCAGCCCGACTGCTGAAGGTATTCGAAAAGGGTATCCGGTTCAAACATCAGAGTTTTATGTGAACGATAAACACGAGTTCATTCCCAAGACCGTTACGATCTGGTATAAAGAGCCGGGAGATAACAAATTCACCGAAAAAACAATTGATTGCTATGAAGGGGATGTCCCGGATGGTGATGAGTTTCAAAAGACCTATGAATTAAAAAAGGAAGTATCTTCAACGAACCTGTCACCGCGATCCAATTATTTGTGTCGGCTGCTTACGGAAGTTGAATTCTTTCGAGAGGGAGCGGAAAACTATTATGAGTGTCTTCCTGAACTCTATTGGGACCGAATGGCACGGGCGCTGTATCTGGATGTTGACGACAGCTCGCGACTTTCTGCCGATCTTATAGAGCCCAAATGGGGGACCGGAAGAAAACCGACGGACTATTTTGCCGCCTGGTATACGAAAGAATTGGAACCGAACTGCGCCCTCGATTTTTCCAATAATTCTTTTTCATATTTGATGAATATAAATACCGGGACCTATGATGGAGAACAACCCAAACACGGGATCAGCAAGCCATTCTCGTTTTTCCATGGCGATCTGTATGTAAATTATTATAATATCGTTCGAAATACATATACCGGCGAACGGATGCAGATCATCATCAGCTGCGTGGTCCCGGGGGCTCTCGCAGGGGACGCAAAGGCATTCTTCCAGAGCATGGTATGGATCTATCTGGTCAGCTTCCTGTTCTTTGCAAGTTTAGCGAGGATCAACTACAAACGCTTTTATTCCGCGCAGGCTAAGAATAATTTCTACAAATCACTGGTCAATTCCATGGCGCACGATCTAAAGACTCCGCTCATGGTCATGCAGGGTTACTGCGAGAACTTGAAGGAAAATGTTCGCTCCGAGAAGAAGGACTATTATGCAGATCAGGTTCTGAATAATATACAGTATCTGAACACATTGATGGATAAAAATCTCTATCATTCCAGAAAGAGGGAGGCTTTGGATCAGGGCAGTTTCGCGGAATCAACTCCGATCTATCTGTCGGATCTGGTAAAAGATGCTGTCGAGCGCAACCGCGATCGTTTGCAGGATAAGAATATTGCTGTATTTTTCAGCGGGGAAACATCCATGATGGGGGATAGAGAAACCCTGAGTCTGGTAGTGGAAAACCTCGTTGGGAACGCAGTAAAATACTCTCCGGAAAACGAGTCGATCGAGATCATAGGAACGGAGTATGCCTTTATAGTCAGCAACATCGCCACGCTGACATACGGAAAGAACCTTCAGCAGCTTCTGACGCCGCTGGAGATGGGCGATGAGAGCCGTACTGCCGGCCAGGGAACCGGCCTGGGCCTTTCTATCGCAAATGGTATCATGCAGGGATACGGCGGCCGCCTGAAGCTTTCCTACGATAAGGAGACCAAACGTTTTACTTGCATGGTAAAGATCGGCCGCGCGAGATATAGACGCATTAAAGAATGAGCGAATTTCCCGGCAACGAAATCCGAAATTCCTGTGCTCAGGCACAAAAGGGCCCTGATTTATGATATAATGACGGAGGCAGTTATCTGCCTAGTCAAGCAAGCAGGGCTTTGCGGAGATATCGGGAGAATGAAAAATGAGAAAAGGTTTCAGAAACAGTGTGCTTAAAGGGGCAGCGCTTTCGGTTGCCCTAATGCTTGCATTGCCCGCAGCGGGCTGTGCGGGGAAGGCGGACAATGTTACGACAGTAGCGCAGGCCGAAGGCGTAACTTCGAGTGACGTAGCAGAACAGACGAAAGTGACTACGGAAGCAACGTCGGATAAGGCACAGGAAACGATGCAGGCGACGACCACGGAGGTCGAGACTACGGCCGCACCGGCCGCGCCCGTTGCGATCACGCTCGACGGCGTGAAGGAGCACCATTATATCTCCGACAGTTACTGCTATATCGAGTCGGAGAAATATATCCTCTTCGTGGATAAAGACATCGATCTTCCGGGCGATTTCGTCGTGACGTTGGATGCGATCGTCGACGCGCTTGAGGAAGAGCTGGGACTGTCCTCGATGCCAGAGGATTACTATTATGCGGGGATGGATGACAACTCGATCTATTACGACGGGTTCGATCCTTGGGAGAATATGGAACCGGGAAAGAAGATCCCGATCCTTCTGCTAGCGGACCGTAACGCGATCGGACGGACCTCCGGCGCCGCGGGAAGTGAGATGTTTCTATCAATGCTTGCATTGACCGCCGACGATTTATGGAAGCCGGAGTCTCCACTGGCTCAATCGGGATGGGAGAAACCGGACTATATCGACTATTCGGAGATCGCGCATGAGATGACGCATGTCATCACAAGTCGAAACTGCACCGTATCGAAGATCCTGACGGAGGGCGTTGCCGATCACATGATGTATGTAGTGGTCGACAAACTGGCGAATCAGTATCCGTCGATCGCAGAAACGAAGGAGAAGGTCTATCGCTTCGATTTCATTATTCCCGAGGTGGTAAATGCCGAGACCGCGGAGAGAATCTTCCTAGAGGATT
Source organism: uncultured Eubacteriales bacterium (assembly GCA_900319565.1). Classification (GTDB taxonomy): domain Bacteria; phylum Bacillota; class Clostridia; order Lachnospirales; family Lachnospiraceae; genus UBA1201. Next base: position 13,351 of record ONPC01000003.1, on the reverse strand, counting down.
TTCATGATCAGGCGCATGGTGACCGTGGGGCCGAGTACGTGATCGGCCGGTATCTGTGCGAGTATCTGCGGGAGCGCTTCGGCCGGGAGTTTTACCGGACGTATAACGACATCATCAAAGCAAAGCATCTGGATTACTCCTATGGTACGTATAAAGTGGAAAATGCGCAGGCGCTGGTCGATGGAATGAAGGAAGCCTTCGGCGAGGATATCTTCACCGAGTTCGGCAACTGGTGCGTCGAGAAGGATGTGCTCCAGCACGTTTACGTATCAGAGTAAACCGTAGATTTGAAAGGCACTTTGGTGTGCTCATGTTTTTTTGAAAAAGCACTTGCATTTTCCGCAATGCTATGTTATACTCATTCAGTGCGGCGCAGTAGCCAAGAGGTAAGGCAATGGTCTGCAACACCAGTACGCACCGGTTCAAATCCGGTCTGCGCCTCTCATGAATGAGAAAGCGGCCCCTGAGGGGGCCGCTTTTGTGTTATGCGGAGAGTGAAATTAAAAAGGGTCTGTGAAAAACGATGCCTCGTTTTTCACAGACCCTTTCCTTTCACGACAGTACGTGCGATTTACCGAATCTTAGCGCAGCAGTATTCGCAGCAACCACTTGCGTCCGGAGTCGTCTTAGCACCGCAGTAGGGGCAAACGACCTCACTGCCGGCGGTCGGAGCCGGAGCAGGTGCGGGAGCCGGATTATATGCAGATGCTGGAGCGGGATTGTAAGCAGGAGCGGGAGCGACGGGAGCCGCCGAGCGCTTCATGTTGTCGATCGCCTCTTTGATCTCATTTCCGAGATTTACGCATTCATAGTATTCTTTCTGATGGAGCGAGTTCATCACGCCGGTGGTGTGAATGTTCCAACCGGAGGGCGTCGCCGTCATCTGCTGCTCACCGGTGCGGATGTAGCCGTTGGAAATGGTGAACTTGATCTCATCGAAGTAAGGATTGTTCACGTGAATGGTCACGGTGAAGCAGTAGGAGTATTCGTAACGTGGCGGATTGTAGCTGACTGACTGGCCGTCCGCGTTTTTCGTCTTCAGTTCGTTGCGGCTCTCCTGGATGTCCAGATTGCAGCCGGTCGCCTGGGAGAAATCCAGAACATCGGGGTTCGCCTTTTCCAGGTCGGAGGCGTTCGTCACCATAAACTTGCGCGCGCTGTCGTCGATCAGCAGCTTCGTGCCACGGCCCAGCGTGCGGCTCGCGTGAAATGCAGCAACGGCGCTGCGGTTCTGTTCGCGGTAGTTAAGCTGTGCGCCGATGTCAGCCTTCGTGCTGTGGCGTCTCTCGCTGAACCAGGGAGAGAGCTTGGAAGCGCACTCCTTGCACATGTTGCCGTCCTCGAGCTTCTTGTTGCCGAGCAGGCCGATCTTGTTTCCGCAGAAATCACAATACTTTTTGTCAAATAATCCCATGGTATTACCATCCTTTCCGTTTTGTAAGCAGGGAAAGCTCCCCTGTTTTATTTTTTCTCGAAACACATGAAAACGCTGTCTTGATTCTAGCACAAAAGCGGGGCGGATGCAAGAAAAATCGCTTCCGGACCACCTTCGTCTATTTGTATCTTGACACTGTAAAGATTATGCGTTATACTGATGTTGACATTGTAAAGATGCACTTTGGAATGTCAGAAACGGAGATCTATATGAAGAGGTTTAAGAAGATGATCAAATGGATCCTGATCGTGGCGGTGTTGCTGGTCCTTCTGCTGCTGGCCGTCTGGTTTTTCATCAGTTCCGGAAAGATCCGTACATACACAGAGGAGAACAGCATCTCCGAGAAATTCGTGATGGACGTGAACGGCGCGCCGAACGGGCTCTTCATCAACGGCGTGGATCAGGAAAACCCCGTGCTCCTGCTGGTGTCCAGCGGCCCCGGGACGGATGACTATGTATTTACCGAGAAATATAAGGACATGCGGCTGGAGGAGGATTTCACGGTCGTCTACTGGGACTACCGGTGGATGGGCATCGCCTATAGTGGTAACGTGGATAAAGACAGCATTACGCTCGCAAATCTGCTAGAGGACGCGAAATCCGTAACGGATTACCTGAAGGAGCGCTTCGGTAAGGAGAAGATCTACATCATGGGCTTCTCCGGAGGTTCGCATATCGCACTGCGGGCAGCGCAGCAGCATCCGGAGGACTACTACGCGTACATCGGCATGGCGCAGGCCGTGACCGACTCAGAGGACCGCGACACGCGCATGTACGATTTCATGAAACAGACATTCGAGGAACGGGGAGCCAAAGGTTCGCTTAAGACCTTGGAAAAAGCCGTAGAGCACCTCGAAGACGGTCGTGTGCGGTGTAAGGATTGGTACGATTACGTGATGCTGGTGCACGACGCGGGCGGCGGGACGATCCTGGATAAATCGGAATTTTCCGGTATCGTCTGGCCCATCATCACCTGCAGGTGCTACACCGTTTCCGAGAAGATCAACTACATCCGTGGTATGAAGATGTACCGTACCACGCCGCTAAGCGATGAGCTGAATGGCTTTGACTATCGTCAGAGCCTGCGGGAACTTAAGGTTCCGGCCTATTTCATCAGCGGCGAGAAGGATTATAATTGCCCGTGGGAGTTAGTGAAAGAATACTGCGAAGTTCTGTCCGCGCCCGATAAGGAGTTCATCAAGATACCGAACGCGGCGCACAGTCCGCTGTGGGAGAACCCGCAGGCGACCTGCGAGTTTTTGCGGAAGGTAAAGGAGAAATGCGAGGCTTCGGGAACGTGAAGCCCGGACTTGGAGCCCAAGATAGGAGACGAAGAGGAGCAGTCATATGAGCGATACATATCATCACGGAAACTTGCGGCAGGCCCTGATCGAGGCCGGCATCCGTATCATCAACGAGCAGGGCGAGGAGGCGCTGTCGCTGCGAAAGGTCGCGGCGGCTTGCGAGGTATCGCATGCGGCGCCGTACGCGCATTTTAAGGATAAAGAGGAGCTGCTGGCGGCCATGAAGAGCAGCGTGACGGAGCGGTTTACAGCGCAGCTTCTGCAGGCGGTCGCGGGAGCGGACGGTGCTTCGGAGGCCGGCGCCGAGCAGAAGATCCTGGCCATGGGTCGGGCGTATATCTCGTTTTTTAGCCACAACCCGGATTATTTCACCTTCCTGTTCGGGAAGCAGAAACTCGTGGCACACCTGCGCATGGACGAAGATCACGAGGAGGATTATCCGCCGTTTAAACTGCTGAAGACAGTGTTCCGACAGTATCTGAAGGAGAGCGGCTCGGCGCTTTCGCCCGCGGAGCAGGAGGTCGGTTTGATCAAGATCTGGTCTTCCGTCCACGGCATGGCGGCCCTCGCTTGCATGGCCGGCGTCGAAACCACCATCGACTGGGAGCAGATCGAACTGAATTAGAGAATTCCCGGCGCCCGCCTTTTGGCGGGCGCTTTCTTTTCATTTTCGACCAAATATGATATAATACCTTCGTTCGGGCGCGGGATGGGAACCGCACCTATTGTAGAGAAAATGGAGGAAACAACATGAGAAAAGGCAAATGGAGGCGAGGCCTCCTATGCGGAACACTGGCCGCAATGATGGCACTCGGCGCATGTGCGAAGGAAGACGCCGGGACATCCAGCAGCACAAACACAGAGGCGGCCGTTACGACGGAGGCTAACGTAACAAACGAGGGCACCGAAACGAAAGAGAACACTACTGCGACGCAAGCGACTACGACCATATCGGAAGCAACTACTACACAGGAAGCAACCACAACACAGGCGCCAGAGCAGCCTGCCGAGACGGCGGCGCCGAAGACGGTGCGGGAGACCATGGCATTCACGCTTTCACAGGAGGCGAGCGCGCCGAACTGCTATCGTGTGGAGTTGGATGGCGTGCGGGAGCACGTATTTACCACGACGGAGTATTGCTTCGTGGAGTCGGAGAAATACTTCCTGTGCCTGGATAAGGATCTCGCGATCCCCGGGGATTTCGCGGTGAATTTGGATGCGATCATCGAGGAGATCGAGCGGCAGCTGGATGTCGAGTTCCAGCCGGATCCGCAGGATACGACGACGAACGACATGTCCTATTTTTATAATGATTTCGACCCTTGGCAGGGGCTGAGTTTCGGCGGGAAGGTCCCCATCTATGTGATGGCGGAGCGTGATGGCTACGCGATCATTTCGGTATCGGAGCCGACCAGCATGATCCTCGGCATGGCAGAGCTGCTTACCGATGAGGCGTGGGACGCTTTCGTGAAAGCCCATGACGGAGATGTCACGCGTCTGGATTTTGTCGATTATGACGAACCGATCCATGAGATGACTCATGTTCTTACGTTGAAGAAGTGCCCGCAGTCGCAGATTTTTGCCGAGGGCCTGGCGGTCGTGTACGCCCGCTCGGTGACCGACGCATTGGCCGACCGCTATCCTTCCATCGCAGAGACGAAGGAGAAGCACAAGTATAAGGAGTACCTCGTAGGCGAGGCGGTGAACCCGGACAATGCGGAACGGATCTTTTGTTCGGATTATACGGATATCGATTTCGAACTTCGCCTGGCGATCTATGGCTATGGCAAGGCGTTCTGCACCTACCTGCGACAGAATTATGGTGATGGTTTCTTCATGAAACTCGCGCAACAGGTCAATGCGGATCCGAGGATCGATCGGGGAGGTTTCTTCCCGGGCTTAGAGTCCTACGGAAGCATGATGGAGAGCTACACCGAGACAGTGAAAGCTGCGTTCGGAGAGGATATCTTCACGAAATTCGGCGCATGGTGTGTGGAAAATAATATGATACAAAAATAAGAACCGAAGCATTATACGGAGGAAACTATATGATAAAAGGCAGATGGAGGCAGACCCTCCTATGCGGGACATTGGCCGCGATGATGTCGCTTAGCGCGTGTGCGAAAGAAGATGACGCTAAGACGACGGCAGCGCCAACAAGCGCCGTGGAAACGACAGCATCCACGGAAACGACACCAGAACAGACGACGGCGTCGGAAACATCGGCGGCAGTCACGACCGAAGCGGCTACGACGGAAGCGTCCACGGAGGCGCCCACGGAGGCACCAACCAAGGTAGCTCCGACGACAGAAGCGCCTACAACAACAGAAGAGAAAACTACGGAGGCACCTATGGATTTTTATGATAAAATGATTGCCGACTCGTTCATTCAGACCGGCAACACCGCACGTATGCATAAGATCATCGAGAAGGCGAAGCAAGGTGAGGACGTCACCATCGCTTATATCGGCGGTTCCATCACCGAGGGCGCGCTCGCGACCACGCAGGAGAAGACGTACGCCCGCCTGTCCTACCAGTATTTCGCCGACCACTTCGGCACCGGCGAGAACGTGCATTTCCTGAACGCCGGCTTTTCCGGCACCCCGTCGACGCTGGGTATAATCCGCTACGATCGCGACATGCTGACGAGCGGCTACACGACGCCGGTCACCTATCCGGACATCATTTTCATCGAGTTCGCGGTCAATGACGGCGACGACCCGACCTTCGGCGAGGCCTACGAGAGTATGATCCGCCAGGCACTGAACGCGCCGAACGAACCGGCCGTATTCCTGCTGTTTGCCGTGTTTGAGTCGGAGTTCAACCTGCAGGATCGCCTGATGCCGCTGGGTAAGCATTACGACCTGCCCATGATCAGCATCAAGAACGCCGTGATCCCGCAGATCCACGCGGGCAATATCACGAACCGCGAGTTCTTGGCCCGTGATGGTTACCACCCCATGGACTACGGTCACCAGATCATGTGCGACTGCATCACCTACTGCTTCGACCGCATCGCGGAGGCTGAGCCGGACGCTTCCTACACGATGCCTGAGACGACCGTGATCGGTAATTCATTCGAAAACATGACGATGATCGACACGACGATCACGGACCCTGCGATCGTGATTGATCCCGGTTCCTTCACTGCAAAAGATAAGACGAGCGGCGTGTTCCAGTTCGATAACAAACGTGAAAAATTAGGCGATAACTGGAGCCATACGAAGAACGGCGGAAGCGAATCGTTCACGATGCGTTTAAACTGCAAAAGTCTGATCATGGCGTATAAGCGCAGCAACAACAAAACTGCTGCGGGCGCCGTGGAAGTCCTGGTGGACGGCGAGCCCGTGAAGCCGCTGATCTCTCCTTCCTTCAACCAGAAGGCCAATGTAGCTCGTGTGGAGAGTTACAGCGCCGGCGGTTGGAACAACCCCTGGCTGGCGATCATCCTTGATGAAGAGACCGCAGCCGACCACACCATCGAAGTAAAGATGGCGGAGGGAGATGAAGAAAAAGAATTCACGATCTTCGCGTTTGGATATACGAAATAATTGAAAATCTGTGGTAGAAATGTTTTCTACCACAGATTTTTTTGCTTCCATCTATTGACATGACATTCTTTGTTTGCTATATTACAATTGATTAGTCGTGAAGACTAGGTGAACGTAAATATTCATAAAATACTATTTAGGAGGGTTATGCAAATGAAAAAAATGATTTCTGTATTTGTTGCAATGGCGTTTATGGTATGGCAGACAACCTCGGTCGGAGCCTATGGTGATCACGACGGGGGCTCTATGGGATCACCATCCATAGATTTCAGTTTAGATAATTCGATTAGTGCTGATCAGAAGACAGCATCTGCTTCAACATGGACATCGGTTCCCACCGGGACAAATACGTATGTTTCGGCGTATTTCCTCTGGGAAAACTGGGATACGTCCACTTTGGAGTCGACTTATTTGGCGGCCGGACATGATGGTGCCGTGACAGTTAGTCCGCCTGCTTTGCGAGCCGTGACCGGTGAATACTATTGTGTATCTTCTTATCACTCTATCACGTATTATGGAGGCAATGGAGGTACATATATGAATACCCTCTACACAAGCGTTCCGTAGGTTTTGGCTATGGATTTTTTTGGGGAGAAGTGTAGATGAAAAGAAGACATATCATACTGAATGTTTTACTGATTATATTACTGGTATTGACATCTTGTTATGAATCAAATCCGTCAGGATCTTCAGACTCTTCGAAACCGGTGGCTTCCTCGTCGACTTCAGATGAAACGGTGAACTCTAAGGAAGATTTGCCGGACGATGATTCCAGACCGCGCATCGTTTGGGCGGTGAATTTTCACGCATATATTTCGGAGGACGTACAAGTTCAGATCCAAAACTTTTTGGATGAAAAGGGAATAGATTGCAAGATTGAGTTTACTCCGCTGATCATGGAGGGGGGAGCGGCATATGAGAAATGGCTTAATGGTCAAAAAGAAGCAGGAACTACGCCGGATATTCTGACGGGCTGCTTGTGGGAACATGGGGTACTGGATCTGGCTGCGTTTGTAAAGAAAGAATTATTGCCATTGAATAGTTACTTGGAGTCCGAGGCGGGCCAGGAACTGTATGATGCATATGCAGAAGTGGAGTGGAACAGAACTAAAGTTGATGGGGTGATTTATTCGATTCCGGTGCGGCAAAGACAATATCAAAACACGCAAGGTAGGTTTTATCTGTGTGTAAACGACGAGTATAAATCATTCTTCGATGCAGGCTTTGACGGAACTTATGCTTCTCTTAGAAAAATAGTAGGAGCCATTCCCGGTTCTCCGAAAATTGCTATGGTGCCATCCTTCGACATGAATTATGCCTATTCATTTTATCAGACGCAGTTAATTCTTTATGCGACCTACTGTTGGGAGAGAGAGGAGTTCGTTGATTTGACTAAACAAAATGACTTTAAAGAACTCCTTTTGAACATTTACGCAGATTATCAGAGCGGGGTACTGGTCGATATAGAATCCGAAGAGCAGGTTAACGGAAATGCATGCGCGTATATTGGTTTTTCCGGAGAGTTACGGGATTATTATGACATACCGGAGGACTACACAGAATATGTCTTAGCTCCGGAAATGTATCTTTCTGCTCCTGGAGCGGGTTCCTATGGAATTTCAGCCTTTTCGGGAAAAAAGGATCTCGCATTTCAGGTTCTCTCCGCATGCTATTCGGATCCGAAGATTGCGTCTCTGATTTTTTGGCGTACTGCGGACGAGGATAGGTGGAACGAGAGAACAAGGTTTTTGAAAACATGTGAGCCAAGCCCGCTTAACAATTTCATACCGGATATTACACTGGAAGAATGGGCAATAATACGTTCATATAATAATGATCTAAATACCTTGGAGGGTGAGTTTTATCTTCAGCAGAGCGGGAACAGCATGAAAATTCTCAATCCGAATTTTCCAAATGCGGTGGACCAGTTTTTTTCTTCTCCTAAAGACTATGGGACAGTTATAGAGAAAATCAGCGATCAGATCAGAAAATGGATCAATAAGAAATAATAGTGGAGGCTCCCATGAAACATAGGATCAGGCAGATGGTGCTTTTGGGAACTTGCTTTATGTTATGTGCTTGCAAGAGCGATACAAATGCAACGACAGGCGCGCAGATAACGGAGAGCGATGTAGAGACGACACCCACTTCGCAAATATCGGTGGCAGATAGAGGTTTCGATTGCAATTATTATATGAGAAATGGTTTCCTTACAGAGGACATGGCTCTGTATCATGATAATCATGAACGATTACAAATCTATGATGTGAAGAGCGGGCTGGATCTGGTATTTTGCTTTGATCCGGGATGTGAACATGAGCGTGGACAAAAGTCGCATACTGGCGAGGTGATCAAAAAGGGTTGCATAGCTTATGAATTTTTTACGGATACTGTGATGCTTCAGGGAGACAACTGTTATTTTATGGATCGGTTTTCCGGAGAAGTCTACAGCTCGGATCAACGAGGAGAAAATCGGAGGTTGCTCGGAAGGATCCCGACCTATGTTCAGGCGAATAATGTATTTTTTTCAAAGGATGCTTTGTTTGCCACTTACTCTACTCAATATGAAATGATCGAGTTGAAAGGAGAGAATGGGGAACCACAGTGGGTGATTGGTGAAAAGCAGGCGGTGGATACCTGTGGACTGGTTCGTTTCGACCTGAAGGATGGAACATTTACCGAGGTATTCAGAGAACAGGGATACAACGCGATGGTTTCGCAACGTGAAATACGTGGAGACCATTTGTACTTCCAGTATTCCTATACGGATCTTCCCTACATGGCACCCGACGGAAACATGTTCGGGTTCGAATGCCCGGAAGAGTTTAAGGATCTTAGCGTGGAGGAGTACATTGCAGAGAGATATAGCCGGTTTAAAATGCGTATCTACGATTATGATATTGCAACTGGAGAATTGGTAACAATTTTAGACAACGAGCCGATCATAAACGTATGCTTTTGTAAGGATTTTTTTGCCACAGCCGTGTCTGGATCCGGAAAAACGAAGCTATATCGATATAACGGAGAATGCTTTCGTGAATTGAACTATACTTTATTCAGGGGCGTTTGGAGTGATGATCATCTGATAGGTGTTTTTGAAGAGTGGCCAAACGATTGCCTCATGATCGATGAAACCACCGGGGATGAATTGAAAAGGGTGACGATACCGCGAAATACGATCTTCCCATACTCCATAATCGGTGAGAGCTGCTATGGAAGTGTACATAAAGATGGAACCTCGGGAAGCGGCTATATTTCCGCAGATGACTTCTGGAACGGAGATTTCTCAAAAGCGATTGCTTTCAAAGTGCGATGAGTGGTTGACTGCACCACCAAAGAAATAATGGAAGAAAGCGATGAAGAAATACTCCATCTTTGCATTTGGATATACGAAATAATTGAAACTCTGTGGGGTATGTTTTCCGCCACGGGTTTTTGCATTCATCTATTGACATGATTTTTTTATCTGCTATATTACAATTAACTAGTCGCGAAGACTAAGTGAACGTAAAAACTATTTAGGAGGGTTATGCAAATGAAAAAAATGATTTCCGTATTTGTTGCAATATTGTTTATAGCATGGCAGACGACCTCGGTCGGAGCCTATGGCGATCATGATGAGGGAACTATGGGATACCCGAATTCGATTACGTACAAACTTGATAATGGAATCAGCGGTTATTTGACAGATGCATTTGCGACAACTTGGACTTCTTTGCCTACTGGAACGGATGCAAATGTTTCTGCGGAGTTTTTCTGGGAAGATCTCAGCAGATCCACTTCTGGATCTATTACCTTGGCGGATGGACACGTTGGTGCCGTGACAGTCAGTCCTCCCTCGGTGGATGGAATAAGTATAGATTACTATAGTGTCTCTTCGTACCATCTTGTAGGGTACAATGGGGGAGTATATACGAAGAATCTATTTACATTTGTTCCGTAGTGGATACAAAACAATTATTTGAGGAGATGAGTAGAATGAAAAGAAGGTATGCGGTTCTGGCTGTTTTACTGATCCTAGCGCTACTTATTACGTCCTGTCATACTTCAGATATGTCAGATGCTTCAGAGCCGTCTGGAACTTCGCCATTTACGTATAATACCGTGAGTTCGAAGGAAGATTACACAGAAGATGATCCCAGACCAAAAGTGATATGGGCGGTTCACATTACTGCATATATTTCAGAAGAAACACAAGCAGAAATCCAAAGATTTTTGGATGATAAAGGCATTGACTGTCGAGTTGAATTCACACCGCGGATAGATCTACTTAACGAGGAATACGTGGAATGGTTGGATGAACGAAAGAAAGACGGAACTACACCTGATATTCTATCTGGATGTTTATGGCAGCATGGTATAGTGGATTTAGTTCCGTTTGTGCAGAAAGAATTACTGCCACTGAACAGTTATTTAGTAGCAGAAGAGGATAAGAAACTATACAATTCGTATGCAAAAGTGGAATGGGATAGGACTGCTGTAAATGGGACGATTTACTCGATTCCATTGCGACAGAGAAAACAGCAAAACACGCAAGGGAAATATTTCCTTTGTGTAAAGGATGAGTACAAGTCTTTTTTTGATGAAGATTTTGATGGAACATATGCTTCTCTGCAAAAGATAATGGAAAACATTCCTGACTTGCCAAAGATAGCTATGTTGCCTCGAGTTAGTTTGTATCTTGTTGCTTCCCTTTTTCAGATTTCAGAGGTAACATATTCCTCATATCATTGGAAAAGCAATGAGATTGTGGATTTGACTAAACAAGTAGAATTCCAGGAGCTCCTTCAAGACATTTACTCTGATTATCAAAGAGGGGTATTGATCGATATAGCAACAATGGATCAGGTAGCCGGGAATGCATGTGCATTTATCGGCTTTTCTGGAGATGGTTATGACTACCCGGAGGGCTATACAGAATATGTTTTAGCTCCGGAATTATATCTTTCTTCTCCAGGTTCTGGTTCTTATGGAATTTCGGCGTTTTCGGAAAAAAAGGATCTCGCATTTCAGGTTCTTTCCGCATGCTACTCGGATCCAAGAATCGCCTCTCTGCTTTTTTGGCGTACAGCAGATGAGGACAGGTGGAACGAGAGAACACAGTTTTTGGGGATGTGTGATTCAAGCGCCTTCACTGGGTTTATACCGGATATTACACCGGAAGAGTTTTTGATTCTTCAATCATATGAGAATGACCTTAGAACACTGATAGAGAGTTTTTATTTAAAACAAGGAAAGTCGTATGTACTCAATCCGAATTTTCCTGATTTAGTAGATCAGTTTTTTTCTTCTCCTCATGACTATGGGTCAGTTATGGAGAAGGTCAATGAGCAACTTCAAGACTGGATCGATAAAAAACAGTAGACGGAGATTAACAAAGCGGAGGTGTCGCATCGCGACACCTCCGCTTTTCTGGTGTATTTTTATGCCTTTTTCATCCGTAGATCAATCGTTCTGCAGTACGTTGTACACATAGTAGAAGGAGTTTTTCCGCTCATATTTCTCATTGAACAGGCCGCAGTACGGACCGTTCATCTTGTAAGAGTAGTTGTTCTTCGGAAGCTTCGGGTTGTCGCACAGACCCCAGGAAGTGAAGTTTGTGAACTTGCCGTGAGCGCTGAGCGTTCCGTCGCCGTTGATGTCCTTCAGCATGTTCATCAGGTCGGCGTAGAAGCGGGCGTGCTTCTCGACGGTCTCTTCGTCGCCGTTATAGTTGCGGACTGCAACTTCGGTCATGTGGACTTCAACGTCGAGTTCAGCATACTTAACGATGGCCAGACGGATATTTTCGATATCGCCCTTATTCATGCAGCCGGACTGTGTGCCGTAGCCGCCAATGTAACCTTGCATGCCAACGCCGTCGCAGAGCTTGCGATCGGTGCCGTCCGCATTCTTCGCGTAGGAGTTGATGTTCTTAACCAGCTCGATGATCGCATTGCGCTTTGCGCTCATGAAGGTGTTGTAATCGTTGTAGAATAGCTTGATGTTCGCGCCGAGCTTCTCGACGGTGTTGCGTGCATAGAGGAAGGACAGGTAGATGTAGTCCTCGCCGACTTTCGTGTAGAAGATGTTGTCGTCGCCGTTGCGCTTCGTACGGATATGGCAGGGATCGCCCGCCGCATACTCGCTCGCACTGTCGCCGACCGCTTCATTGACCACGTCCCAACAGTAAACGACGCCGGGAAACTCGGTCTCAAAGTGGGTAATGACTGCGTCGATGTAGTACTCGAGGCGCTTCTTCATGGTCTCGGCGTCGACATATTCGCCCTTGCTGTCGTAGCCTTCGCGGAAGAACCAGTCGGTCATGTAAGCGTCCCAGACCAGAACGTGGCCACGAACGCCGATGCCGTTCTCCTGGGCCCACTTTACGATCTTGTCGGCATTTCCGAAATACATGCCGGGCATGCCGTCTGCGTTCTTCTTCGACTCAGCCTGGTTGAGCAGGGAGTAGGCCTTCAATTCGTTCGTTGCGGTGACACTGGCGAAATTGTCAGCGATCATGGATTTGTAGCCGGCGTTGTTCATCTCGCCGTTGCCGATGCAACCGCCGAAGGTGAAGCCGTATTTGGATGCCAGATCGGAGATCTTAACGCTGGTATCTTCGGGAATTTTGTACATAGGATCCTCCGGGATCGGAGCTGCCGTAGTCGGGGCTGCGGTCGTAGGCGCTGCAGTGGTGGGAGCCGCTGTAGTCGGAGCTGCGGTCGTTGTTTCTGTAGTGGTAACCGATGCGGTGGTGGCTTCTGTAGTGACGGCCGGTGCGGTCGTTGTTTCTGCCGTTGCAACAGTTGTTGTTTCAGCCGCTGCCGTAGTGGTCTTATCGTCGGTCTTGCAACCGGCGAGCGCCAGACACAGGCATGCGGACAGTGCAATGCTAGTAAATCGTTTCATGTTTTGCAGGCACATTAAAAGAATGTGCGCCTCCTTTTCTCGTGTTTCTACGTGCCCTTCTGCTACATTTTGGGCTCTGTAGAGTATAGCACGTTTTTCGAAACTTCTCAAGGGGCAATTAACTAGACAGCCCACCGGTGGAATCTTCAAAAAGCCACCAGAAGAGTTGT
>ONPC01000147.1 GCA_900319565.1 uncultured Eubacteriales bacterium | reverse complement strand
TCTTCGGTTTCTTCGCGAGCAGCATTTCCCAGGTCGCATCGATCTGCGTCCCGAGGTGCATCTCCCTCTCATACAATGGGTTCAGGTCGCCGACAAACAGCACCCCCTGATCCAGCCACAACGAGATGCTGTCATCGCTGTGTCCCGGCGAATGCAGGATCTCGCCCTCGATCCCAAAGTCTTTCAGGAACGCCCGACTCTCCGCGCATGAGATGACCTGCGCCCGGCTCTCATCGACCGGCGTAAACGGCGTTTTTGCCTCCTTCGCGAAGATCGCGTCGCTTCCATGCACAAAATTCTTTTGCACGTCCACGATCACGAGCTGCGCCCCTGTTTTGGTAATATCCTGTGCGATTCCCATATGATCCGGATGATAATGCGTGATCAACACGTACCGGATCTCCTGCGCCGCGACCTTCAAGTCCCCGAGCGCCCGGTAAAACGCAGGGAGCGTCCCGGCCCACCCGGTGTCCAGCAACAGGTAGCCGCCCCTGCCCCGGATCAGATAGGTGTTGGTGGTGGAATACTTCAGTAAATGAATTGTATCCATGGTCAGTCTGCCCCCTCCATCCATACCCGTGCCAGGTAGAGAGGAACATTGATGACCCAGTCCTGCTCCTTATAACCTGCCATCGAAAAGCGAACCGGCTTCAACGATGAATTTTCACTGTATACACTTCTCAAACTTTTAGATTTCAGGTTTTCTTCCGCCTTTACCTCGATCGGGTAAATGAATTCCTTCTGAATTATGAAATCGATCTCCAAGGGAGAATTCTCCTTTGAGTAATAGTACAATTTGTAATTCGACGCCAACATCTCTTGTGCTATAAACTGTTCTGTAAATGCCCCCTTGTACTCCACAAAAAAATTCTCCTCGGTAAGAATTTCCCTCGCAGATACATCTACTAAGGCTCCCAGTAATCCTAAATCCAGAATAAACAGTTTAAAAGCACTTACATCCTCATAAAACTTCAACGGCCTTTGGATCGAATTCACTCTGCTGATCTTATGTACCAGCCCGGCGTGAAGCAACCATTGGATCGCATTTTCGTACTCTCTGGCTCTGGCTCCTTTTTTGATCACGCCATAAATAAACTTCTTATTATCTCGTGCCAACTGTGAGGGCAATGAATCCCAGACCGCTGTAACTCTCGGTAATTGATCAGTCGGAACATGTCTGGCAAAATCCAAATGATAATCTTTAAGTATTCGGTTCTGAATCTCCCTCACCTTATGAAGATTTTGAGTTCGTACGTAGCAGTCGACTACTTCGGGCATACCACCCACGTAATAATACTGACGCAGCAGATCAACGAGTTTTACCGACATCGGTGATAACTCCTCCCAATGGCGTCGTTTCATTTCCTCCAAAAGAACTGAATTCCCCGTCGCGTCCAAAAACTCCTCAAACGTCATCGGAAACATACGCAGTTCATCTACTTTTCCAACAGGATAACCGGTCCCTGAATGTAGGTTTATCCCCAAAAGACTTCCCGCACAGATGATGTGGTAGTCCGGCGCCTCTTCACAGAAATACTTTAATGCCGTAATTCCTCCGGGAGCCTCCTGTATCTCATCCAATATGATCAATGTTTCACCCGGAAGGATGGGCATATCTACGATCGACGAAAAAGCACGAAGCAATCGTTTTACGTCAAAATCATAAAACAATGTCTTCATCTCAGCCAATCTGTCGCAATTCAAATACGCAACCTTCTGATATTCTCTTTCGCCAAACTCTTTAATGATCCAAGTCTTTCCAACCTGGCGAGCTCCATCTAATATGAGGGGTTTCCTGTCTTCTGACGATTTCCAAGCTTTCAAAGCGTTATATATCTCTCTTTTCATCGGTTCCTCCACTTTTATGAACGAATCAAATGGCTGTTTTTACATTTTTATGAACGAATCATGTGCCTTTCATCACACTTTCATGAACGAATGTTCACTCTTATAATACACTTTTATGAACGAAAGGTCAATAGAACACCGTATTTTTACAAAATGAACCCGGACTGAATAAACAGTTCGGGTTCATTCTTTCAACTTTTATTCACCGATAATACCGGCGAGCACCCTTTTACAAACAATCCTGTAGATGGTCCAAGCTCCATAACCGCCCAATATCCCGGATACAAACCTTCTGGTGTTATTTGATTCTTTGATATCGAGATACTGCACGCCCCAATCCAAAAGCATTGTCCCCATCATGATCCCGCTTTTACAAATAGGATGTTCTTTCGGAGCGTGAAGCAAAGCCATTAATTCTCCGCATATAACGCCGCAACATCTGGCACATACGGGGAACTGGTATCCGCGAAAAAAGAAACTCCTGTCTGCCCTTTGATGGCATCCGGTCTTCGCGCCCATTTTCATGAGGGCGATCCATATACTATCGGCCCTTGTTTTGTGGTAGATCATTTGCATTGAATTTATAACCGCAACTCAAGCAGCAAAAAACTATATCCGTTTTGGTTTGTCTGGTATCTACTATTTTCCCTTTGCCTTTACCCATTCCGCACAATCCACAGAAAAAGCCAATCGGTCCCAGAATAATGGTTCCTATGCAGGCCTTGCATCCGCCAAAACCTTTTTGCTTACTCTTTCCACGCATCTCGCCCGTTGTATATTGCTCTGTAAAGGCTTGAACATTTTCGCTTCCGCAATTCGGACAAATCATAAGCTTATTACCTCCATATTCGTTTTTGTGTCATTTCATTCAATTCAATTATATTGTGTCACAATTATATAACTTTAGTTGCGTTTTGTCAACAACTTTAGATGTTTTTTTATTTCTTTAGTTGGCTTTATATTATATCTATAGGAATGCTATTGACGCTAAACTTCGTCGGTGTTGCAGGCACATCGGCGGATACAAGTCCGCCTGCTCCGAGAGG
>ONPC01000113.1 GCA_900319565.1 uncultured Eubacteriales bacterium | reverse complement strand
TCTTTCAGGTGGTCAGAGACAGCGTGTTGCCATGGGTCGTGCAATCGTTCGTAACCCTAAGGTATTCCTTATGGACGAGCCTCTTTCAAACCTCGATGCAAAGCTCCGTGTACAGATGAGAATCGAGATCTCCAAGCTTCACCAGAGACTTGAAACAACCATCATCTACGTAACCCATGACCAGACAGAGGCTATGACACTTGGTACCCGTATCGTCGTTCTGAAGGATGGTCTCATTCAGCAGGTTGATACACCTCAGAACCTGTATGATAAGCCCGCTAACAAGTTCGTTGCAGGTTTCATCGGTTCTCCTCAGATGAACATCATTGACGCTCTGATCGAGAGAGAAGACGGCAAGGTTGTCGCTAAGTTCGGCGAGCATCAGGTAACCATCCCGGATGTTAAGGCGAAGGTTCTGGAAGAGGCAGGCGTTGTTGGTAAGGAAGTTATCTTCGGTATCCGTCCTGAGGATATCCATGATGAGCAGATGTTCCTTGAGACTTCTAAGGACAGCATCATCAAGGCTACCATCCGTGTATACGAGCTTCTTGGTTCTGAAGTACTTCTGTACTTCGATGTTGAGGATCTTTCCTTCACCGCGAAGGTTAACCCTCGTACAACCGCTCGTCCGGGCGATGTTGTTCAGTTCGCACTCGATATGAGCCGTATCCACATCTTCGATAAGGATACTGAGATGGCGATCTTGAACTAATTCAGATTTTTATTTCGCTGCTATTGCGAAACCATAGAAGAAGGCTGTCACGATTATGTGGCAGCCTTTTCTTATTCACTGCTTTGGAAATATCACAAATTCTCGGAGAGTGTTTTGGATTCGGATGAGATCCGAAAAAGGTATGAGAAGCCCTAAATAGAACCCGGATAGTAAACCGCGTGTTGCAATTGCAAACACGCGGTTTATCATCAGATTGTAACCACGGCAACGGCTTTTGGGAGAGGATTTGCCTCTCCTTTTCCTCAAAATACTGCTTTATTTTTCGTGGTTTCTTTGGTATAATAATCATATGTATGATTCTGCCCTGTAGGGTCGGATTAACAGATAGGTCGTATCATAACAACGAAGCGAATGAACGACAGGGAGTAGAAGATGATCTCAAACCAAGTTTTACAGTCCATAGTAGAAGGATTAAAGGGAATATCCCGGATCGATCTGTGTGTCAGCGATGTCGAAGGGAAAATACTGGCCTCGACGTTTGACGATGCTGAGACGCGGGAGTTCGCGATCATTGCATTTGCCGATTCGCCTGCCGACAGCCAGGTAGTGAACGGATACCAGTTCTTTAAGGTGTTCGACGAGCAGCAGCTCGAACTGATCCTGCTGGTGAAGGGCAACAACGACGATGCTTATATGGTGGGCCGCATGGCTGCCTTCCAGCTGCAGAACCTTCTGGTGGCATATAAAGAGCGTTATGATAAGGATAACTTCATCAAGAATCTTTTGCTTGATAATCTGCTTCTGGTAGATATCTATAACCGTGCGAAGAAACTTCACATCGAGACATCGGTACGGCGCGTCGTATTCATTATCGAAACAAAGAACGAGCGCGATAATAATGCTTTAGAGACGGTGCGCGGCCTGTTCGCGAGCAACAAGTCCCGCGACTTCGTCACCGCGGTCGACGAAAAGAACATCATCATGGTGAAGGAACTCAAGATGTCCGACGGGTATGAGGAGATGGAGCAGGTGGCACGGACCATCCTGGACATGCTCAACACCGAGGCTATGATCAGCGCGCGCGTCGCTTACGGAACCATCATCAACGAGATCAAGGAAGTCTCGCGTTCCTATAAGGAAGCGAAGATGGCGCTGGATGTCGGTAAGATCTTCTACAGCGGTAAGAACATCATTGCCTACGCAAATCTGGGCATCGGCCGCCTGATCTATCAGCTGCCCATGCCGCTGTGCCGGATGTTCATCAAGGAGATCTTCGATAACCGGTCACCCGATGATTTCGACGACGAGACATTGACCACGATCTACAAGTTTTTCGAGAACAACCTGAACGTGTCGGAAACGGCGCGGCAGTTATACATTCACCGCAATACGCTGGTCTACCGCCTGGATAAGATCCAAAAGGCGACGGGACTGGATCTGCGCGTGTTTGAGGATGCGATCACCTTCAAGATCGCCTTGATGGTAGTGCGCTACATGAAATACATGGAGTCCATCGAGTATTGATTTGATAAACGGGAAGGATGAAAACATCAAATGGATAAAAAACTGTTCCTTAAAGGGCTGATCTGCGGTATCCTGCTGACCGTATTTGTGGGCGGCGGGCTTTATATCGCAAAACGGCTGATCTTTAATAACGACTCTGCCGGAGTCGTGCAGGTCGAGGATGCGAAGTCTTTTGAGGATAAAGCATTGAAGCAGATCCGCGCGCTTCGCAACAGCATTCGCAGTTCCTTTTTGTATGAAGTGGATGACGAAGCGATGCTGACCGAGATCAGCAGAGGCGTCATGAAGTCTCTGGGGGATCCGTACTCTGTGTACTATACACAGGAAGAATTCGACAAAATGATGGATGCCTCCAACGGCACTTACTATGGTATCGGAGTTTCGGTCGTCCCCACGAACGAGACCGAGTATACCGGATGTAAGATCATGAAGGTGTTCATGGGGTCGCCCGCCGAGGAAGCCGGTCTGCAGGTCGGAGACGTCTTCAGGACCATTGCGGGCGTTGATGTAACGGAGATGAACCTGTCGGATGCCGCAGCGACGATCCGTGGTGAACTGAATTCCTACGTGGATCTGGTCATGATCCGCGACGGCAAAGAGATGAATTTCCACGTACAGCGCCGGAAGATTGAGGTCGACACGGTTTCCGGAAGGATGGTCACGGATGACATCGGCTATATTTATGTGGCAGAGTTCGATTCGGTGACCTCCACGCAGTTTGATAAAATATTCGACGATCTGCGCAAAAAAGGCATGAAGAAGCTGATCGTGGATCTTCGCGAGAATCCGGGCGGACTGGTTCACACGGTCAATGAAATGTGTGATAAATTCCTGGATGACGGCTTGATCATCTATACGCAGGATAAGCAGGGGCGTAAAAACGAATACCGTTCGAAGACGGGGCAAGATGAGACGCTTCCCATGGTCGTTCTGGTCAACGGAAACAGCGCCAGCGCTTCCGAGATATTTGCCGGAGCCATGCAGGCGCGCGGCCGCGCAAAGGTCATCGGAACGACGACCTTCGGAAAGGGTATCGTACAGCAGGTCTATAATCTCCCAGGTCAGAAGGACGGCATCAAGGTAACATCGTCCTCGTACTATACACCGGCGGATGTATGTATCCATGGAGTCGGCATCAAGCCGGACATCGAAGTGGAACTGTCCGAGAATTATAAAAACAAGAAGGATCCGACGGATGAGGACGACAATCAGTTGCAGACGGCGATCCAGGAGCTCATGAAAACACCGTGAGCACATGAACAGTGAAAGTGTTTTAACACTTTGTGGTATGAAGATATAAATGGAGGGCTAGCTATGAAGTATTGTTCAAAATGCGGAACACCGGCAGAAGACAATCAGAATTTCTGCCTGAATTGCGGTTCCAGGTTAACGGCACCGATCGCTCAGCAGGCGGCGCAGGGTGCGGCAGCAGCAGCCGCGGCAGCGGCAACTGCTCAGGGTCAGCTTGCAGCACAGCAGCAGCAGGCGGCAGCGGCGGCACAGACAGTGCAGGATCAGCTTGCAGCAAACCAGACGGCAGCAGCGGCGACACAGGCACAGGATCAGCTCGCAGCACAGCAGCAGCAGGCGGCAGCGGCGGCGCAGACAGTGCAGGACCAGCTTGCGGCAAACCAGGCGGCAGCAGCGGCAGCGGCGGCTACAGCGGCAGCACAGCAACAGGCAGCGGCACAGCAGGCGGCACAGGTCGCGGCTACCGCAGAAGCACAGCAGGCGGCGCAGGCGGCAGCAGCACAGGCGAAATCCGAAGCAGAAGCCCGGGCTAAGGAAGAAGCGCTTAAAGCAGCACAGGTAGCACAGGCTGCAGTTCCCCAGGCAGTACAGCAGGCAGCGCCTGCAGCACAGCCTTTTGTATCCGTAGCACCCGATGCATCCGGTGCAGACGGCGAAAAGAAAAAAGGCGGCATGGGCAAATGGTTCGCGATCATCGGATTTGCTTTGGTAGCGGTCGTTTTGGTCATCATTCTTCTGATCAATGTATTCGGAAGCAGTTATCGCACTCCGATCAAGAAGCTTGTTAGCGCCATGAACTCGAAGTCCACCGATTCATCGGATTATTTTGCATGCTATCCGAAAGCCGTTGAGAAGTTATACAATGATACGATAAAGACGACAAAAGAAGGTTTTACACTCCTGGGTAAAGAGGAATACGTTAAGATACTGAATAACATGGACCTCGGTTTGGCCATGTCTTCATCTTTCGACCAGCATGAGAACAAGGTCGGAAAGAATCTGAAATACTCCTATAGCATCCAGGATAAAAAAGAACTGGATCCGACGGTTCTTGCAGGCATTTCAAGACAGTATCAGAAGATCGCAACAGATCTGAAGGCAAAGATCGATTCCCTTTCCACGGGTGAAAGTTCTACCAAGAAACTGCTGGTAAGTAACGGCGCTAAAGCGAAAGACGCGAATGACTACTGTGATAAGGTAGTGGCGGTGCTCACTTCGGCATACAAGAGTTTTGCAGAGATCGACGCACAGGCGATCACGGACGGTTATGACGTTACGCTGAGACTGGACTACAAGGGTGATAAGGACGAAGATTACACCACAGATACGGTCCGCGTTCTTAAGATCAATGGAAAGTGGGTATTGGATTTGACCAGTGACGATTCTCTGGTCAGCGAAAAAATGCTCAATGAACTGATCAAAATGATGATGCTGAAATTTTAAATGAAAAACAACTCAGTGTCCCCGGCCACCGGGGACAGAAGTTCTCGCATTGCGGGAGTATGAGGGCGGCACAGACAGGCTGCCTTACTAGGATGGCGTTGGTTTCGGACCGACGCCATCTGTTTTATACGATGGAGGGTTTATGGAACCGTTGGAAAAAGCTAAGTTTCATCTGGTGTCGGAGTATCAGCCGACGGGCGATCAGCCGAAAGCGATCGAAGACCTGGTGCGGGGGTTCGAAGACGGAAACCAGTTCCAGACGCTGCTCGGCGTGACCGGTTCCGGAAAGACCTTCACCATGGCGAACGTGATCCGGGCGCTCGGGAAGCCGACGCTGGTCATCGCCCACAACAAGACATTGGCCGGACAGTTATACAGCGAATTCAAGGAATTCTTTCCGGACAATGCCGTCGAATACTTTGTATCTTACTATGACTACTACCAGCCGGAGGCCTACGTGCCTTCGACGGATACCTATATAGAGAAGGACTCGTCGGTCAATAATGAGATCGACAAACTGCGCCACTCCGCGACCGCTTCACTGGCAGAGCGGAGGGACGTGATCATCGTGGCTTCGGTTTCCTGTATCTACGGCCTGGGCAGCCCGATCGACTACAAAAACATGGTGCTCACCCTGCGCCCCGGCATGGAAAAAAGCCGCGAGGAGGTCATTGACCGCCTGATCGACATCCAATATGTGCGCGGCGAGATGGACTTCAAGCGCGGCACCTTCCGCGTGCGTGGCGACGTGCTGGAGATATTCCCGGTGGAGAGCTCTGATACGGCACTCAGGATCGAGTTTTTCGGCGACGAGATCGAGAGGGTCAGCGAGGTCGACGCCCTCAC
>ONPC01000230.1 GCA_900319565.1 uncultured Eubacteriales bacterium | reverse complement strand
TTACCGCAGTCACGAAAGGGAGGACCGAATGCAGGGCAGACTCCGGATATAAATCCCGGATGTCCTCGCATTCGTGTCCTGAATAAACATGACTAAAACAGAGGAGATTCCGAGATGAAATTTTCAGAGAAACTGGCAGAGACCGTAAAAGGCGGTTGGGAGCAGGCGGTCGCGCAGCCGTTCGTACAGGAGATGGCGGCCGGCACACTGGCGCCCGCGCGTTTTCGCTATTATATGCTGCAGGACTATTACTACCTGCAGGAGTACATCAAGATCCTCGCAGTCATTCGCTCACACGCGAATACCGAGGAGGTGCTGGCCTTCGTCGACGGCACGACAGGGGTCGTGCAGGAGGAGCTGCAGCACGTGCACATTCCGAACATGAAGGAGCTCGGCATCACCGCGGAGCAGATCGAAACGACCGGCCTGTCGGAGGCGGGAAAAAACTATCTGGCGTATCTGCATCAGACCGCGGACGGCCCGGCGCTGTACGGCCTGACGGCCCTGCTGCAGTGCTCCTGGCTCTACGCGCACATTGCCCGCGTGTGGACCGATAAGAGTGCGGACACGATCGCGACCTCGCCGTATCGCAGCTGGTTCGAGGCTTACACGAGCGAAGGCTATGTAGCGGGCAATGATGCCTGGATCGACCTGGTGGACCGCCTGGCGGAGGGGGCAAATGATCCGGAACGCGAGAAACTGTGTGAGATCTTTAAGACCTGCGCCGGCCACGAGAACAACTTCTGGGAAGCAGCATATAACATGGGATAATACACCTGCCCTTCGGCATGACGCTGAAGGGCAGGTGTGATTCTATGGTCATCTTGCTGTAATCTCTAACTCCGCATATATAATATCGATCACTTTTTTGAGAATATCTCCTGTTTTACCACACCTCTATTCCTTCAGGCGTTCCCTAATCGACTTCTTCCGGGATGTAATCGCCGTTATAACCGTCAAAGAGTTCTGTGATGGTTTTCTGTTTATTCTCTTCCACGCGGATCACGGAAAATGATTGGAAAACTGATCAGAAACTATGAAATCTGTGCCGGCTGATAGCATGCTTTCATTGTTGAAACATGAGCTAAGATACTGTATAATATACACTATATATGTGAAACGTAATTGAGTCAAGAAAGAGGGAGCAAGGGAACTATGAAAGAACAAAGAACAAAGAACCTTGGCCGAAGACTAATCGCATTATTACTGGCCATACTATTATTTTTGGAAATGACTCCCGCGAATGTGCATGCATCTACGAAAAAGAATTTGCAACACATCGGGGATGAGAGCAACCACGTTCTTCTTGCGGACAGTATCCGGATAAACGGAAGGAGTTTCTCTCGACCAGATAATTATGTTATTCCTTCAATAGTGCGGAATAATCTTTTAGGCTTTTTAAAAGAGGACACAGAGATCAAGGATACTTTGTCCTGCAGTGGTGGCGTAGTCCTTTTGAAAACCCCATGTTATGTTAATCGCTTCATCTCTATCGCCGGAGATGAAGTTATTATCGATCGGCCGCTGGCAGCATCCGAAAATATTACTATTTCTGCCTCAAAGGTAACGATCAAAAGTTCAGCCTTTCTTCTTTCTCAGCTTGGCTCGGTCAATATTTATTGTTCGAGTCTGATTATTGATGGTGCTATCAATGCTGATAAAAACATTATGATCACCGGAAACAGAATAGAGGCCAATGAAGCACTTTCTGCGGGTTTTATTGAAATATATGCCGGCTCATATGAGACCGATGATACCATTTCGGAGTTCATTAGTTTGGGAGCCAGAAATACGCTTCCTGAATTAAACATGTTTGAAGAAGATAATAAAACATGGTTGAACTATCGTTCAGAAAACGACTCTGTCACTATGGATATTTATGGTCGAAAAGAAGGCGAATTGGTTTTTGGGCTTCTTAAAAAAGACAGTCCTGTTTGCACGGAGATCCTTCCGTCGTGGATGGAATATTCAGATTTTGCTGCAGTCATTAGGAATTCATATGGCTATTCTATGAAAACAGATCCGCTATCCGTTACTTTCATAGACGGAAAGGGCTATGTAATCGCTTCCGGAGACAGCGACTTCGATGGAGTAGCAGATTCCTTCGAAATCTGGTTATCAGAGACTAACCCGCGTAATGCAGACTCCTTTCCTGTTTCCGATTATTATGTATATTTAGAAGATGGAGAGGGAGTTGTTTGTTACGACAGACTGTTGAGAAGAGATGTCGGATACTTAACCGATGAGTATGAAAAAAGCTATTACTATGAAGGCCTGGATAGTGACATGCCGTCTAAAACCATAGTTCTTTTCTCGGACGGAACTGAAAAGGAGTTAAGGTACGTATATGAGAACGGCAGGCTCACGGATCTGTATGTCGGGCAGAATAAATACTCAATCACCGAAGGAGAAAATAAAAAAGAATACTATATCAATGGTATATGTATAAAAGGTATCGAAACATCCTGTTTCAGTGAAGTAATTGATTATCATGACATACAGTCCGAGGAATATTGTTACGATCAAGAGTATAATTTGATCACGTACCGAAATAACAGGACATACACTTTTGATTATGACGATAATGGCCTCCTGACTCAGTTGAGTGAAGATGGGCGCCCATATGGAACCTACGCATATGATTGCTTTGGTAATTATTTATCCATTGATACTGCAGATTATTCTATTAGCTATTTATTCGATTATCCTCTTTATCGAGCGGATTATTCATTTGGCGCAACTGATAATGTGAGAAAAAGCCAGATATTATCTTGCGAGGAAAATGCTTATGAGCATGGAGACATAGTTGTATTGACTGATGGAAGCGATGGGACCGAGATTCCCCGAGACTTGTCGGGGGAACTGCTTTCTTATGATTCTTCTACGAGAACGTTAGTTTATCGTATCGGCGAGGAAGAACATACAATAAAATATAATTCTCAGGGGTATGTGATTTGTGATTCCCTGACTGTTCAGGATGAAGAGATCGGGCGTGAAAAAATCACGATAAATGAGTATGCTTATGATGCTTACGGGAATATCCTTCAGGTGACTACAAATGTGGATGGGATGGAAACTGTCCACACGTATTCATATGACAAAGGTTGGAATGACGAATTGAAAAAATATGATGGTCAGATGATCACGTATGATATCCTCGGAAAACCGGCAAAATATTATAATGGAGCCGAATTTTCCTGGGCAGGCGGAAAACTGGCTGAAATAACCACTGGAGAGATGCAAGCTGCTTATGAATATGATTATCATGGACTTCGTACAGCTAAGAATGTAAACGGGCTTCAAACACGATATATTTATGAGGGTAGAGATCTGATTGCGGAACTATCAGAGGATCCGATCTATTATACCTATGATGGAAACTTCGAACTGGTTGGATTTGAATGGAATGGAGAGGCGTATTATTATCAATACGATATATTTGGAGATGTTGTCGCAATAGTAAATGCCGAAGGAGAGGAAGTCTGCACTTACTCTTATGACGTATGGGGTGATACCATTGAAAGCCAGGGGGATCAGGCTGTAGCTAAAAGGAATCCGATTCGATACCGAGGCTATTATTTTGATGAAGAATCCGGTCTCTACTGTTTGGAAACAAGATATTATGATCCTCATATTAAACGTTTCATCAGTTATGATGATCTGGAGAGTTTCTTTTATGGAAATGAAGAGGCAATAGAAAGTCTCTTTGTTTACAGCGGAAATGATCCGGTTAGATTTTATGATCCGGACGGGAGATCGGCAGCGTATAGCTGGCAGTACTGCACAGTGGCCATGGCTTTGGCTGAGTGGAAAAATGAAGCCATTTCCTTTGCAAGTGATATGTGTAACTACGTCATTCGGGAGACGAGCGTAGAAAGCGGTACGGTCTTGTATAATGAGTATAAAAATGCGAAAAAGTTCATTGATGATTGGAATGCGTTGAATGAGAATTCTTGTGACGCTATGCTGATTGATACTCATGGTAGCCCCACATCTATTGGGACAGGCGATGGTGTAAACAGCTTCCGTTATTCGGATTTTACTAAAATAAAAATCAATACGGGAATCAAATTAATAATCCTTCTTGGCTGCAATTGCGGGCATTATGACTACTACTCGTCTAATATGGCATACGGCTTTTTGAAGAAAACTCATGGATGCATAGTGGCCAGTGATGGAACGGTTTTCCCGAACATACTGGGTGGGTTTTCCTCTTTAGGAGATGAGAGTTTTATAGACTATCTGTCGATCAATTCAGGCAGAAAAAACAAAGGGTGGATAATATGGTCGGGAAGCCCTGATAAGTTCCGAACATTTTTTACAGGGTGGTCAGGTTGGTTTTCAAACTTGACCGCTAAAAAAATAATGAAGTATGTATTTGATAAAGGTCTTGTTGAAAAGTATAATGCTGCAGCCGGGCATTTTTAACTGCGATATGATTAACGGACTGGGAGGAATGCTTTATGTCAAAAGAAAAGTCACTCAGAAAAACGAGAAGGAGAATAATCCTTTCGGTTATTCTTATATTTGTTATTATATTTGTGATACTGTCGATAACTACAGAAATAGGGTTGCGAAGTATAATGAAACGAGAAAAGGAGTATTTGGGTTCGTATATTGTGGCCGAGGATAGAGAGTTGGGAAGGTCTTTAGCAGATCTTGGCTCGTTTTTATATTCGTCTGAATGGGAAGTGTCAGAGGAACAATGGGAGACGTTAATGAATAAAATGACCGAGGATGGCTGGTATCAGATTATTGAAGGAGATGAACGAGTGTTTATTAGAGTAACTGATACTTCATACCTATTTATTCCGTATGTCTGCGATGAGGAGATTCGTATGAGCATTAAAAAGCGTATTACGGATCGGAATACACAGGATATGATCGTTCTTAGGGTTAGCATACACATAGAAACAAAACATAGAAGAAGCCGCCATAAATAGGGTACTCCAAATCTGTAGGGGGTTTTGCTTAATTCGTATCAGAACGATATGATACCGAAGCATCCGATGTATACCAATGAGGAGCCGGAGGAGGTCCCGGAGGGCTATAAGATCGGTGGCTACGTGGCCATCGTGGCGTATAAAGACTGAGGTTTTACCGCAGGCACGAAAGGGAGGACCGAATGCAGGGCAGACTCCGGATATAAATCCCGGATGTCCGCGCATTCGGGCCCTGAAAAAACATGACTAAAACAGAGGAGATTCCGAGATGAAATTTTCAGAGAAACTGTGTGAGATCTTTAAGACCTGCGCCGGCCACGAGAACAGCTTCTGGCAGGCGGCGTATAACTGCGTATGATCCGCCGGCATATCACCCTCTCGGGATCGGTCCAGGGCGTGGGCCTGCGCTACCGCGCACAGTACGCTGCGCAGAAGTTCGGCTGCACCGGATGGGTGCGCAACGAATGGGATGGCAGCGTGACCCTGGAGATTCAGGGGGAGGAAGAGAGCATTGATGAGGTGCTTCTGGCCATCGAGCGCGGCACCTATGTGCGGATCGAAAACATGCGGGATAAAAACATCCCCGTCGTCGAAGACGAGCGGGGGTTTGTAACCGATGAGTGGTAGAGGATTCTCCGAAATAACTGATGGATCGTGTTTTTGACTTGTATCTTTTGCGACAATGCGTTACAATGGTTTCGTTGGTGCGCCGATCACTGGGATCACCGTTTCGCATTCGGCAGACGGCATGCGCGCCGGTTTTAGAGAAAATGGATGAGGTTAGAAACAATGAAGGTATTCGTAAGAGATCCCGGGTTCTATAAGAAAACGGCGCTGATCGCCCTGCCCATAGCGGCGCAGAGCATGATCACGATCGGCATCAACCTGGCGGACACGGTCATGGTCGGTAAACTCGGCGACGCGCAGCTGTCGGCGGTCGGACAGGCAAACCAGTTTGTCAGCATTTTCCAGATCTGCTGCATGGGCCTGGGTATGGGCGCGAGTGTCCTGACGTCGCGTTTCTGGGGCATGAAGGACTTAAAGTCCCTGAAAAAAGCGATCACGATCATGCTGCGCCTGACGATATTTCTGGCCGTTTTCGGCTTTACGCTCCCTACGATCCTGTGCCCGCGGGTCATCCTGAACTTCTATCTGAAGGAAGGCGGAACCATCGACGAAAGCATGCGTTACTTCGTGTACATGGCTCCGTGTTACCTGCTGATGGGCCTGTCCATGACGTGCACCATCGTCATGCGGACGTCCGGCCAGGTCCGGGTTCCGATGTATGTTTCCATCGGTGCTTTCGTGGTCAATGTCTTTTGTAACTGGATCTTCATATTCGGTAAGCTCGGAGCCCCGGAGATGGGCGTGGCAGGTGCCGGCCTCGGAACACTGATCGCTCGTGTTTTCGAATTCCTGATGATCTGCGGTTATATGTTTTTTGTGGATAAACGCATTCGATATCGCATTCATGATATCTTTATGAAATGCGGCGACATGTTGGGGGAGTATATCAGCATCAGTATCCCTGTCCTGGTCTCCGACTTCCTGCTGGCACTGGGAAACAGTATGGTCGCATCGATCATGGGTGAGATCGGAGACACCTTCGTTGCGGCGAATTCCATTACGGTCGTGACGCAGCAGCTCAGTACGGTTTTGATCCAGGGAATCTGCCAGGCAGGCTGTATCATCACCGGCCACTCCTTGGGAGAGGGAAAGATCAAAGAAGCGAAGGAACAGGCGGTCACGTTCTATGCACTCGGCGCCATTGTCGGCGCAGTGGGAGCGGTGATCATCCTGATCGCGAGCCCGTTTGTGATCGGTTTCTATGAGGTTTCCGATGAGGCAAAGGAACTGGCCCGGCAGCTGATGGCCTCCATCGCTGTTATCGTTGTGTTCCAGTCCATCAACAGCATCATGACGAAGGGCGTGCTGCGAGGCGGCGGCGACACGAAGTTCCTGATGGTCGCAGACATCCTGTTTTTGTGGATCGCCTCGATCCCGCTGGGATATGCGGCCGGTCTGGTCTGGGGCCTGAACGCGTTCTGGATCTACTTCCTGCTGAAGGTGGATCAGGTGATCAAGGCGTTCTGGTGCATCCTCCGGTTACGCAGCGGAAAATGGATCAAGAGAGTGAAGACTGCGGCAGCGGAGCAGGAAGTATCCGGAGCGAAACTGTAAACCTGACCTCGCTGTTCATAGATAGAGTTGAATAGATAAATATTTACAAAGACGCGGACCGCGACGGCCACGCGTCTTTTTTTGTTGTTTTCAGGCGCCAGACAGGAGCAAATAAAAAAGTTTAAAAAAGTTTACAAAACCTATTGACAAAGTAGGTAAATAGGTGTAAGATGTGCCATATCGCTCCGGAAGACCGGGCGATCGATATCTTTCCGATGGGAGGTGAAGGACATGGCATTGATCGAATTACGAGGCGTAAGCAAGGTCTACAACCAGGCAGAGGGCCCCGTTCACGCGCTGAAGGATGTAAATCTGGAAGTGGAAAGATCCGATATATTCGGCATCATCGGCATGTCCGGTGCCGGAAAGAGCACACTGGTTCGATGTATGAACTATCTGGAGCAGCCCACGGAAGGTGATATTCTCATTGACGGAAAGAACCTGAGGGATCTTACGAAAAAGGAGCTGCGTAAGCAGCGAAGCGAGACCGGAATGATCTTCCAGCATTTCAACCTGCTGATGCAGAAGAATGTCATCAGCAACGTCTGCTTTCCCCTGAAATTACTGAAGGTCGGAAAGAAGGAGGCGGAAACGAAGGCTTTGGAATTGCTGAAACTGGTCGGCCTGGAGGATAAAGCGAAAGCCTATCCTGCGCAGCTGTCGGGCGGACAGAAACAGCGCGTTGCCATCGCGCGGGCGCTGGCTTCCGAGCCGAAGATCCTGCTGTGTGACGAGGCGACCAGCGCGCTGGATCCGCAGACGACGGAGTCGATCCTGCAGCTGCTTAAGAAGATCAACCGGGAACTCGGGATCACCATCGTGATCATTACCCATCAGATGAGCGTCGTATCGGAGGCCTGCAACAAAGTGGCCATCATCGAAGACGGGCAGGTGGCCGAAACCGGCGAGGTCGAAAAGATCTTTAATGCGCCGCAGTCGAAGGCCGGCCGCCGGCTGATCTACGGCGAGAAATCCGAAGCCTTGAGGAAGGCGGAGAAAACACAAAACATTCCTTTAGGTAAGAAACTGCGTATCGTATACTCCAGAAATCCGGCATTCGAACCGGTGATCGCGAACATGATCCTGCATTTTCAGACGCCGGTGAACATTTTGAGGGCTGAAACGAGAAATGTCGGAGGCATAGCAAAAGGGGAGATGATCCTCGAACTTCCGAAGGAGCGGACGATCCAGGAGGAAATGGAAGAATTCCTGCGCGGGCGAGGGTTGGAAGTACAGGAGGTGGAGGAAGATGTTTGAAGCGCAAACCATTCAGATGCTGGCCGAAGGTATTCGTGATACCGTATTCATGACCCTCACGTCCACGCTGGCGGGATACGCCATCGGACTTCCGATGGGAGTGGTCCTGGCGGTCACGGATAAAGACGGAATACGTCCGAACCGACCGGTCTACCGGATCCTGGATGTGATCTCTAACATAGTTCGGAGCATTCCCTTTTTGATCCTGTTGATCGTTCTGATCCCGTTCACCCGCATGGTGGTCGGAAAGAGTTACGGGTCGGCGGCGACGATCGTTCCGCTCGTGATCACGGCCGCGCCTTACATTGGCCGGCTGGTGGAGTCCTCCCTGAAAGAGGTGGATAAAGGTGTTATCGAGGCGGCGCGATCCATGGGGGCATCCGACTGGAACGTGATCATCCACGTGATGCTCGTGGAGGCCAGGACCTCCCTGATCACCGGAGCTACCATAGCCCTCGGGACCATTTTGGGCTATTCCGCCATGGCAGGTACCGTCGGCGGCGGCGGACTGGGCGACATCGCCGTGCGTTACGGCTATTATCGGTACCAGACCGATATCATGATCGTTACGGTGTTATTGATCATAATACTGTTTCAGATATTCCAGACGATCGGCATGACGATCGCGAAGAAAGCAGAAAAAAGAAAGTAAAAAAGAGGAGAAAAGATTATGAAAAAGAAAGTATTGAGTGTATTGTTGACAGGTGTGCTGGCGCTTGCTTCCCTGACCGGATGCGGTAAGGAAGCCGCTAAGGATAAGACCATAAAGATCGCGGCGTCGCCGACACCGCACGCGGAGATCCTGGAGAAGGCGAAGCCCATTCTGGAGAAAAAGGGCATCAAGCTCGAGATCAAGATCTTTGATGACTA
Organism: uncultured Eubacteriales bacterium; assembly: GCA_900319565.1. GTDB lineage: Bacteria > Bacillota > Clostridia > Lachnospirales > Lachnospiraceae > UBA1201. Next base: position 34,894 of record ONPC01000230.1, on the reverse strand, counting down.
TGTGCTGCCCATGACGGTCGTAGAGAGCGGCGAGCTCGATGCGAACTATGCAGTCCACGTTCCTTACATGGACTCCTTTAACGAGGAGCAGGGCACCCATCTGGCCAATGCAGGCGGCATCCACTACGAGCCGTTCGGCATTTACCCGGGAACTAAGAAATCTTTAGATGAGATCGCAGAGGGCGATGAGATCGCGGTTCCGAATGATACAACAAATGAAGCTCGGGCTCTGCTTCTGCTGCAGGATAACGGTTTGATCAAATTAAAGGATGGTGCAGGCCTGACCGCGACCGTAAACGATATCATCGAAAACCCGAAGAACCTGAAGCTCCAGGAACTGGAGGCAGCGCAGGTAGCTCGTGTCAGAAGCGAAGTGGCTTACGTGGTCCTGAACGGTAACTACGCTTTGGCTGCAGGCCTTTCCGTCGGTAAGGACTCCATTGCTTATGAGTCCGCTTCCTCCACCGCAGCGAAGACCTACGTGAACATCATTGCCGTAAAGAAGGGCAATGAAAACAACGAAGAGATCAAGGCATTGGTCGAAGTTCTGAAGTCGGATGAGATCAAGAACTATATCAAAGAGACCTATGACGGTGCCGTTGTACCGTTTGATTGACCGGCTGAAAGCCTCAAATAACCGTGAGATTCCGGCTTTTTGCGAAAGCAGAAGGCCGGAATCTTACGTTTAAAGGGGGAAAATCGGAAAAAAGTGTTGAAATTTCATGGAAAAATCGATTTTTTTGTTGAAATGTATGGAAATCTGCCGGGACTTATGTTATAATAACTCTGTATTTCCTGAAATCATCGTGAAGTATCATCGGAAGGGCGTTTCGATGGAATAAATCAGGAAAACCCCATATAAGGTTAGACGAAGAATAATGAATATGGAGGAGGATACAATGAAGAAAAGAATTAATCTCAGTTTATTTTGCATCGTTCTTTTGATCTCGGGTCTTCTGGGATCGACGATCGCTTTTGCAGGTGGATCCACTGCAGGCGGAGCTGTTCCGGTTCCGACCGTGGAAGACACCACAGCCGCGATCAATACGGTCAGTGTTCGAAAGGATCTGATTTTTGTTAACGATGCGACTTCGAATGTACGTGAGCCGAATATCACCTACACCTATACTATCTCCGCGGTGACAGTGCCTGCCACGGCGCCGCAGGTAACCACGAATGATGCAGGTCCCGTTCCGGTTAAGAGCGGCGACGCGACTGCGATCGTGAATGCTACGGATACGATTCAGTTTGCCGACACCACAGCAGAGCCCAGTTCTGCAGCCGGTGTTGCAGCGACTCGTTATGCGAATTTCACATTTGATCCTACAAAGTTCGCCGGCCCCGGTATTTACCGTTATGCGATCGTTGAGACGACCGATAAGCAGAAGGCTACTCTCGGTATCGAGGCGGCTGCGACCTATGCTGACACACGTTACCTCGATGTATATGTAAGAAAGACCTCCGAGACGGATCCTACGTTGCTGATCTATGGTTATACGCTGTTTAAGACAGATAACACCTACTCCTTCAGCAGTAAGACCGGCGAGGAGCTCAACCTGGATAAAAAGTCCAGCGGTTATGTCAATATAAGCTCGACCGCAGGTTCCTTTGAAGACGTCGATGTATATCGCACACAGGATCTGACAGTTTCCAAGACGACCACAGGTCTTCTGGCGGATAAGGAAAATAACTTCCCGGTAGCGATCACCGTGACACTGCCGAGCGCAGTTACCCAGACCATTAAGTATGATGTTGCTTTGGAGAGCAATGCTACCCTTTCAGATACAACTACCGATACCATCGGTTCCTATGTAAATTCTCAGGCAACCGCTTACAGCGGCAGCGTTGAGAACGAAAGCAAGATCAAGATCAAAGGCATCCCGCAGGGTGCAAGCGTAGTTCTGGCAGAGCAGAACAATACACCGGATACCTATAAGGTTTCCGCTACTGCAATCGTCGGAAGCGCAACGGCTACCGAGGTCCTGGCAGAGGAGAGCGTTGCGGCAGGTGGTAATTCTTCCTCTACGACGGCTACCGTGATGTCTTCCAACACGACGATCTCCATCACCAACAAATTGGAGCTGATCTCCCCGACCGGTTATGTTGCCCGTTTCGCGCCTTATGCACTGATCCTGGTAGGCGGCATCCTGTTGATCGTATTCGGTAGAACAGCGATCAGCCGTACGTCGAAGAAAAGAAAAGAAGCGTAATCTTACGTGACGAATAAACAGTCCCACGCATAGTCGGGGCGCATAAAGATCCGACGGCTACTTGTAATCCTTCAGCTGTCGGGTCTTTTATGATACTAGGGATGTGAGGGCGAACAATGGCGGCCGTAAACAAAAAAATCAAACCTGCTTTGAAGAAAAAGAAAGAAGTAGATGAGCAGGAGCAGCTGATGGAGGAACTGGATCGCGACGAGAAGGGTCTTAAGAGCTACCACTGGTTTCTGATCTATCTCGGAGTTTTTCTTCTGATCGTATGGATCATGTTCTTCAAGATCATCGGCATTACCCATATGCCGAATGAGGACATGTCGCCCCGCGTAGATGCGGGAGACCTTTTGCTCTTCTACCGGCTGGACCGCGAGCCTGCGTTTCAGGAACTGGTCGTTTTTGAGAAAACGGTCGATGATAAAAAGCAGATGTTCGTCGGACGTGTGATCGGGGCTCCGGGAGATACCGTGGACATCAACGCGGCGAACCGCCCGGTGGTAAACAACAACTCCATCAGCGAACCGATGATCTTTTATGAAACACCGAAGCGTGGGGACCGTGTCAGCTATCCGCTGACGCTCGGGGATGATGAATACTTCATCCTCGTCGACGGACGGACCGAGGGCATGGACAGCCGATATTTCGGCCCTGTAAAAAAGAAAGAGATTTTGGGTACGGTCATTACCGTGATCCGGCGGAGTAAACTGTAACAGGAGGAAAACGGATGCGATCCAGTAAAAACCACAATATCATAAATCTGTTGAGTGTTACCGGCATCCGTGTCCTCGTGGCGGCTTCGGTCATGCTCGGTTCGATCCTGGTGCTGTACAGCGGTTACTCCCTGTATGAGCAGCTCTACACGCAGAACCGCGCATTTTCCACCGCGGGACTGGAGTACGACGGAGAGGAAGTCCTCCTCGAAGACGTCCAGGAGGATCTGGCGGCAACCTATGAAGAATATCGCGCATGGCTTCGCGTCGATGATACGCACATCGATTATCCGGTCATGCAGCATACCGATGACCTGTACTATGCCAGCCATGACATCGACGGAAACTCGAGTCTGACCGGCGCGATCTACATGGCGTTTGATAACGCGGCCGACCTGAGTGACAACTACACGGTGATCTTCGGTCACCATATGGATAACGGAGCCATGTTCGGCGACCTGGATAAATTCCTCGAACAGGATTTCTTTGATGCCCACCGCAAGGGTACGCTCGCGTCTCCCGGTGGCATCTACGATATTGATCTTTGGGCGGTCCTCAGCACGGATGCTTACGATGCAGAGATCTACACGGTCGGAAACCGCGACCTGGCAGAAGTGATCCAATATGTGGCGGATCATGCCGAGCTTTATGACGCTGCGGCAGCGAAGGACGCCGAGAAGATCGTAGTCCTTTCGACCTGTGCCGGAGCACAGACCAACGGCCGTTTAGTCCTGATCGGATCGCTGAAGCCGTACATTATCCCGATCGAGCCGACGACAGCGGAGCAGTCCTCCGAAGAGTCGACCCCGGAAGTTTCGACCGAGGAGATCACCACTCCGGAGGCATCGACCGAAGAGATCTCGACGCCCGAAGCGTCGACCGAGGAATCTACGGAAGAACCTACGAAACAGGGGGCAGCGATCGAGTCGATGAGCCCCGATGAGCCCACCACACCGGACGGAACCGTTCCGGAGGGTACTGCGGCGGGAACCGGTGTCAATGAGCGCTGGCCCATCTTCAGCGGCTTCTTTGAATGGTTCATGCCGGGCGGAAGTTCATACGGACGCAACGCATGGGCATTCGTAAACCTGATCTGCCTGCTCATTACGATCTACATCCTGGCGCCTGTTACGCAGATGAAGCGCAAATACGGACGTATCCGTAAGATGCGTAAGGTCAATGAAGCGAAGCAGGAGGAGATCTACGACGTTGAGCCTTTCGCCAGAAGGTTCCACACCGGCGTAGCCATCGAGGCAGTCCTTACCGTTCTGGCGGTGCTCGCATTCTTCTTTACCGAGAACATGCGCTTGCCCATGATCCTGATCGATAAATACACGCCGTTGATGCTGATCCTGATGATCGGTGCCTGGGTCGCAGACGTAACATTGACCCGTTATCGCCGCGACGATCAAGAGAAAGTTAAACAGGAACAGGAATAAACGTTCCTTCGGATAGAATAGAACGGAGCCGTCATGCATGACGGCTCCGTTTTTGGTTCCCGCTTTTTCGGAAGTTCCGGTCGCACTCCCGCAACTGCCATGGAGACGACAGCCTTTTTAAGGCAGGTTTCACACAAAACGTATAAATGGTGCTATAATAGAGAAAAGTCGATTGCAGGGCCTCACAGAGCCTCTGGGAAGCCTTCGGATGAACGTAGTGAATATCACAAAGTGTGATGCGAATGTAGGAACGTAACAGAGTCAAACGACAGGGGGTAAGTGTTTATGAAAAACAAAAAATGGATCGGTTTTCTGCTCGTGATCATTCTGGCCATGACCGGCTGCAGCGCGCCTAAGGTGAAGCTCCCGGCGCAGGCCGAGGTCACGGATCAGGCTGTGCGGGATGTATTTGCCGCGCACGGCATGAAGGCCGGGACTTGTATCTCATGGGCCGTGATCAACCGCAAAAATGCGGCAGAGCTCATTCGGGCGCAGTTTGACAGCCTGACCATGGAAAACGCAATGAAGCCGGATTACATCCTGGATCCGGACGCAAGTAAGGCGTCGGGAAGGCTCGTCGTAAAACTGAACAGCGAGGCGCTTTCGATCCTGAACTGGGCGAAAGAAAACGGGTTTGCCATGCGCGGCCACACATTGATCTGGCACAGTCAGACGCCGGAATGGATCTTCCATCAGAACTTCGATGCGAAGGAGCCCTATGTGGATCGTGAGGAGATGCTAAGGCGCATGGAGGATCTGATCTGCGGAATGTTTGAAGAACTGCAGAGCCGCGGCTATCTGGATCTGTTCTATGCTTACGACGTGGTCAATGAAGCGTGGATGGAGGACGGCAGCATGCGCGAAAGCAACTGGTCCCGGATCATCGGCGAGGACTATCTGTGGTATGCATTCTATTATGCGGATCAGTATGCGCCGAAAACGGTCGACCTGTATTACAACGACTATAACGAGCAGTATAAAGCGGACTGCATCGCGGATTTTGTCGAGACACTCAAGGACGAAGACGGGAGGTATCTGATCGACGGCATTGGCCTTCAGGCGCATCTTTTCACCGCGGATGATCTGACGACCTATCTGGATGGTGTGGACACATTGGCCGAAACCGGATTGAAACTGGAACTGACGGAGGTAGACTTGGGACTCGGTAAGTATCAGGCTCCGCAGACGCCGACCGAAGAGAACCTGCGCATGCAAGGCCGGTATTTCTATGAGATGTTCGAAGAACTGTTTCAGCGTGCGGAGGAAGGAAAACTCAAGATGGACGCGGTGACGTTCTGGGGGTTCTCCGACGGTTTTTCGTGGCGCAGGGAGTACAGCCCGCTGCTCTACGATTCGGACCTGGATCCGAAGTATGCACTCTACGGCGTGATGCAGATCAAGGATCACGCAGGCTTTGAAGACGAAGCGAAATAAGGCTCTTTATTACGCAGATGTTACGTAGTTGCTACGGAAATATGTATTTGTGTTTCAAAAGATTTAAATCTGATTGCAGAAGTTTTAAATATGATCCGAAAGTATTGAAACGGCAGATGAGTCAGGCTATACTCAACTCAAGTTAAGAATTTCAGAAGCAGGCAGCGACCTGCTTCAGGAGGGAGGCTGTGTTATGAAGAAACATGGTTTTATAGAACGAAGAGATGAGGAGCTGATCCGGAAGGCCAGCGGGCCCGAGGCATCGGAGCAGACGAAGAAGAGAAACCGGATCCTGAAATGGATCGGCATAGCGGCCTGTGTATGCCTGTTGGCCGGCGGCGTGGTTTGGGCTGTATTGTTCGGCTTCAACCGGAAAGACGATCCGACGCAGGTGGCGCAAAACTCTGCAGAAGCGACAGAGGCCGGTACGAAGGCGACGCAGGAGCCCACGGAAGCACCTACACAGGCACCGACCGAGGCACCGACCCAGGCGCCCACCGAGGCACCGACCCAGGCGCCTACGCAGGAGCCCACCGAAGCGCCTACACAGGAACCTACCGAAGCGCCCACGCAGGAGCCCGTTGAGGTTCCGACCGAGATCGCGAAAGAACGTCCGACCTACACCGCAGAGGAGATCGCGGCGCTGGTGAATACGCCCGGTTCGAACAAAGTCAAAGTGAGCGAGATGCGCACGAATTCGGTATCCGCCGATTATGACAAAAACAAGAAGAGTTATACTCCGGCGGTTACTCCGTATACGGTCGATGCAGACCTCGGAAATGTAACAAATAAAAAGTACTTTGAACTGACCAAGGAGCAAATAAAACTGTTGAGTGAAAACGGCTTTTTTGTAGAACTTGATGATTATGATGACTTTTATCAGAAGTACGAAACCAACCGATACAGGCAGACTCCGAGCTTTATTACAGTGGATTCGATCATGCATACGTACCATCTGTATTATGTTAAGCTTCAGAAAAGTATCGAGAGGACACATCTTTACGATGCCGTTTGCCGGCTGACCGATGGAATGCTTACCAAATCTTTGCAGCAGTACTTCCTGCTTCAGGGCAGTGAATGGGAAGAAGCAGCTCGGTTAAATGTGGTCTATTTCGGTGTTGCTGCAGAACTTCTGGGGCTCGAAGTGAAAGTTCCCGCCGAGATCGATGCCATGATCCTGGTGGAAGTGGATAAGGTGATGGAGGCATCCGGAATGCAGGAATGCCTTGTGATGCCGGAAAATCAGATTGGTGAGGATTATACCCAGTACATTCCCAGAAGCTATTATGCGGGCAATGCAAAACTCGAGCGTTATTTCCGGACCATGATGTGGTATGGACGGATCAATTTCGCCCAGAAATACGAACGGGCGAACCGCTCTGCGCTGCTCATGAATATCGCGCTTTCGGCAGAAGAGAATTACAAAGAATGGTACAGCATTTATGAAATTACTTCCTTCCTGACCGGAGCCAGCGACGATATCGTCTACAATGAGTATATGCCGGTCATCAAGCAGGCCTACGGAGTGGACTTTACGCTGGATTCGCTCGTGGGCAATGCTTCGGCCTGGGAACAGTACACAAAAGGTATAACCAAGCTCCACGGTCCCAAGATCAATTCCCTGCCCGTGAGCACTACAGAAGAGGGGTATACCACTTGGCAGAACTCCGTTAAGGGATATCGTTTTATGGGACAGCGGTTCGTCCTGGATGCTGAGATCTTCCAAAACCTGCTGTTTGATACCATAGAGGAATCAGAGGAGCTCGGCACCCGCGATCTTCCGGATGCCCTGGATATCCCCGCAGCCTTCGGTTCGGATACGGCACTGGATCTGCTGAAACAGGCAGGACACGATAAATACCCGAACTATCTGGAAAAAATGCAGGAGATGCGTCAGGTCGTAGAAAACTCGAACCTCTACTGGACATCCTCCGTATACGGTGGCTGGTTGTACACATTAAAGCCGCTGACGGAAGAAAAGGGAGCCGGCTATCCGTTCTTCATGACGAACCTCGAGTGGAGAAAGAAAAGCCTGGAGAGCTTCCTCGGAAGCTGGACCGAACTGAAGCATGATACGGCGTTGTATGCGAAACAGGCATACTCGATCTCGGAAAGCGGCGGCTTTGACGCCTACATTGAACCCCGGGATGATCGCGGATACGTGGAGCCGGAACCGGAACTGTTTGACCGCCTGGGCGTTCTGGCCCGGGCTACCGAAAACGGATTGAACGATTTCGGATACCTGTCTTCGGACGATAAAGAGGCACTGGAGCGGCTGGCTCAGATGTGTGATATTTTACGGGATATCTCGGTTAAGGAGCTGGAAGGCCGGACATTGACCGATGAGGAGTATGATTGGATCCGCGCCTACGGAAGCAGCCTGGAGCACTTTTGGGATCTGTCAAAAGACGATGCAGCGCAACTGTCAGATGAGAGTATCGAAGAAGCCGAGGCGGAGTTTGAATGGTATAAAGGGTGGTGCAAACAAGTCGGAGAAGAGTGTGAGTACGCGAATTGGGAAGAATACCTGATTGGAATGGGCGCTAGTTTCTATAACGACGAAGACACCGACTATATGGCCCTGGTTTCAGATGTAGCTACGGATGTGGATGATGAACTGTGCCTGGAAGAGGCGATCGGCGGTGCTTCTTCGATCTATGTGGTGTTCCCGATCGACGGTGAACTTCATATCGGAGTCGGAGCCGTCTACACCCAGTATCAGTTTACGCAGCCTATGAGTGAAAGAATGACGGATCGTGACTGGAAAAAGAAAAGTCATTTGAACTATGATTCCGACGAGAATGGCAAATTTGTTCGAGTCCAGCAAGTCGATCAACCGGAATGGATGAACAGTTACCGGACTAAATAAGGATCGGATCGGTCCGATGGTGAGTTTATGAAAAAGACCGTAAAATGGTTTTGGATCGTAACAGTGGCAGTGGTTCTCACTGCCACTGTCGCGATATTCTGTTGGAAATTAAATAAAGAGGATCCGATGGCAGAGTCGCAGACCGAGAGTGCGGCAGCATTTGCAGAGAGCACGGCCGATGCTTCGCAGACCGCAAGCGAAAGCATGGCAACACTCGCGGAGAGTATGGCCGATGTGTCGCAGAGAGAAGAAAGCACGGCTACGCCTGCAGAGAGTACGGCCGAAACGGAGCCTGCCGAAACCGGGACGCAACCGGCGGATGAAGTGATCCCCGACTGGGTTCAATGGCAGGCAGGGACTGCCGATTTTGCGGACAGTTACGCGGTTTTGAAGGACCGCAAGATCGCGCTGTACGAAGATGCTTCCTGCCGGACACTGCGCTGGGGCGGGGAGGAGGACTGGTCCGTTCAGGACATGGTGGTAAAAGACCTGGACCGCGACGGAGCCGAGGAACTCATCCTGCTGGTGTGGAAACACGGGAGCTTCGGTGATACAAGGCCGTTCTGGGTGCAGGAAAACGATGACCGCCTGCGGCAGCATATCTTTATCTTCTCGTATGATATGGAGCGGGACGTGCGCGTCCGGGCCATCTGGATGTCTTCGGAGGTTCATTTCGATATCGAGTCCATTGCCCACGGGCCGAAAGACATGCTGACTGTGACCGTGAAGGGTCGGGGACCGCAATGGTGGGAATGGAGGAACTTCGGGATCCACTATGTGCAGGATGCCGAGACGGACTACACGGGGCAGTTATAAAGACAGTGTTGCCTTTTTTGTGCGCGGAAAGGCAGTCACTTTCCGAAAAAGTGTGTTATAATAGAGGCATTCCAAAGGACGCACGGAGCAGGGGGCGTCCCTGAGGCATAACCAAGCCCTGCGTTTAGGAGAGATGGAACATGGCGCAAAGATCCTGTGAAAACTGCATGTACTACGAGTACGACTATGATTATGAAGAGTATTGCTGCACGCAAAGCGTCCTGGATGAAGACGATGTTGCAAAAATGGCACTGGACAGCCGCTATGTCTGCCCGTACTACCGGGAAGGCGACGAATATACCATCGTCCGGAAGCAGATCTAGGGAGAACATAGAGCCTGCCGGCCTGCAGACTGCGTTAGGAAAGGCGCACGAAGGAAATTAGAATAATGATGCATAAAAACAGGGAGCGTCTCGATGAGACGCTCCCTGAAACTTTGTATGTTTTGATTTGGTTTAATGGTTGCGATGACGCTTGCGTGCGCGGGAGGATACGACGGCTCCGCCGCAAAGCGCTGTTCCGAACAGGGCCATTAGAGCAAACGGCATGGCGTTCGTCCGAACATCGGTGGGAGCGATCAGCACAGTGCGCGTATTGGTGAATACGAGCGAGATCGTTTTTTCCTGACCGCCGACGTAGCCGTTGATTGGCAGGGAAGGAACGAAATTATCGAAGAATGCTTCGCCGGTTTCATAATCCGATCCCCAACGCGAAGCAAATAATAACCCATGCTCCGGAGTCGGGAGAGGTCTTGTGTCCTCAGGATAATCAAAACGTTCAGTAACCGTATTAAAAACATCTCCGGTCACGCTCACATCCGTAACATATCCGTCCTTACCATCCTGAGATATACTCAAGTAGTATCTGTAACCACCGACAAAATCCGGAGCTCCATTACGATTGGCACGGGTCACCAGACCGTCTTTTATGATGTTTCCGCTGCTGTCGAGCACTTTGATTATAACGCTGCAGCCATCCCAACTGCCTGGCTTATGATACTTAACGGTTACGAGCACAGTATACATTTCGTTGTTTTTCAGGTCAACTGAGAAGGTGCCCCAGTCTGTATCCGAAGGACCGGCAGTGTTGCTACTGGGCTTTGCTTCTAATTTGCCCCACACCTCGGCATCCGTTACGGTTATGTTATAGGTGAACGTATCGTCCGGATTGCCGTTTACAACATGGTTTTCAACGTTGAATGTAAATTGCTGCGGCGTGCCTTTCGTCCAGGAGGTATATATGGTCTGATTCGTGGAAACGGGATTAGCAAAATTAAACAGGGAACTCTTGTACGTGCCGTTGTTTGCAAACGTAGTTGTGTTCGATAAAGAGTTGACTGTTACCCATGAGAGAAAGCCCCAGGTGGACACGCCGGAATTCGGTGAGGGATCCACTGGCTTCGGAAGCAGTTCGCCGACCGCCATTCGATAGGTGACATAGCGGGGGTTTGCAGGATCCTGATAGAATACATAGCCACGGTCGACATTAGAGAGTGCCGGACCGGTCCAGTTATGGAGTTGGCTTCCGGTTTTTATCAAATCGAAGGTGACTGTGACCGCATCAGAGTAGACCGCATACAACGTCTTTTCATATGGCGGATCCTGACTGAAATCCCAGAGGAGTTCCGCTTTAATCTTCTCCATAATGCTGGCATAGTTGTCGATCGTGATGACGGTTTCGCCCCAGGTAACGTCGTGTGTAGCGGAGAAATCCGTGCGGGCTGCAATATCCTCGTATTCCGTCCAACCGATAAATACCTTGGTGGCATGTCTGGGATCAGCCGGTTCATATTTGTTGTTGTTTTGGATAATGTCACTGGCCTCGATGGCGTACAGATTGAGATCTTCGACCTGCTTATAGTCATCCGATGTCTCCGTCCAGATACCGTTGCCTACGTCAAAGATCACACGGGTATCGGGTATTTCGGTATAGGTGACGGTGATACCGTTCGCATCCAGTTTCAGAGGAGCGGTATAGATGACCGGGTAGTCATCCGGGATCTCTACAGAACCGGTACCGTGCGGTGCACCTTCGAATGTTCCGCTGACAGACATTTTCTTATGCGGATGATCATTGATCGAGGTAGCCGTGAAGGCGTCCGAAACGTTCGGATCGGTGGAGGCGGTAGGCAGGACAATCTTCAGCTGACCGTTTACATCGCCCGATTTCGCGGGAACGACGATCGTCGAAGACGCAGCTTCACGATCGTATTCACCGGTGACGGCATTGACGATACGAACCGTATCCGTACCGGTTCCGCTCAGGTTGATCGTGATCGGTTTGTCGGTCGTATTAACGAAGGTCACATAGATCTTCGGCTCCCACAACGCGTAGAGGGTAACATCGTCATCTCTGGTGACGGAGATCACGGAGTCCGGAGAATATGCCGGAACAAACGCGCTTCCTGTGGAAGGGTTCTCCGGATCGGCGCTCGGATCAAAACCGAGCAGCGTATACGGGCCGTCGTTCTTGAAGAACTGGATACCGGTGATGCCGTTGAATTCCTTAGTCGTAGCGTATTTGTACAGATGTACAGCTGCATTCGACTGGAAATCGCCGATCAGGATCTGGTATGGAAGATAGAAATCCGTACTTCCGGTCCAGTCCAGAGTCGGAAGACTGCCGGCGGATGAATCGAGGTATCCACCATAAGGCTGGTTAGCGTCCAATGTAAGATTTGTAACATCCGGTCGGCGGAAGGTAGTATCCACAGGTTCGTAGTAAGCCTGTACGTGGATGATGGCGCCTGCGCCGCCTTCCGGGTTATCCGTTACATATTGAGAGTCAATCACGAAATTCTCACCGGGCTGATAGTAGATCGAGGCGCCGTTGCTATCCAGTTCCATCGGCTCCCAGTTGTCATATTCGTGAGTTCCGGTGCTGTCCGTGTAGGACTTGGTACCGTTTTTCTTAACGATACGCCAGCCGCGGAATACCCAGCCGCCGGGAACGTCTTTGGGCGCGTGCAGGATCTGTGTGCGCGCCTGATCCGAATATACTTCTAAGCTCGGGTTTTCCGGGTCGGTCCACTGTGTGATATTACCGACTACGCGGATCGTCGTATTGTTTACCGTATCTTCGTAATAGAATTCGGGGTTGTACAATAAGTAGTAACCACCGTCCAGACGCCACATTGCGCGGATCTCCAGATCCTCCGTGATCAGGGTGTTGAAGTTAAAAGGAACGCTGGAGACTTTGCCGTCGATCACAGGGTACCATCCCATGAAGGAATAGTGCTCCGCGCCGCGAAGCCGGCGATATTTCGGCAGAGTGGCTAAGTCATGGCCGCCGAAGTAAGCGTCCATCCAGTCGTCTTTTTCGGTCGCGGAGTATTTATGTGCACCACGGCGTGTAAACTCGTTTTCAGGGACACTCTGGTAGAATGCCCAGTATTCATCGACCTCGGATGCAGTCAGATACAACGCGTCACGGAGTCTGGCAGGAATGTAGGTACCGTCCAGAGCTTCGCTGCGGTAAACGGTCTTATAGTAGTAGAAGATCTGGTCGGAATTAAGTCCCAGAGCTGCGATCTCTTCATCGTTCGTCTGGATGAAATTCCGCTCGAGGAAATCATAGGAACTGATCGCTTCGTTGTAGTCTGCACGGAAACCGGTGGAAGCGCCGGTAGATGCGCGCCAGTGGTCGATCTCGGCTCCGTTCGGGTCGATCCGGATCATGTAATTCAGCTTTTGAAATACAGGGTACAGAATCAGATTCTTGCAAGGCATGATTTCGTTTGCGAAATCAAACGGTTCACCGACGCCGGCTTCGTTGGTATACCAACCGAGGAAGACATAGCCTTCCTTCTCCGGGTCTGCGTATTTTTTGGCTTCGGCCAGAGACTGTTTGTAGTAGTAGGTATCTTCCTTAACGTCTGCTGCCCGTTCATACTTAAAAGTGAGCTTGTATTGCTTCGGACGGTAGAAGAAATATATATGATAATCCTTTTGACCCGATACAGATGTGCTATTCTGCTGGACGGGGTCGTAACAGCTGTAAAAATATTCGTAACCATCGTATTCCCAACCGTTTTGGAACTGCGGCTCCAGGTTGGAGATAACAGGCTTCGGCGAAGTGGCGGGATCTTCATAGAAGATATGTCCCAGAAGTCCATCCTGCGTCTGGTTGTATGCCTGGCTCCAGGTGGTAAGAGGGTATCCGGAATAGTCGGTGCCGTGATGCAACTCAACTGTATTCGGATCGTAGGTGCCGTCGATCGCCTCGAAGATCGAGTGGTATTGTTTAAACCGCTTTGTGTTTGTACTGTTGCCGTAATAGGCCACGACGTGGACCACCTGGTTCTCGTTGACGATCTCGTTGCCGTCATATTTACTGATGAGCTCTCCGGACATGTAATTGTAGATACCGTTGATATCCGGGTTAGCGCCCTGGGCGTTGCCGTAGGTGGAACGCGAACGCGCGATCTTGCTGTAAAGAGTATTGTAGTAGTAGGCCCATGTGTACATGGTTCTTTGAGCACTCGGATCATCCTGGAAAATAAAATTCGGGTTCACAGGTGTGGGCCAGCGGTCGCCGATGTATGCGCCGTATTTCGCCTCGATCACGTATACGTTTTCATCGTCGGCCGGAACATAGTCACCCTTAATGTTATCCTCGGTGAGCTCATAGGCTGAAGTGACGGTCTTGTTCTCGGGCACGTAGGTCATGCTTACGTTATTGGGTTTGGAATTAGATCCGCGGCCTTCGTGGTGTAGAACGGCTGTGAGCGCCGAGTCTTTATACATGAATTCGGCCCAGTTTCCATCGGGGTCACCGACATCGGTGATCTTCTGATTACCGCCTTCCTTCGTGTAGCCGTCACGGCCGATGTGGAACACCAGTTTGAAGACCTTGCGTTTGAAGTATACGTTGAAGACAGAGCTGCCGTCGCCGTTGATGGTCGTCTGAACGTCGGACCGGGTCTCATCCAGGTCGAAGAAGATATCCTCACGGGCAGTCATGGCAGTCGGGTCCACTTTCTTATCGACCGCGCCGACTTCGTCCAAAATATCGCGGTCAACGACGCAGATACCGGTGTCCGGGTCGGCGAAGGCCTTCAGGTCTTCCAGTGTGAGTACGGAACCGGAAGAAATGGCCCGGCCCAGCCCCTGGCTTAATTGATCCGTGTCAAGCGCTTTGATGGCGCTGGCCGTGAAGTTATCATCCAGGGCATTCTCCAGCCAGTAAACGATCGTAATGTCCGTAGGGGCGGGATTCCACTTTGCGGTCAGGGACAGGCGGTCCAGAGCGTCGTGAAGTTTCAACTTCCCGCCGGTCGCGCTGAACAGATCCACAGAACCATCGGGGGTCGTCAGGGCATAGTTTCCGTCGTAAATGACGGCACCGGTGCCATCCGTGATCGGGATCGCTGTGGTGTTGATGGTCACAGAATGCGTATGATAATCGCTGTCGATATATGTAACGGTCACGTCTTGCGGAGTCGTAAGGTTCGTGATCTCTCCAGTCGTCTGATCCATTACGGCAAATGCGTACCAGCCGCCGAAATTATAACCGGCGCGTGTGGAAATCTCGAGAGAGGAGGCTACATTTTTGCCTTCCTCTTCGGGAGTCTGTGCGGTCGTCGCGGCGCCCCATGCCTCGAGATAACGGGAACCGACGAAAGTTGCACCGCTGCCGCTAAGGCCGGATGTGAAGTCGATCCATCTGGCTTCGATAAACAGCGGATACAGGTCAATGCTGCTGGTATCCGCCAGGTGTGCATCGAGGTAAACGCCATCTCGGCCGGGATCTTTGATCTCGGCGCCGGTGTGGTCGATGGTCGGAACTTTCACCCATTCCGTTCCGTTATTGTATTCCCATCCTGCAAAGAGCAGGTGAACGCTGTCCTTACTGTTCGAACGTACATCGCTGATCTTAACATCGACGCCTTCGGAACTTCCGACTGCGGCCAGCTTACGTGTCATCAGGTTATTGACATCCGAACTGCGGGAGTAGAGCATGAAGTTGATAAAGTTGTATTTCTCATACAGGGGCGCGAGGAAAACGTGCAGGTTTCCGTCGCCGTCCACGATGCCGGAACCGGATGCTTCACCCAGAGTCCAGTTCACGGTATCACCGATCTGAACGTCGGTCTCTGCGATGCTGATCGCTGTTTCGAAATCGACACGGTTCGGATTACCGGGCCAGGTGTAGTAGAGGTTGCCGTTTGTCCCTACGCCGAAAGCGTCTGTTTCGGAGCATACATAGGGATTGACCACATACCAGCCGTAGAAGAACGTGTCGGTCTGGTTGCCGGGATCGGTGATGAGTTCGAGTTTCTCACCGCTCTTTAAGATCTGTGTGGTCTGTGTATCGTTATGCTTGTTTTTGAATTCGTAAGGAGCAACCGCGTAGTAAGCGGTGGAATTATTCGTGTCGGTCAATGCGGCGCCGAAGTAGGGGTTAATGAAGTGGAATTCCACGCGAGGAGTATTTACCGTGCCTTCTTCGTGGTCAATGACTGCGTAAACGGAGAAACTGTCGGCCTCGAATTCGACACGGCCGTCTATAACCGGATAGGTGCCAACGTATTCAGGTGTAGCGTTTACATCGGACAGATGGTATACGTCGACCTTTTTGATCTCGGGATCGACGGGAAGGGAAACGGTGATGGCATCGCCGTCGGGCTGCCACTCGCGTCCTTCGTTCTGGTGATCCTCGCTCGCATATACGGTGATGTTGTAAGCGAGCAGAGGTGCGGTGCCGTTGATGTCAACATCGACCGGCTGTACATCTACGACAGCGTCGGTCGGCATGATACCGGTCAGGTACAGGTCGTCGTTAAACTTTACGGCGTCTTCGGGAGACGTACGGTCCACCAGGACCACTTCTTCCTTCGGTGCATCCGCCGCGGCGGTGCCGTCCGGCGTGGTTTCGCCGTCTTTATTCGTAAGTTCTTCCGTCGGAGCAGGATCCGTAGTGAGGTCGGTCGTATCCGTGGTTTCCGCCGGAGGAGCATCTTTTGTCGTGTCTGTGGTGTCTGTAGTTTCAGAGGAGACAGCGGGACTTTCCGCCGAAGTCTCGTTTCCGGCCAGTGCCGAAACAGGCAGAACGCTCAGCAACATGAGCACTGCCAACAATGTCGCTATTCCTCTCCTGAGATTTGTTTTCTTGAATATCATAAAACCTCACCTCTGTAATACATGTAATGACGGGACCGCCTCCCGCGGCATCGATCCGCGCATCCCTGTTCGGAGGACCCGAAAAGAAGGATCATAGAGGAGTTTTACGCGATTTAGGCGCAAACTACCCCATAATGATTCAATATACATTATATCATAAGTAGAGAGAAGTGTCTATATTTTTGTGAATTTTCCCTTCTTTTTTGATGCTTTTCCCCTTTATTTAGGGGCATTTTTTCAGCTTTTCGTCACGATTTGGAAGTCTGTATGGTCATTGATCCGGAAAATGAGTGAAAGATATGTTTTCAGCGTCGAATTTCAGAGAAAAAACGAGCCCGGATCCGAAACGGCGGTTCGCTCCGACAAACTCTTGCAAGAGTTGAATTCTTTGTGTAAGCGGTATTGATTTGAAATCGTCTTATATGCTACTATACATCTGTGTTTAGATGTTCACCGAAGGAGTCCCCTCCCCCAAAAAGCTCCCGAACGTGATCCGTAGGAAAACATAATAGAGAAAATGAAAATATGTAGCACAGGAGGGAATCTGCATATGAAAAATGCCAAAGGAAGGCGTTTTCTTTCGATCCTGCTCGTTACGATCCTGATCGTAGCGTTATTTCCCGTGGCCGGGATCGAAGAAACCGTAAGTGCCGCCGACAACGGCGACTATGTCACGTATCGTATGTTCGGTGCAAAAGGGGATGGAAAAACGAATGATTACAACGCCATCGTTGCCACGCACGAGTATGCGAATGCAAACAACAAGAAAGTAAAGGCGGACGCGGGCGCCGTGTATTACGTCGATAAGATGGATCCGAAAAATCCGAAGGGTGCCATCATCAAGACGGATACAGACTGGACCGGAGCGGAGTTCATCATCGACGACTCGAAAATGCAGGTGGCGTCGTATTCGTATGCCCCGATCGAGTTGGACCCGTATGAAACCAAATCGGTCACCTATCCGGCAGACTGGGACGCGCAGTGCTATCTGTTTACGGTCGAGCCGACGATCGTTTATGAAAAAACGTGGGTCAATGATGGTGTCTGGTGGAGAAAAGAAAACGGGAAATGGGCCTACTATAAAGACGAGAAAAAAAAGGACGGGGATATCAAGATCTACATCGGACTGGATCCCGATATCACATCTTATAACAATACGATGTATCTGAAAGATCCGTCGTCGACGTTTGATATGCTTAACAGGTCTTTTACCAAAGATGCCGAGAAACTCGATGGATACTTCGGCGACAGGGCGCTGTATGCACTGAGGACCAATACCACCGTCCGTTGGGGAAGAAACGGTTCGGAAGGGGCTTCCGCTGGCCTGCGTTCACAGGAAGAGGTCGTTATCGTCAACGCGGACGGAACGATCGACCCGATGTCCAGACTCCAGTGGGACTGGCAGGATATCGCATCTGTTCAGAAGTGTTATATCGACGATACACAGCTGACGGTAAAAGGCGGCAAGTTTACCACGATCGTAAACCATATTTTTGACACCGCATACATTCACAGAGGTATCAGCGTTCAGCGTTCCAATGTCGTGCTCGATGGCGTTGAACACTATCTTGCAGGTGAGGAAGCCGAATATGCCGATCATAGTTTCGGTTTCAGCAGCCTGTATCAAAGAGATGATGTATTTGCCAGATACGGCGCGCCCTATCAGGGCTTCTTCCGTCTGGATCACTGCTCAAATATAACGCTCAGAAACTGTGTTTTTTCAAATCACCATCGCGTGTTCGGAACCTATAAGCCGTCCACAGGTAAGTGGAGCAATGAAAAATCGACCGCACCCTATGATTTCTATGCGGAGTACTGTGTAGGCATCACGCTGGAGGGTTGTAAATGCGCGAAATCCATCATTTACACCCCGGATTACGTGAAGGGCCAGTTGGGCCTGGGCGCGAAGGTCGATCCTGTTTACGATAAGGACGGCATCATGGACGACCTCAGATGGGGCACCTCAGGCACGAATTACTGTAAGAGCATCGAAGTGGACGGCTGCTCGCTCAACCGTATCGATGCACATATGGGAACCTATGATCTGACCGTAAAGAATTCGACGATGGGCTGGCTGGGCATCATGGCCGTCGGCTTCGGTAAGATGACCATCGAAAATGTCACTGCATACTCGAAGAATTTCCTCACACTCAGAAATGACTATGGCAGTGCATGGTATGGAGATATCGATATCAAGAACTGTACATGGTACTTGGGAACCGAATATTCCCCGAGACTGATCAATGCGAAGTATGACCCGACATATCAGTATGGATTTGATAAGATCGACAAGGGTGAAAAATATCCGGATGGCTCACCGTACCTGTATTACAGCCAGTTGCCGACGAATATCACGATCGACGGATTTACGCTCGATGCGAGAGACGTTACGAGTACGGCTCTGTTTACCGGCGGCCTGGCCATATACACGAATCTGTTATCGCCGGTCCACGAGTTGGTCAATGATACGTACCTCATGAACCGGAAGAGCCCGACGAACCCGGGGCAGTGGGGATATAGATATCCTCTGCTTCCGACAGAAAAAGTCACCTTGAAGAACCTGACGGTGATCAAAAATCCCGTACTCAAAAATACCACATTCGATCATGTGGCTGTTGTTAAAGTGGATAACACTTATCACGGCGAGTATCTGTTCAGAAATACAGTCTTTGATTATGATGCAAAATCAACAAAAGTGGTGACCGCGGGCAGCGGATCGGGTTCCGGCAGCGGATCGGGTTCCGGTAGCGGTTCGGGCTCCGGCAGCGGTTCCGGCTCCGGCAGTGGTTCCGGCACCGCCGTTGTATCCACGACGGCTACGTCGACCTACATGAACAGCAAGTATACAAAAGACATGCCGAAGGCTGTTATTGTCCTGCCGGCAAATCCGAGTGCTGAGGAGGTATTCTCCGCAGGACTTTTGCTCAAATATATCGAGGCAGAGGACGGCTATAAACCGGAGGTGATCAATGACTCCGTGAGCCAGGGCTCCCGCGGTTTTGAGATCTCCATCGGTAACACGAAACGTCCGCATGGAACGGCGAAGTATTCGTCCAATGACAGTTATTCGATCAAATCTTACACGAACGGCATCTCCATCACGGGCGTGGGTAAACTGGGCCTGATGCATGGCGCGATGCGTTTCCTTGAGGCGTTCGGCGGCTATTACTATCTGTCGTGGAACGACTTGTATGTGACCAATCAGAAACACTTTAAGTACGAGACTTCGGGGATCAGCATCGACTACGAGCGGCCGTTCCTGTTTACGGACATGGATATCTGCTTCTCCAGCCTCAATCCGGCACGCGACCTCACGGATCCGTACTACGAAAAGAGTAAGCCGAGCGGTTATGAATATCCCCGCACGGGCCGTCTGTTCTCGTTGGCTTTCGGCCTGAACGGTTTCTATGCCGACACCTACTGCCTGCCGAAAACGGAAGCGGGACGGGAAACCTGGTATCTCACGGGCTACGCATCCGCTCAATACGATTCGCCGAAGACCGTAAAAGGTCTGGCGGCCGGTCAGGCACATACGCTTCTGGCGGAATTCCTTCCGGCGGCGACCTTTTTTTCCAGCCATCCGGAATGGTACGCGGCTCATATCTGGTGGGACAAAACCGAACTGCGAAAGCCGGATGACCAGCGGCAGCGGACCGAAGACCAGTTGTGCCCGTATATGCTTTTGCATGATCCGGAGGCCTATGCGATCATTCTGCAGCACTGCAGGGATATCATCGCGAAGAGTTACGATCCCAACGCGCCGATGCAGATCATCTCTGTATCCAAAAACGACGGACGCGACCTGTGCATGTGCTCGCTGTGCATGAAAAACCGTATCGCGAACGGCGACAGCAGCGGAATGCACGAAGCCATCGAATACATTCAGCTGGCGAACCAGCTTTCGAAAGATCTGCATAAGAACGGGGCATATCCGAACCTGTATATCGATATTCTCGCGTACGAGTGGACGGATGAGGCACCCACCACATTCAAATGTGATGACCACGTGATCGTTCGTTTTGCACCGATCCGCAGATGTTACGGTGACTATCTGGACGAAGAAAACCATGTAACGAATAAGAGTTATTATCAGGAACTGGTAAACTGGACGAAGATCTGCAAACACGTGTGGATCTGGGACTACAATTCCAACTTCCTGACCACGGCCGGACCTTACGCAAATGTCGATGTAATGCAACACGACCTCAAGTTGTACCACGAACTGGGCGTGGAAGGTATATACCTGCAGAGTAATTCCAGACACCTGGAGTCCGACTCGGAATTCGGAGACATCCGCAACTATATCGAAGGACGGCTGCTCCAGGATCCTACCAGAGACTACGAACAGGAACTGGCGTTCATTACCGACGCACTGTATGGGGATGCCGGCGTCTATGTGCGCGAATATATGAAGCACATTGAAGACCAGGCGGAAAATCATCATCAGATCGCTGGCCATAAAGACGATGTCAACATGTATGACCGACCGCTCTACTCGACCTATGCAGGCGTGAGAGACTGGACTGCCGGTGATCTTACCTACCGTATGCCGGACACCGAGATCGGTCGTTGCCAGGGCCTCTGGGAGCAGATCAATACGATCAAAGCGAGTCAGCCGAAGGCGGTGCAGGATCGCATTACCCGTTTGGAATTCAGCTGGAGAATGATCAAATCCACGTTGAATGTGTATGAATTTTCCACGCCGTCAACCTATGCGTCGGCGAACCAGAAACTGATCAATGATATGAAGGCGGCCGGGATCTCGTATTTTTCGGCGATCCACGGAAAGACGATGGATGACTGCAAATATCCGCAGAACCATCCCGACAACTGGTATAACAGCTCCGATGACGTGATCGGAACATTTACAGCGACAAATCCGAACGCGACACGCAAACCGGCGATCCCGCAGCAGCTGTTTGTTTACTACAAGCCGAGTTCTTCGAGCGACGGTGAGAAGAAGATCGTCAGCGCAAAAGCGGGACTCGGGTCCATCACCAAGACCTCGATCCAGACGTTTGAGGTCGTAACGACGGCAAATGTGAAGAACCTGATGCTGTACGCGGAGGATGGAAACCTCGTGAAGACATGGGCGGCGTCCGGCAACAGCACAGAGACCGGCGGAAACCGCAAGTGGACGGTGAGCCTGAATATCAACACCGCCGGCAATCGCAAGCTGGTCTTCAAGGGCGGAACGACCAACACGACGCCAGTGACCAACTCGGTGACCGTGGCCTTCAAGGTCGAAAACACGGGCGTGATCAGCGCGTCCGCGAAGTATTCGTCGATCCCCAGGGCGGCAGCGCAGGAGTTTACGGTAAAAACGACGTCGGACGCAACCTATCTGAACCTGTATGCCGAAGATGGCAAGACCCTGGTAAAAACATGGACGGCTTCCTCTTCGAACAGCAAGGTAAACGGAAATGTGAGAACGTGGACTGTGAGCCAGACGATCCAGACGCCCGGCAACCGCAACCTGATCTTTAAGGCGGGCAGCTCGGCTACGCCGACATCGGCCCAGAGAGCGGTCGCATTTACCGTGGATGACATCCGCGTGACCGGCGTTTCGGTAAAGAACGCGACCATCGGTAAGGGCGGAACACAGACATTTACCGTTCAAACGACGGCAGACGCAAAGTATCTGATGCTTTACGCCGAGGGAGGAAACCTAGTGAAGACCTGGGAGGCGAGCGCGTCGAACAGCAGCGTGAAGAACAACGTGCGCACATGGACGGTCAGCCTGGCCATCAATACGGCGGGCAACCGGGAACTGATCATAAAGGCAGGCAAGACGACGATGCCCGGCGGTGTAATCGGTACAGCCAAATTTACCGTGGCAGAGAAGAAGATCCTCAGCGCGAAGGCGAAGATCGCTTCGATCGCCAAAACTTCGGTTCAGGAGTTTGAGGTAGTGACCACGGCAGATGTTGAGAACCTGATGCTCTATGCGGAAGGCGGAAACCTCGTGAAGACCTGGGCGGCCTCCGGCAACAGCACCGCAGGTGCCGATAAGATCCGCAAATGGACCGTGAGCCTGGCGATCAACACCGCGGGAGACCGGAAACTCGTCTTCAAGGGCGGCACGACTAACACGACGCCTGCGACGAATGCATTGACCGTAGCCTTTAAGGTGGAGAATACCGGCGTGATCAGCGCGTCGGCGAAATATGCGACGATCAATAAAGGCGCGACGCAGACCTTTACGGTAAAGACCACGGCAGATGCAACCAGCCTGAGCCTGTATGCCGAAGACGGCAAAACACTCGTAAAGACCTGGACGGTATCGTCCACGAACAGCACGGTCAGCGGAAACGTAAGAACGTGGACCGTAAGTCAGGCGATTCAGACGGCCGGCAACCGCAACCTGATCTTTAAGGCAGGAACCGGATCGACGCCTACATCGGCGCAGAGATCGGTCGCATTTACAGTGAAATAGAACTGTGTAAGCAGGATCGCATCCATGAACTGAAACACAGTTAAAACCGGGCGGATATATATCCGTCGGGTGCGCGCAGCGAGGAGAACTCGGAAGGCGCTAAAACAAAAGGGCCCGTGAAAAACGATCACTCGTTTTTTCACGGGCCCTTTTTTATGTTCTCAGCCCAGGATGTAGATCCCTTCGGTGAACTCTTTTTCGATGGATTTGTACTCCTCGTCGGTGAACAGTTTCCGCTCGCGGGCTTCCTTCAGGAAGGCGTCGCAGACTTCTTTCGCCTTCGCGTCGTCGCCGGCCCGCTTGTAGGCGCTCATCTTGCTGAAGCGAATCTTCCGAAGCGTTTGCGGCAGGATCATCGAGATGTCGGGCAGGCCGGCCTCCGACTCCCAGCGGCTGACCGCCTGCGGCGTGACGCCGAGGATCCCTGCCAGCTCTTCCTGTGTAAAACCTTTATTCTTTCGAAAATACCGTATGTTTGCTCCTAAATGATTATCCATAGTTTTTCTCCCTGTCCGTAGACTGTAATATCGGTCAATGAGGTTACGCGAAAAGACTCTGCAGGTTCGTTTTCTGACTTCATTATAGCGGCGCATCCGGGGAAAATCAAACAATGCGTACTTGAGAAAAATCCAAGGCACTTATTTTATCCCGGGTTGCGAAAAGTTTTTTCTCCTGGTATAATAAACATGACATACATGTGTCGTGTTTAACCTGTTAGAATGATCGTGTAAGGTCTGAGGTGCAGGTTCAGGATAAGGGGGAAGCATGAAGATCGACCGGTTGATCGGCATTTTGTCGGTGCTCTTACAGAAAGAAAAAACAACGGCGCCGGAGCTGGCGGAGCGGTTTGAGGTCTCGAAGCGGACCATTAACCGCGATATCGAGGACCTCTGCCTGGCGGGGATCCCCATCCAGACCACGCAGGGCGTCGGCGGCGGGATCCGCATCATGGACGGCTACCGCATGGACAGGACCCTGCTCACGTCCAGAGATATGCAAATGATACTCGCAGGCCTGCGAAGTCTGGACAGCGTGAGCGGAAGCAGTTACTACAGCCGGTTGATGGAGAAGATCCGGGCGGGTTCGTCCGAACTGATCAGCGGAAAGGAATCCATCCTGATCGACCTGGCGTCGTGGTATAAGACGACATTGGCCCCGAAGATCGCGACCATTCAGGAAGCGATCGAGAACCGGAACCTGCTGTCGTTTCGCTATTTCGCCCCTTCCGGCGAGAGCGAGCGGACCATCGAGCCGTATTACATCGTCTTCAAATGGAACAACTGGTACGTGTACGGGTGGTGCCGGATGCGCGGCGACTACCGCCTGTTCAAACTGAACCGGATGGACCGCGTCATGGCGACGGGGGAGACATTTACCGCGCGCAATGCCCCGCTGCCGGACATGTCGCCGCAGCTTATGACCCCGCGTGAGATCCGGCTGAAGGCGCTGTTTGCGCCGGACATGAAGTGGCGTCTGGTGGAGGAGTTCGGACCGGACTGCTATGAGGTGACCGAGGACGGGCGCTTGCTTCTGACGCAGGATTATGCGGACCTGGAGAACCTGGTCTCGTGGATGCTGACCTTCGGAGACAAGGCAGAGGTCCTGGAGCCGCCTCAGGTACGAGAGAAACTGAAAGCCGTAGCGATGGCTATGGCGAAACTATATGGAGGAAATCAAAGTGAGTGAGATTCAGAGATATGATGTAAATGAAGTATGGGCCCATGCCGGCATCGTCAAAGCGGGCGATTTCTGCTTTTTGAGCTACTGTGTCGGCAACATCGGGCAGTCGGTCGAGGCGCAGATCAACGGCGCGTTCGATCACATGGAGGAGCGGCTGGCCATGGTGGGCCTGACCTTGGAAAACGTGGTCCAGATGGACTGCCTGTTCCGCGATGTCTATAATATCCCCGTGATGGAAAAGGTGATCAAGGAGCGTTTCCATGGCCACTACCCGGCCAGAAAGTCGATCGAGACGAATTTCGCCCATGCCGGCGGACCCGACGGGCTGCAGTTCCAGGCAGATGCCGTGGCCTACTGCGGAAACGGCGGTTGATCCATGCGTACCATTACGAAGCGGCAGGCCGGGCAGTTCATCCTGGCGAAACAGGGCCTGATCGGTTCCTATCGGTTTTCCGGGAAGGACGGGGCTTACGAATACGTCCGCCAGGCGGGCTGCATCCAGTTCGATCCGGTCGATGTCTGCGGGAAAAACGCGGAGCTGACCCTGCAGTCCCGGGTGAAGGGTTTTCGCAAGTCCATGCTTCGGGAACTGCTGTACGAGGACCGGAAACTGGTGGACTATGCGGATAAAGAGCTCTCCATCTGGCCGGCGGAGGACTGGCCGTATTTCGAGCCTTACCGGGAACGCAGCCGCCGGCATTCGGACAGCTTTGCGGGCCTGCAGGAGTTAAAGGACACGGCCGTCGAATACATTGCCCAAAACGGTCCGGTCTGCAGCGATACGCTGCCCATCGAGGGGCGGATCTTCTGGCATTCCTCCATGCACTGGAGCGGAAACTGGCAGAAGGATTCGCCGGCGGCGCGGTCGGTCCTGGAGCAGCTGTACACGGACGGCGTGCTGATCATTCACCATAAAAACGGCAGCCGCAAGTACTACGACCTGGCGGAAAAACACCTGCCGCACGCGGCCCTGACGGCGCCCAATCCCTGTCAAACTGAGCAGGAGCTCACGGCCTGGCGTGTTCTGCGCCGGATCGGCGCCGTGGGCCTTCTGTGGGATAAAAACAGTACCGCCTTTCTGGGGATCGATCTCAAAGCGGAGCAGCGGAAGCAGATACTGGCGCAGCTCCTGGAGGAACAAAAGGTCGGCGCCGTTATGGTGGAGGGGGAAAAAGTCCCTTTTTACTATCGGGCGGAAGATGAAGCACTGATGCAGGCGGTCCTGGGCGGGCAGGCGGATTTAAAGCCGCGGCTGTCCTTTGTGGCGCCTCTGGATCCGCTTCTGTGGGATAAGGCGCTGATCCTGAGCCTGTGGGGCTTTCGCTATTCGTGGGAGATCTACACGCCGGCGGTCAAACGCAGGTACGGGTATTATACATTGCCCGTGATATACGGGGATCGGTTTGTGGGCAGGATCGAGGCGGTTCCGGACCGCAGGGAAGGCGTTCTGCAGGTGAAAGGACTGTGGTGGGAGCCGGGCGTCCGGCAGACCAAAGCACTGCAAACGGCGCTTATGCGGACACTTTTACAATTTGCTAAATTCAACGACTGCGAAACGGTTGAAACGACGGCTCCTATGGCCGGATCGACAGGAGCCGTATGAGGAGAGGGTGAACCTATGAAATATAATTGGATCGATGAATATCTATTAGCCAAACCCGGGGTGACGAAGGATCTGCAGCCGGAGTGGAACTGGATCCGTTACCAGATCGGCGGGAAAATGTTTGCCGCCATCTGCCTGGATGACGATGATAAACCGTACTATATCACGCTGAAACTGGAGCCGCTGGAGGGCGATTTCTGGCGGAAACAGTACGAGGACATTATCCCCGGATACTATATGAATAAGACACACTGGAATTCGGTGAAGGCCGACGGCGCAGTGCCGGACGACATCCTGAAGGACCTGCTGGACAGCGCTTACCGGATCGTGCTCGGAAGCTTCAGCAAGAAGAAGCAGAAGGAACTGACACAGTTGATCAGCTGCTGTGGCTCCGATGAGGAGTCCCAAAAGAATGTAGAGGACCGGGCGGAACGTCTGCGAGGGTAAATATGCGCAAACAGGTTTAGAAACGATAAAAGAGGAGAATAGGACATGCATTTTGTCGATGCGAAAGGGATCCTGACCGGAAGCGGTGGGCGCTTCGGAATGAATATCTACCGCGGGTGCAGCCACGGCTGCATCTACTGCGACAGCCGGAGCCGGTGCTATCAGTTCACGCACCCGTTCGAGGATATCGAGGTGAAGCAGAACGCGCCGGAGCTGCTGGAGCAGGCGCTGCGAACCAAACGAAAGAAATGTATGATCGGTACGGGAGCGATGTCGGACCCGTACATGCACTGTGAGGAAAACTTGAGGCTGACACGTCGGTGTCTGGAAGTCATTAAAAAGTATGAGTTCGGGGTGGCGATCCAGACCAAATCCGACCGTATCCTGCAGGACATCGACCTGCTGGATGCGATCAACCGCACTGCGAAATGCGTGGTGCAGATGACACTGACCACGTACGATGACGATCTGTGCCGGATCGTGGAACCGAACGTCTGCAACACGAAGCGCCGCATCGAGGTGCTTAGGCAGATGCAGGAGCGGGGCATCCCGACCGTGGTCTGGCTGACGCCGATCCTGCCGTTTATCAACGACACGGTGGAAAACATCACGGCGATTCTGAACGAATGCGTGCGCGTCGGCGTGAAGGGCGTCATCGATTTCGGCATGGGACTGACGCTGCGGGAGGGCGACCGCGAGTACTACTATGCGGCGCTCGATAAGCATTTTCCCGGGATGAAAGAACGCTATATCAAAACCTATGGCTACGCGTATGAGCTTCCGAGTCCGAACGCGAGGGAGCTGACGAAGACCTTCAAAAAGATCTGTACGGACCATGATATCCTGTGCTCGCCGGAGGCATGCTTTGCATATATGAGCGAGTTTCCGGAGCCCTACCGGCAGCTCGGACTGTTTGACGACTGAAGGCGGGAAAAAAGAGCGGACCGGCCGGATGTAAGGCTTTTTTTATCGTGGAATCTGTGATATAGTATTTGTGGATCGACAAAACGCCGCAGACATGACGGCGCTTAGATAAATGAGTCGGCCGAAACCGAGTAGACCCGCAGGGCGTGGCCGCGGCCCACCTGCGAGAAGGAGAGCAGATGAAGAAAGAATATGTTATGGGAAATCAGGCCATTGCCCTGGGCGCCATTGCGGCGGGGGTCAATGTTGCCTGCGGATATCCGGGGACACCGTCTTCGGAGATCATCGAGACCATAGCGAAGCATAACCGTGAGGGTGCGATCCACGTGGAGTGGTCCATCAACGAAAAGGCTGCCATGGAGCTGGCGGCCGGCGCGTCCTATGCAGGCGCCCGCGCCCTGGTCACCATGAAGATGATGGGGCTGAACGTGGCGTCGGATGCCCTGATGTCCCTGGCGTACGTGGGCGTCGAAGGCGGCGTGGTCGTGGTTTCCGCCGACGATCCGGGCCCGATCTCCTCGCAGACGGAGCAGGACACACGCCTGTTCGCGAAATATTGCCGCATTCCCGTGTTCGACCCGTCCGGCGTGGAGGAGGCCTACACCATGATTCAGGACGCATTTGCCTACTCCGAGAAGTACCATACGCCGGTGCTGTTTCGGCCCACGACCCGCGTGGACCACGCCTATGCGGGCATTACGTATGATGAAAATGCAAGACCGAAAGAGGTTCCCGGGTTCGTTAAGGACTCCGGGCGCTTTGTGATATTTCCCCGACTGTCCCGGATGAACCACGAGATGATCGAGAAGCGAAACCCGCAGATCGGCGAGGATTTTTCGACCTATTGGGGCAATTCTTCCCAGGGCCGCAAGGACAGCCGCAAGGCCGTCGTGGCCGGCGGCGTGAGCTATGCCTACGCGAAGGAATACATCCAGGACCGGGACGACGTTCGCCTGATCCGCGTCGCGACGCCGCACCCCCTGCCCGAGCGCTTCCTGCTCGATGCACTGGAGGGCGCAGACGACATCCTCGTGGTCGAAGAGCTGTACCCCTATCTGGAAGACGAGCTTCTTATGCTGTGCGGTAAGCACCATAAGAACTGGAACATATACGGAAAACACACCGGAAACTCGCCGCTGGCCGGCGAAAACACCGCCGAGCAGGTAGCGGGCGAGATCGCCCGTTTCTTAGGCGATACGGTGCCGCAGGCCGATGCTGCGACGCTGCCTCAGGCTCCGGCCCGCCCGCCCGTGCTCTGCGCCGGCTGTCCGCACCGGGCTTCCTTCTACGCCGTTAAGCGCGCCATGAAGGGCCGTAAGGCGAATTTCTCCGGCGACATCGGCTGCTACACCTTGGGCAATGCGCAGCCGCTGGACATGGTGGACACCTGCCTGTGCATGGGCGCCGGCATCACCATGGCGCAGGGCCTGCACTGGACGGATTCCGAGACCGTGAATTTCGCGTTCGTCGGCGACTCCACGTTCTTTGCTTCCGGCATGACCGGTGTGGCAAACGCCATCTACAATCAGGCAGACCTGATCGTCTGCATCTTAGATAATTCGACGACCGCCATGACGGGACACCAGCCCCATCCGGGCACCGGCATCACCATGATGGGCGACGTCGTGGCCGCCATTTCCATTGAAAATGTGTTGCGAGGCATGGGTCTGCAGACCGTGCTTACGGTGGATCCGCTGGATCAGGAAGCCGCTGTTGCGGCCGTTAAGCAGTGCGCAGGGATGAAGGGCGTGAAGGCGGTCATCTTCAAGTCGCCGTGCATTGCCCTGAATAAGCCGACGGCGCAGGCACGGGTAAACGAAGCCTGCATCGGCTGCGGCAAATGCATCCGCGAGATCGGATGCCCGGCGCTGACGTTTCAGGCAGGCCGTGCAGTGATCGATCCGGGTCTGTGCACCGGCTGCGGTCTGTGCGCGTCGGTGTGTCCGGTGCATGCCATTTTGACTACGAAAAGGGAGGTGCGCTGATATGTCGTATAATATCTTGCTTTGCGGCGTGGGCGGACAGGGCACGGTCCTGGCTTCCAAACTGCTGGCGGCAGCGGCGCAGGCCTTTGGAGAGACGGTGCATTCCGCCGAGACCATCGGCATGGCGCAGCGCGGCGGTCCGGTGACCAGCCACGTGCGTATCGGCACTGACGTCTACTCACCGCTGATCCCGAAGGGGGCGGCGGACCTGATCATCGCGTTTGAGCCCGGTGAGGCGGTACGGAACCTGCCGTACCTGAAGCCGGAGGGAGCGTTGATCGTAAACAGTGTGGCCATGATGCCGGTGACCGAAGCGCTCCGGCCTTCCGGTTATGAGCCGCAAAAGATGATCGAATACCTGCGGTCGACCGGGAAACCGCTTGCAGTCGTGGACGCGAACACACTGTGCGCGCCGCTCGGCAGCGTGAAATTCTTCAATGTGGCAGTTTTGGGTTTTGCGGTCGGAGCCGGATGGGTGAAATTCGACCGGGAGACCATGCTTTCCACCATCGAGGCTTCCGTGAAGCCGGCGTTTGTGGAGACAAATAAGAAAGCCTTTCTGGAGGGAGCGAAGGAAGGGGAAATCTACGCAAAGGAGCTAAGCAGAGCATGAGACCAAACAGTGAACAGCTGGCGCTGATCGATAAGCAGGTGAAGCGCCTGACGGCAGGAGACAGTTACTACGGCAAGAAATACCGGGAGATCGGACTGACGCAGGTCCGGTCTGAAGAGGATTTCTACAAGATCCCGTTTTCCAGTAAAGAGGATCTGCGCAACGCCTATCCGCTCGGGATTCAGGCGGTACCCGATGAGGAAGTGGTGCGCATCCATTCATCGTCCGGAACCACGGGAAAACCGGTCATTATCCCCTACACCGCAAAGGACGTAGAGGACTGGGCCATCATGTTCGAGCGATGCTATCGCATGGCGGGCATCACGAATAAGGACCGCATCCACATTACCCCGGGTTACGGTCTGTGGACCGCGGGCATCGGCTTTCAGGCGGGCTGCGAGCGCCTCGGCGCCATGGCGGTACCGATGGGGCCGGGAAACACGGAAAAGCAGATCCAGATGATGATCGACTTAAAAACCACCGTGCTCACGGCGACTTCCTCTTATGCGCTGTTGCTGTCCGAGGAGATCAATAAGCGCGGCATCCGTGATCAGATCCACCTGAAGAAGGGCGTGATCGGCTCCGAACGCTGGAGCGATAAGATGCGCCAGACCATCCACGAGGGCCTGGGCATCGACCTGTACGATATCTACGGCCTGACCGAGATCTACGGACCCGGTATCGGCATCAACTGTCCGGGACAGCGTCCCATGCACTACTGGGACGACTATCTCTACATCGAGATCATTGACCCGGTGACCGGCGAGAATGTGCCGGACGGCGAAGAGGGCGAGATCGTTATCACCACGCTGGTGAAGGAGGGCGCGCCGCTGCTGCGTTTCCGCACCCACGATATGTCCCGCATCGTTCCCGGCGAGTATCCTTGCGGCTGCAAACATCCCCGACTGGATGTCATCAAGGGCCGTAGCGACGATATGTTTAAGATCCACGGTGTCAACATGTTCCCGTCCCAGGTGGAGGAAATGCTGGCAAAGGTCGAAGGCGCGACCAGTGAGTATCGCGTAACGCTGGCACATGAGGATGACAAAAACCGAGATGTCTTCCTGCTCACCGTCGAAGGCGAAGGCAAATACAGCTTCGAGGAGATGGGAAAGAAGATCGCCGGAGTATTCAAGGCTTACGTAGGTGTAACACCGCGTGTGTCCGTCGTACCCATAGGAACGCTTCCCAGAAGCGAGAAGAAGACCAAACGTGTAACGGATTATCGCGAATAAAAAAAACGACCGAATCAGAAACAGGCTGTCGATCATGGATCCGACAGCCTGCTTTTTTGTAGGTAGTATATTCTTAATTTTTTAAAAAATGTATATTAATGTCTTGACATACTACGAAAAAAATGTATATGTATAATTAAGGAATGTTTTTTGACTGGATTCATTCGAGTTGTGACTGAACAGTGGCACTGTACTGATGGGACAGTTGGTTATTTCACATTTAGTGATTTTTCCGATGAGGCTAAAGCAGGATTGAATAGTGCAATGTACAGCACCTATGGATTGAACCCAGCTCCGCCTATGAGTCAGCCGCAAGGTTGTGATATTGTATACTATACTTAGGGAGGCGATACGAGTATGATAAATGAAGTAATGAAAATGAATAAGCGGTTGAAACCATTGATTATCGGCTTCGCAGCAATGATGATCTCCGGATGCAGTAATCCAAACGCAGGCAATAAGCCGGTGAGTGAGACTGTGTCTATGACTGCGCTGGAAATCAGCCCGACAGAGATCGATATTCCTCAGGGGGTATCGGCTGATGTGGTGATGAAAGTGGTGATCACGGATGAGGTTAAAGTCATCACATTTGAAGGGGTTGAGTATAGGATTCCGGTTAATAAAGTATCTGAGGATGACGGAATGAACTATAACCGGGCATTTTCCGAACTGGGTAAAGCGAAGGCAGAGAACCGGGTATTGCCGGGCTTTCCCGACACCGAGTTGGATTACGCGTTTGAAGGAACTCTGCCTGCTACGATCACGGTATATGGCGGATGCGCTATGAAGCCTTCGGGTGAAGTGATTTTTCCTGCTCCAAAGTATTTGCAATACAGCGGTGCGGCGACCGAAAACATGAAGATTAAAACAGGCTCGGATCCGGCACATTTAAGCAGTGATTCGGACGCTCTGTCCCAGGAGCGATACCAGGTCATCAAAATCGTATATGAAAAGGACGAGCAGATGTATGAGTGCTTCTTATTCGGTAAGAAGGGCACAGCAAACAAATAATATATGCAAAACAAAGGCCCCGTAAAAACATCGGTATGTTTTTACGGGGCTTTCGCTTACTTTATTTTTCTTCAGGCATTACGATCCGGATGTGAACTTCATCCAACTGCTTTTGTTCTACGGCAGCGGGCGCGCCCATCATCAGATCCTGCGCGGTCTTATTCATCGGGAACGGAATGATTTCGCGGATGCTGTCCTCGCCGGCCATGAGCATGACCATACGGTCCACGCCGGGGGCAATGCCTGCGTGCGGCGGTGCGCCGTAACAGAATGCGTTGTACATCGCGGGGAATTTCGCTTTTACATCCTCCTCACCGAGGCCGACCAGTTCGAACGCCTTGATCATGATCTCGGGATCGTGGTTACGTACGGCACCGGAGGAAAGCTCTACGCCGTTGCAGACCAGATCGTACTGGTATGCGAGGATGGAGAGCGGCTCCTGTTCGCAGAGCGCCTTCATGCCACCCTGCGGCATGGAGAAAGGATTGTGGCAGAATTCCAGCTCGCCGGACTCCTCACCGATCTCATACATCGGGAAGTCAACGATCCAGCAGAATTCGTAGCAGTTTTGCTTCATATGGTTGGGGCACAGGGCGCCGAGCAGCTTACGAAGCACGCCGGCCGTCTTCTGGGCGGTGAGCTTCTTACCCGCGGTCAGACCCACGAAGTCGCCGGGCTTTAAGCTCAGGGCCTCGATCACGGCAGCCTTGCGTTCCTGCAGGAACTTCGAGATACCACCGACGAATTCACCGTTTTCATCCAGACGGAACCAGAACGCCTTCTGGGCAGTCTGAACTTCTACGTCCGCGCACAGCGCGTCGATCTGCTTACGTGTCTTATCGAAACCGGAAACCACAACGGCCTTTACGGTCTGACCTTCGAACGGTCCGAAACCGCAGCCGTCCATGACCTGTGTTGCGTCGGTCACTTCGAGGTCAATGCGCAGGTCCGGTTTGTCGCTGCCGTAGCGATCCATAGCTTCCAGATAGGGGATGCGCTTAAACGGAGCGGCAGACGCGGTGGAGTAGGTTCCGTATTTAGCGAAGACGGGCGGGAGCACGTCCTCCATGATGGCGAATACATCTTCCTGTCCGGCAAATGCCATCTCCATATCCAGCTGGTAGAACTCACCCGGAGAACGGTCCGCACGCGCGTCCTCATCACGGAAGCAGGGTGCGATCTGGAAATAGCGGTCGAAGCCGGAGGTCATGAGCAGCTGCTTGAACTGCTGCGGTGCCTGCGGAAGCGCATAGAATTTGCCGGGATGGTTGCGGGCGGGTACCAGGTAGTCGCGCGCGCCTTCCGGCGAAGAACAGGTCAGGATGGGGGTGGTGATCTCCATGAAATCATGAGTCATCATGCCGGCACGCAATTCGGCTACGACCTTGCTGCGGAGCACGATCTTGGATTTCACCGCGGGGTTGCGGAGATCCAGATAACGGTATTTGAGACGGGTGTTTTCATCCGCGTCCCGGGAGTAGTTGATCTGGAACGGAAGTTCGTTGTAGATACATTTTCCCAGAACTTCGATCGCGGTGGGAACGACTTCGATGTCGCCCGTGGGTATCGCCGGGTTCTTATTGGAACGTTCGCGAACGACGCCGGTTATGGCGAGCGTCGACTCGACATTGACCGGGTCAATGATGTTCATCATCTCTTCGGTCTCGATCACGACCTGTGTTACTCCGTAGAAATCGCGGAGGATCAGGAAACCGAGGTTCTTGCTGACCTTACGAAGGTTGTCGAACCATCCGGTGATCCGTACCTCTTCGCCGACGTTTTCGATGCGAAGCTCGTTGCATGTATGGGTTCTGCCCTGCATGATTGCTTTCATAGTATTGACCATCCTTTAAATCGTGGTTTTGCATCCGAAAATGAATGCACCTTTCATTATACAAGCGGGCTTTGGGTTCGTCAAGCGTTTCCGCGGATGCCGCAGACCGTTTTAAGCGGAGAATCGGTACATTTCTTGCGAAAGGAAATTGACAAAAAGGCGGGGAGAGAGTATGATTAAAATAGTATATTAGGCGTAATGCCCCCATCCGGGGCAGACAATACAAAGAGAGCATTACATTTTTATGAAAGGAGTGTAAGTTATGGAATCTATCTTTTTCAGAAAAGACTATGATGACCCGGAAGAGAATAAAGTGAAAAGTAATTCGACCGTTAAGTCCGGAATGGGTTTTGCTTTTTTCTCTTCGGTGCTTCTGCTACTCGTCACCTTTCTGCCTTTTCATGGGAGCCATTATGCGTTTGATGCACGCTGGATTCCATTGATCATGATGGGACTTCCGGGATATCTGGCTTTTGCAGCAGGCCTTTTGGCGTTTGTGTTTAATTATATCGGAAAGCATG
>ONPC01000046.1 GCA_900319565.1 uncultured Eubacteriales bacterium | reverse complement strand
GGTGACCCGGTATGGGTTACCGAGTCTCTCGGTGGTATGGGCGTTGACGGACGTCCGCTGGTTTCCAAGATGTCCTTC
This sequence comes from uncultured Eubacteriales bacterium, assembly GCA_900319565.1. GTDB lineage: Bacteria > Bacillota > Clostridia > Lachnospirales > Lachnospiraceae > UBA1201. The sequence goes on along the minus strand of ONPC01000046.1, from coordinate 12,490 downwards.
CGTTTCCTGAATACCCTTGATAACCTCGGAACCGCTCCGGAGCCGAACATGACCGTTCTGTGGTCTCCGAGACTTCCCGAGAACTGGAAGAAGTACTGCGCTAAGATGTCCATCAAGACCTCTTCCATCCAGTACGAGAACGATGACGCTATGCGTCCTATTCACGGTGATGACTATGCGATCGCTTGCTGCGTATCTTCCATGGTCGTTGGTAAGGAAATGCAGTTCTTCGGCGCACGTGCTAACCTGGCTAAGTGCCTCCTGTACGCTATGAACGGTGGTATCGATGAGATCACCAAGGTTCAGGTAGGTCCTAAGTACCGTCCCATCACTTCCGAGTACCTCGATTACGATGAGGTTATGGCAGTTTACGATGACATGATGAAGTGGCAGGCATCTCTGTATGTTAATACTCTGAACGTTATCCACTACATGCACGACAAGTACTGCTACGAGAGACTTCAGATGGCTCTCCATGATAAGGAAGTTAAGAGATACTTCGCAACCGGTATCGCAGGTCTGTCTGTAGTTGCTGACTCCCTGTCCGCTATCAAGTACGCGAAGGTTAAGGCGATCCGTGACGAAGACGGTCTGATCGTTGATTTCGAGACCGAGGGCGAGTTCCCGAAGTACGGTAACAACGATGATCGCGTTGACTCCATCGCTTGTGAGATCGTTACCAGATTCATGAACTATGTTCGCAGCAATCCGGTTTACAGAAACGGTGTTCCGACCACTTCCATCCTTACCATTACTTCGAACGTATCTTATGGTAAGAACACAGGTAACACACCTGACGGAAGAAAGAAGGGCCAGCCTTTCGCACCTGGTGCTAACCCGATGCACGGCCGTGATAAGAAGGGTGCTGCTGCATCCCTCGCTTCTGTAGCTAAGCTGCCGTTCCGTGATGCTCAGGATGGTATCTCCAATACCTTCTCCATCATCCCGAACGCACTTGGTAAGGAAGATGCTGTATTCATGGGCGACCTGGATATCGATCTTGAAAGCGTAAAATAATCTAGCCTTAGGAGGTGAAGTTTATGGCTGATCCGACAAAGAAGCAAGAGGAAGACATCATCGCTATGCTGGACTCGTTCATGGCAGGCGGCGGTGGACGCATGAACATCGACGCGCGCGACCTTCCGGAGAGTTCCGAAGGCACCGAGCTGAATGTTCAAAATGAAAAGTTTTTTGGTTGTTCTGTAGTGGGAGGCCGGAAGATGGCCTGCCAGACCCCTACCCTTATGGAGGGGCTCGATATTGACGAAAACGAATAGGAGGTAATTACTATGGCACAGGCTAATGCTCAGCAGGTAGATAACCTGATCAACTTACTCGACGGCTACGTTGAGAAAGGTGGATATCATCTCAATGTTAACGTTCTGAATCGTGAGACTCTGTTGGACGCTCAGGCTCATCCTGAGAACTATCCTCAGCTCACCATCCGTGTATCCGGATACGCTGTTAACTTCATCAAATTGACCAAGAATCAGCAAGATGAGGTTATTTCCAGAACATTCCACGAGAGCCTGTGATAAGTCATGCAATGACCTATCACCTGAGAAGTTTGGTTCTGCCGCAAGAACCATCGGTTATTAAGGCAGAATAAACTTCGAGCATACGAGGGTTTGCTTAGCAAACCTTCCTTGTAACGGAAGCAGCCTCCAAGAACTTGGAGGCTGCTTTTTCATATCCGTCGTTTCACGCGGCGGATCCAATCAGAAAGGAACGAATATGATAGGACGTATCCATTCCACAGAGACCTTCGGTACCGTGGACGGCCCCGGTATCCGTTACGTTGTTTTTATGCAGGGCTGCCCCATGCGGTGCCTGTACTGCCACAATCCGGACACCTGGACCATCGGCGTAGGACGTGAGGTCACGGTCGATGACCTGATGAAGGAATACGACGGCTGCAAAGAGTTCTACAACGGCGGCGGCATCACCGTGACCGGCGGCGAACCGCTGATGCAGATCGAATTCCTGACGGAGTTCTTCACGACTGCGAAGCTGCGCGGCATTCACACCTGCATTGACACCTCCGGTATCGTCTTCAACCGCAAAAGTCCGGAGTTCATGGAGAAACTCGATAAGCTGCTCGCGCTCACCGATCTGGTCATGCTCGACATCAAGCATATCGATAACGAGAAACATAAGGTGCTCTGCTCACAGCCGAACACCAACATTCTCGACTTTGCGACCTACTTAAGCGAGATCAATAAGCCCGTTTGGCTGCGCCATGTTGTCGTTCCGGGCTACACGGACATCCCCGAGTATCTGGAAAAACTCGGCGAATTTCTGGCGACCCTGAACAACATCCGCGCGCTCGACGTACTGCCCTACCACACCATGGGCGTCGTAAAATACGAGCAGCTGGGCATCGATTATCCGTTAAAGGGTGTACCGCCTCTCTCGAAAGCCGAGGCCATCAAAGCACGTGATATCATCTTTGCGGCATGGAAGAAGCGCCGTAAAGAGCTCAAGGATGCCGGTCAGGCGTAAATTCGAGTGTCAATTTAGTTAGCATACGCTAACTAGGCGCATATCTTTGAATTTTATTCGAAATATATTGACAATTTCTTAACTATCCTATATACTGGATATGTAAGTAATAGCAAAGGAGGTTTCTACTTATGGCATTTAAAATTTCTGACGCTTGCATCAGCTGTGGAACCTGCGAGGCTGCCTGCCCTGTAGCAGCGATCTGCGAAGGCAACGGCAAATTCGAAATCAAATCCGATCTTTGCATCGACTGCGGTACCTGTGCAGGAGCATGCCCGGTATCTGCTATTGAGCCTGAAGAATAAGATCGAGATCACGACAGATAAATAGCAAGACAAAAGAACCGCCCGGTTCGGAAATTCCGAACCGGGCGGATTTTATATTCAAAGGATATGATTTCAGGCAGGCACGCGCTCTAGTTCTGCGGCTGCTCGCGTTTCTCCAGATTCGCAAACTTCGTACGGTCAGCCAGCCATGCCAGCTCGACTGTACCGATGGGGCCGTTACGCTGCTTAGCCACGATAACTTCTGCAACGCCGGGGTCCGCCTCCTTATTATAATAGGCATCCCGGTACAGGAACATGACGATATCGGCATCCTGCTCGATGGCGCCGGACTCACGCAAGTCGGAAAGCATGGGGCGGTGGTCGTTACGCGACTCGCAGGCACGGGACAGCTGGGACAGAGCGATAACAGGCACCTTCAGTTCTCTGGCCAGAGCCTTCAGCGAACGAGAGATCTCGGAGATCTCCTGCTGACGGCTGTCGGACGACCGCCCGCTGCCGCTCATGAGCTGCAGATAGTCGATTATGATGAGCTGAAGATTGTTCTCCAACTTGTATTTGCGACATTTTGACCTAAGCTCGCCGACCGTGATACCCGGGGTATCATCAATGATCAGGGGAGCTTTTGCGATCCGGTTCGTCGCCTCAACGATATCGTACCAGTCCGTGTCCGTCAGGTTACCGTTTCGAAGCTTCTGCGCATCGACGCCGGACTCCATGGACAGCAGTCGGTTACCCAGCTGGGCGGAGGACATTTCCAAACTGAACACAGCGACGGAATAGTGCTTTCGAACCGATACATGCTGTGCAACATTCAGGACGAATGCGGTCTTACCCATGGAAGGACGGGCTGCGATCAGGATCAGGTCCGAATTCTGCAGGCCGGAAGTTTTGTAATCCAGATCCAGAAAGCCGGTCGGAATACCGGTCACGGTGGAATTGCTCTTCGAAGCCTTCTCGATGTTCTCTATGACTTCCATCATGACGCTGTCGATCGGCTTACCGTCACCCGCGTCACGCGTCTGCAGGAAGGTGAAGACATCCTTCTCCGTCTGCGACAAAATGTCGTCCAGCGACGTCTGGCCTGCGTAACACAGCGAAGACAGTTCTTCATTGATCTTTATCAGGCGGCGCATCATGGACTTCTCATACACGATCTGGGAATACTGGCCGATATTGACCGAGCTCGAGACCGTATACAAAATGTCACGAAGGGCATCCAGGGACAGCATCTCCTCCGGGAAATCCTTCTGGCGGAGATGGTTCTGCAAAGTAACGATATCCACGCTCTCGTCCGGGATCTCACCGGAATCGTGCATGGCAACAATGGTATCAAACATGATACCATACTGTTTATTATAAAAGTCCGAAGATTTGAGTTTATCGGTGGCGGTGGTGATCGCGTCCCGGCTCATCAGCATGGAACCGATGACCGCACGCTCCGCCTCGTTATTCGCCGGAATGACCCGCTTGATGATATCTTCTTCCATACCGCTCCTTTGCGTCCGAATTCATGCAGACCGTTTCTGCATGGTTCTCGTACTCTGCTTCCGAGTGTTTCCTCAGCCTTCCGTTACCTTTACGGTCAGCTGCCCGGTCACGTTTTTATGGAGCTTGATGGGAACCAGAACGGTTCCGACCATACGGATGGGCTCGTCGAGCTGCATCTTCTTTTTATCGATATCCAAGCCCAGCTGCTTCTTTGCTTCCTGGGCGATCTCCTTTGTGGACACAGAGCCGAATACACGGCCGCCCTCGCCGCACTTAACGGGAATGGTAACGACCTTTCCTTCAAAAGAAGCCGCCTGCTTGCGTGCCTCTTCCTCGCGCTCCTCTTCTTCTTTCGCAGCGCGGAACTTCTGTGCCGAAAGGTCGGTCAGGTTCTTCGCGTTCGCCTCGATGCCGACCTTCTTCGGCAGGAGGAAGTTGCGGGCATAGCCATCGTTTACCTTAACGATCTCGCCCTTTTTACCTAAGGATTTTACATCCTGTAACAGTATGATCTCCATGATTTAAATCTCTCCATTCTCCCGCATCTGGATCACGGTATTTTTCACCAGCTCGTACGCGCTGTCAATGCTGATGCCCGCCAGCTGCGCTCCTGCGACGCTCATATGTCCGCCGCCGCCCAGTTTCTCCATGATGATCTGAACATTCACTTCATCGATGGAACGGGCGCTGATGTAGATCTTTCCGTTGAAATCTGCCAGGACGAAGCTGGCCTGGATCCCGCGGATATTCAGTAATTCATTGGCCGCCTGCGCCGCTACGACGTTCAGATTATCGCAGCCGTGGCCTGCGCAGATGCCGATGGTAAAGTTATCGCAAAAAACTTCCGCGTGGTTAATGGTGTTCGCGCGGATCTTATACTCCTGCATGTCGTCGCGGAACATCTTACGCACGCGCGTCACGTCCGCTCCGCTGCGACGCAGGAACGCTGCCGCCTCAAAGGTGCGGATACCGGTCTTATTCAGGAAGTTGCTGGTATCCATTACGATACCGGAATACAGGGCGTCCGCATCGAGCGGCTTGATCTTCAGATCCTCTGCGTAATACTGCAGGATCTCCGCAACCATTTCGCAGGCAGAGGAAGCGTATGGCTCGATATAGGAAAGCACTGCGTTCTCCACGCGCTCGTCGGTCTGCCGGTGGTGATCCAAAATGACCACGTTCTTCACTGCATTGACCAGAGCGGGACACTCGGTATAACTGGGACGGTTGACGTCCACGATCACGAGGACGGTGTCGCCGCCTGCCATGGCCAGAGCCTCCTCCGACTTAATGAAGAGGTTCGGCTCGTAGTCGGGATTATCCGTAAAGCGATCGATCAACGGTTTCTCCGCAGGGCCTACGCGCTCGAGGACAATGTATGCCCGCTTGCCGGAATGCTTCGCCGCGCGGTACACGCCGACCGCTGCGCCGATACAATCGACATCGCTGAAATGGTGGCCCATGATCAGGACCTTCTCCTTCGTTTCGATCAGTTCACGCAACGCATGCGCCTTAACACGGGCCTTAACGCGCGTGGTCTTCTCGAGTGTATGCGTCTTACCGCCGAAATACTCGACGGACTTTCCGTTCTTAACGACCGCCTGGTCGCCGCCGCGTCCGAGTGCCAGATCGATCGCCGTACGGGCGTACTCGTAATTCTGGATCGCGGACTCGCCGTTGATGCCGACACCGATGCTGATGGTGACCGACATATCGTTACCGATATTGACCGATTTCGCCTCCTCCAGCACGGAGAAACGGTTCTCCTTCATGGCCGGCAGGTACTCCATAGTTCCGATATAGAGGTATTTGTCTTTCTCAAGTTTACGGAGAATGCCGTGATACTCCGAGAAATACTGGTTGATCTTACGGTCTACAAGTGCCACCAACAGGGACTTTCGAACGTCCTCGAGGTTCTCCAGCGCCTCTTCATAGTTATCCATGTAAATGAGCGCTACGACCTGTTTGTTATCCTGATAGAGTTTCCGTGTCTGCAGGATCTCCGTGGTGTCATACAGATAGATCGCAAACAACTCGATATCCGCCCGGTCCACATCCTTCGTCATTTCGTCCATCAGGTTCGTCATGGCGATGCGGTGCGCTGTCAGGTGGAAATTCCGGTCCTCGCGAACCACGTCCGCTTCTGCCTCATCCTCGTCATTATGCGGCAGGAGATGACCGTCCTCGGTACCAAACAGGGAAAACAACGTTTTTTTCTTGAATTCTTTGTCGTTTACCAGCGCGGAAAATGCGCGGTTCGCCCAAAGAAAACGCCCCCGCTCGTCGCACATCGCATACGGGACCTTCATGTCGGTCAGAAGGTTCTTCTGGATCTGCGCATAGTCCGACCCGTATTCGATCAGGTCCTTCAGGAGCGTCTTGCGGCGGTACATATAGAAGAATACGCACGCCACGATGTACAAAAGGATCACGCCGCTCACGATGTAGCCGCTGCGGCGATCCGTAAGATATACGAAGACATTTGCGATGATCAGAACCAGACACATCCAAATGGGCCACTGAAGGCTGGCATAAAAGCCACGCTTCAGATTATGCTTTCGCATTTGCATTCACATACCCCCTGGTAGTTCAATGACTGACTATAGTTACGTAGTGTTTATACTGACGAGTCCGTCGGATGGCTTCGTCGGACTCGATTCCATACCAGTATCAGTATACCACCTTTTGCTCTAAAAAGAAAGTACTTTCCTACAGCAGCGGTTGTTTCACTGTCGGCTGCACACGCAAGATCCGAAGAGTGGCTCCGCTCCCGGGGGGGCGCATGCATCTCCCGGCGCGAATGCAGGGAACAAAAAAACGGGGCTGTCCTAAAAGACAGCCCCCATGCTCTCAAATATATTCGGACGCGCTGCGCGCGTTTCGATTATTCTACCGTGTAAGGTAACAAAGCTACGTGTCTAGCTCTCTTAACAGCGATGGTCAGAGCTCTCTGATGCTTCGCGCAAGTACCGGTAATTCTTCTGGGAAGGATCTTACCTCTCTCAGACACATACTTCTTTAATCTTGCTACATCCTTGTAGTCGATGGGCGTTGTATCGCCGCAGAATACGCAAACTTTCTTCTTTCTGCGGATACCGCTTCTTCTGGGCTTGGAAGCGTCTGCCTTATCGGTCTTATTGTATGCCATTATAGTTGCCTCCTTAAAAATTCATCGGTTTTAGTTGAACGGTAATCCTTCGTCATCTACGCCATCCGGAATGTTCATGAAACCTTCCTGAGCTGCAGCGGCACCGGTATCAAACGATGCGGAAGCAGTTGAAGGAGCGGGGCGGGACTCGGCATAGGTGTTGCCGTTGCCGGCAGCGGCATTTTTGCTCTCCGCGAACTCGATGTCCTCGGCAACCACGTCGGTGGTGTATACGCGCTGGCCTTCACGATTCGTGTAGCTTCCGGTCTGAATACGTCCGGAAAGCACGACCTTCGTGCCCTGATGCAGATACTTCTCGGCGAACTCGCCCTGACGGTCGAAAGCTACGCAGCTGATGAAATCAGCGGTCTGCTCCTGTCCGTTCTGTTCTGCGTTGCGGCTTCTGCGGCGATCTACAGCCAGTGTAAATCTGGCGATCGCTGTCTGTCTCTCACCCTGAGAATATGTAACATTCGGATCTCTGGTCAAACGACCTACTAAAATAACCTTATTCATAAATTACCTCCCGCCTGTACCGTAAACAGGCTTGTGGCAGTTCAGCCTTACTGAACTTCTTTCTTTACGCAAAGGAATCTAAGCACGGATTCCATCAGACGAACCCGGTTCTCAACCTGAGCGGGGCAATCTGCCGGCGCTTCAAAGTTGATGATGCTGTAGTACGCTTCTCTCATCTTCTGAATCTCGTAAGCGAGCTTCTTTTTGCCCCAATCATCCACACTTTCAACGGTGCCGCCGAAACGTGTGATATAATTCTGGACTTTCTCGAGAGCAGCTGTTCTGTCCTCATCTTCGAGCTTTGCGCTGACAACTACAATCATTTCGTATTTGCTCATGCGTTCTGTACCTCCTTTTGGTCTCTGGCCCCTTTCTGCGCCCTGTGCGAGTGCGGATTCTACGATCCGTAAAACGCCTGTTTCGCTAAGGAGCAAGGAAATAAATAATATATCACGAATTGAGATTATACCATAGATACGCAAGGATTGCAAGCACTTTTTTACTCTGTTTTATTTTCTTTCGGAGGCTGTTTCTTTTCCTTCGGAAAGCGCACGTTTTTCTCCACCAGTTTTCGCGGCACCATGATCTGCCGTCCGCAGCCCCTGCATTTCAGGCGGAAGTCCATACCGACACGCAGAATCTCCCAATCATTGGCCCCGCAGGGATGCCCTTTTTTCAACGTAATAATGTCCCCGACCTGAAATTCCATACATTCCTCCTGTTTCTCCGGCGCGGCTTCTACGCCTGCGTCTCAATGATCTCCAGCGCTTCCTTCATGACCTGGCCGATGGGCCTGCGGATGATCAGATCCGCGATGCTGTCACGCGAAGTCGCGTCACGGTTGATCAAAACGATCTTATTGCCCCGGAAATAGTTGATCAGCCCGGCCGCGGGATAGACTGCCAGCGACGTTCCGCCGATGACCAGGACCTTCGCACGGCGAATATGTGATACCGAACGGTCAATGACATACGAATCCAGCCCTTCTTCATAAAGCACGACATCCGGTTTGATCGTGCCTCCGCACGCATCGCACTTAGGTACGCCCGTGCTGTTTATGATCGCGTCCAGGCCGAAGAACTTCCGGCAGCGCATGCAGTAATTGCGATGAACGCTTCCGTGCAGCTCCAGGACCTCTTTGCTGCCCGCCTTCTGGTGCAGGCCGTCGATGTTCTGGGTAATGACCGCCTTCACGATGCCCAGCTGCTCCAGACGAGCTAACGACGTATGTGCCGGGTTCGGCTCCGCATCCTTAAAAATCATCTTATCTCGGTAAAAGCGATAGAACTCCTCTGTGTGCGCGTGGAAATATGTCGCGCTCAATATCGTTTCCGGCGGAACGCTGTAGGACTGATTGTATAATCCGTCCACGCTCCGAAAATCCGGAATTTTACTTTCCGTGGATACTCCGGCCCCTCCGAAGAACACCACGTCACCATATTCCTTCATCCATTCGGCAAATTGTTTCACCTGTTCATCCATGTTATGTGCCTCCTTCCGTTCACTTTGATCCGAACCGATCCGCTGCGCAGACTATGCTTTCGCCCGAAATCGTCTGCGTTTCATACTCTTTTCTACTGTAATCATATCACAAAAACACATCTTCTGCAATGAAAGAGGCTGAAAACGTCTTTTTCGGGAAGGAAAAAAGTGATTTCCATAAAAATAATTGCAAAAAAGCCTTGACAAAACCCCTCAATTCGTCTACTATTAGATTATAAATGATTTGAGAAATCAAAAATCCGGAGGAAAGATGACTTCCCGGAATAACAACACAAACAACACAATAACATGAATGGAGAATTGTTATGAAGAAAACTGGAAAGAAAAACGCTCCCGAGAAGAGCCCGTTGATCGAGAACCTGAAAAAAGGTATGACCGAACTGTTGGTTCTGAATGCACTGGACATCCGTCCCATGTACATTTATGAACTGATTCAGGAAGTCAATGTTGACATCCCTGAGAAGTGCCGCATCGCATATCCTTATGCAGCATTCTATCGTCTGATCGAAGCTAAGTGCATCACCGAATCCGGTAAGAAGAACGCCGATGACCGTCTTCGTACTTACTACAAGATCACTGAGAAGGGCCGCAAGCGTCTGAAGACCATGAAGGATGACTACGCTCTGTTCACCGGCGCTATTGACAGCATTATGAAGCGTTCGGATGAAAAGAAAGCTAACGCTTAATTATATCTCTCTTATTTAAGATGATATGGCATATAAGCACAGGAGAAAACCTCCTGTGCTTTTTTTGTTCTCCTTCGTAAAAATATGCGAGTGCATATGGTTTTGCTGACATAACAAAAGAAACCGCCGCAGGCGCTTACCTGCGGCGGTTCTTCTTTTGCGGAGGCATTCGCCCCCACTTCGTTACGCAATCCCTGTTTCGGGAATGCCCGTATCTGCAGGAGCACGTCCTACAGATATTATCTTGCTTTCTTCTTTCCACGGATCACCGCTGCAGAAGCACCTGCCATGGACAGGAGCGCCATCAGCAACCAGGGAAGAACCTGCAGAGGATCGCCTGTCTTCGCACCCGAAGCATTCGGTGTCCATACTGCATAGAAGGTCGTGTCGGTCGAGATCTTATAGGTATCTCCACCCTTGAACTCAGCAGAGCCGTCGCTCTTTAATGCCCATCCGGTAAATGTATAACCGTTTCTCTTCGGAACATCATTAACGATCGTGACGGAGGATCCGGATACATACCGGTTCGAGTCGACCGGAGCTGTCTCCTTGCTGCCATTCAGATCATATGTCACAGTGTAATCCGAAGAAGCGATCGTTTCGAATACGGCATACAGAACTATGTTCTTTCCGTTGATCGTCACAGTATCGCCGTTCTGAAGCAGGTTCGCGGTATTGGCGGGATCCATCGTCCATCCCTTAAAGGTCTTGCCTTCCTTCACAGGGATATCCTTCATGACGATCGCCTTATCGCCGTTGCGGTACTTCTTCTCATCCTTCGGAGTTGACGAAGCGCCGTCTGCGTCATAGTCCACGGTGTAAACCGGTGCCCATACTGCATAGAATGTAATATCACTTCCTGCGATCTTTGCGGTATCACCGCCGAGCAGGACTGTCGGATCTGCAGCCTTCGGATCGGTCGTCCAGCCGTCCAGCACGAAGCCGTCCTTCACCGGAACATCCTTCGTCACGATCACGGTCGCGCCGTCCACATATTCGGTCGTGTCGACCGGTGCGGGAGCGCCGTCCTGCGGATCATACGTTACCTTATAGGTCACAACATCCGACACATTCGGATCTTTCGTCCAGACCGCGGTAAATGTAACATCGCCGCCCCGGATCGTCGTGGTGTCGCCGCCCTTCAGAAGCTTCGCATTGGAATCCGAAGGATCCATGGTCCAGCCTTCAAAGATGAAGCCGTCCTTCACCGGAACGGTATCGGATACGGTCACGGTCGCGCCATCCGGGTATTTCGTTTCATCGACAGGTTCATTGCTTCCGCCCTTCGGGTCATAAGTCGCCTTATAGGTCGGAAGAGCTTCCCATACCGCATACAGAGTCGTATCTGCGGTGATCACAAAGGTGTCGCCCTCTGCGAACGAAGCTTCGGTTGCGGCAGCATCCTTGGCCCAGCCACGGAACGTAAAGCCCGGACGGGATACACTGCCCGCTCCCAGTACGGTCGCGGTCTCGCCGGACTCGTACGGATTGTTGAGATCCTTCTGCGTGCCGGTCGCATCGTCCGCGTTCTTATCGTAGATCACTACATAGTTCTGTACCCAGATCGCGGTAAATGTGATGTCGCTGCTTTGGATCGTTGTGGTGTCGCCGCCCTTCAGAAGTTTCGCTCCAGGGTTCGTAGGATCTAAGGACCAGCCCCGGAACGTGTAACCGTCCCGTGCAGGAACTTCGTCCGTCACGATCACCGTCGCGCCGTCCACATATTCGGTCGTGTCTTCCGGAGTCGGAACGCCGCCGGCAGGATCGTAGATAGCCTTATAAACGACTACAGGATCGTTGTTGATCTTCTTCCAAACTGCGGTAAATGTGATGTCCTCTCCGTTCACGATCACGGTGTCACCGACTTTGTACAGCGGTGCATCCGGATCGGAAGGATCTAAGGACCAGCCCTGGAACTCGAAGCCCTTCTTTCCCGGAATGTCCGAAGGAACGGTCACTTCGTCTCCGGCGAAATATTCCTTCGTGTCTTTCGGTTCACCGGAGCCGCCGGCAGGATCGTAAGTCACCTTGTAGACCGGTACCCATACCGCGTACAGGGTCGTATTCTGCTTGATGGCAAAAGTATCTGCAGGATCGTAGTTGTTATCCACTGTCCCGTTCTTAGCCTGTGCCTCATCCGGGTTCCAACCCAGGAACTTGTAGCCGGTCGCTTCCATGGTGCCCTGATCCAGTACTGTTACGGTCGAACCGTTTTCATACGGGCTCTTTGCGTCGGTCTGTGAGCCGGTAGCCGCATCGAGGTTCTTATCATAGGTCATCGTATAGACCGGTGTATAAACTGCGGTAAATGTAATATCTTTGTCGCCGATCTTTACGGTATCGCCGGGCTTGTAGACCTT
>ONPC01000073.1 GCA_900319565.1 uncultured Eubacteriales bacterium | reverse complement strand
CATGTTTCACATATATGGAACTCAAAAGGAGACCGCACACCAGAATGGTTATCCAAAAAAGTATTCTTTTACCTTTCATAATAATCTTTCTCCTCTCTCGTTTTTTCAGAGTTTTGTAGTCGCTTCTTATAATATAAGACTAGCATATTTTTCAGCAAATGTAAAGGTGACACGCCTTGTTTACTGAAATTTAATGAAATTATGCCCCAATTTCGATGAACGATTGCCTATCCAATCGATTAAACGGACCGCCTCCCATCGGAAGGCGGTCCGTTTATATCTTTTCAGTCTTTACTTCTTTTGTTTCTGTCGATTTCAGATATCCAAATGCAACCGATCCGAACAAAAGCCAAAACGTATTCATCTGAACGTAGATGATACCGTCATCAATCAATCCATGCAGTGCAACGATAGTCAGCATGAATACCAGCAGGTTATCTTTCCTCTTGTAACACCGAACTACGACCAATGTCGCCAGGGACAGGAACAGTACCATGAATAGTATTCCATATCGCTGCAGCAGTTGGATATACATATTATCCACATAGAAATAGGTCTCCGTGCTTTGCTGTCCATAAGCATTCAGGCCCGCACCGATCCATTTGATATCGGGATTACCGAACAAACTCGTACCGTAAAGATTGATCGAACTCTGCCCCATTCGAAGTCTTCCACCCAGTATCGTATTCAACTGTTTCATCCATGATACACTCGCAGAATAATGCTTTGCGAACCACATCGAAACTGCAAAGCACAGAGGAAAGATCAATGTCAGGAGTTTTGGGAGCAAGATTAAGTTGCTCAGATCGGTCTTCTTTTTTCTGCAGAAGGCTGCAATCAAAAGGCTGATGATCGACAGACCGAACGTCAATCGGGAATCCGTATAGGAATATAACACTACCGCAAATATCAAAAATAAAGTCATCTCTATGTATTTTCCCTCATCACGTTTTACGAAAACATAGAGCATAATGACATTCAGCAGCATCGCCGGAGCATTCAGCGCATACCGAAAGCCCAGGAAATACCGTAAACGCGTTCCTCCGGACTGGACCCCCTGGTAATTATTTATGATTCCCAACATCGAACTGGCGATAACAAATACAACCAGTGTCAGTGTCACCATTATGGTGATCCGGCTTATTTTTTTGAAATCGATGTTTCTGGCGCCGAAAGCATAAACAAACGTACAAGCAAAGGAGGTCTGCAGGTCTCCGGATCCCAAAAAAGCCAGGAGCATCGCTACCGAATACAGCGTCACTGCCCCTAAAAGCGCCCGGACGGACAGTGCTTTCATAGCGACTTCCTGAAGGAGCAGCAACGCGATACATCCTGCAGCTATATACTTGTAGTAGTTTACAAACCACCTGTAATACATTGAATGCATCAATACCGAGAAGAACAAAAAGATAATATACGACAGGAAGAAGATCTGTTCGTTTTTCTCGATTTTCGGAATTGACAGCTTCATGTCAACTATCCTTTCAATATTTATAGATTACCTGAGGTCCTTTGCCTGAACCAAAGCCTGCGCTATAACCTGATCCATATCATAGTATTTATACTCACCCAGGCGGCCGCCGAAGATCACGTTTTCTTCCTGATCCGCCAGCGCCTTGTACTGAGCATATAGGTTGCCGTTCTTCTCATCATTTACCGGATAATACGGTTCATCGCCCGGCTTCCACTCACTGCTGTACTCACGGCTGATCACCGTCTTCGGCAGATCATTGCCCTCTTCATCACGGCCAAACTCAAACCACTTGTGTTCAATGATCCGAGTCCACGGTGTTTCGGCATCCGTGTAATTCACTGCCGCATTGCCCTGGAAATTGGGTTTGTCCAAAACCTCCGTCTCGAACCGTACCGAACGGTACTCCAGCGTTCCAAGTGAAAAACCGTAAAACGCGTCAATCGGTCCGGTATAGATCACCTGTTTCGCCATTTTGTTCCAAGCAGCGCGATCCGCCAGGTAATCCTCATTCAGCCGGACTTCGATACCTTCCAGCATCCTTGCGACCATCTTGGTGTATCCGCCGACCGGGATGCCCTGGTATAAGGCGTTAAAATAGTTGTTGTCAAATGTCAAACGCACCGGCAGACGTTTAATGATAAATGCCGGAAGCTGGTCGCACGGACGTCCCCACTGTTTCTGCGTATAGCCCTTGATCAGTTTCTCGTAGATGTCCGTACCAACCAGGGAGATCGCCTGTTCTTCCAGGTTTTTCGGCTCGGTGATCCCCGCCGCTTCCCTTTGTGCTTTGATCTTCTCGGCAGCCTCCTCCGGCGTCACAACACCCCACATCTTATTAAAGGTGTACATATTAAAGGGCAAAGAATACAGTTCGCCTTTGTAGTTCGCGACCGGCGAATTGGTAAATCGGTTGAAGACTGCAAAGCGGTTCACATAATTCCAAACTTCCGCATTGTTCGTATGGAATATATGGGCACCGTAAATATGCACGTTAATGCCTTCGATCTGCTCCGTATACACATTGCCGGCAATCTGCGGCCGTTTGTCGATCACCAATACCCTTTTCCCCTGATCCGTCAATTCTCTGGCGCATACTGCTCCGTAAAGGCCGGCGCCTACGATCAAATAATCATACATTCTGACATTATCTCCCTATATTATCCGTTCTTCGGTTTCTTACGCTTCCACAAAAAGGAAAATGTTGAAACCACTTCATCACAAAAATCATTCTTTAAAACATACTTGGACAGCAGCAACAGCACCGCCAACATGACCACATAGACCAATCCGCAGATCACGATCTTAAGCAGCAATCCCCAGATAAATGACATACCCGGGAAGCTGATATAATAACTGACGACAAACATCACGCCTCCGGCCAGTACAAACGGAACCGCCAGGCGGTAATAATCCAAGACCTTCATCTCACGTCTTGCGGTAAGCGCAATGACCAGACAAACAGATGCTTCCGCTGCCAGTGTACCAACGGCAGCTCCACCGGATGCCATCAGAGGGATCAGGAGGATGTTCATCAGAACATTTACAATCGCGCCGGTAAAAAGAGCGCGGATGTATTCCTTGTCCTTTTTCTTCGGCAACAGGTATTGCGTCTTGAAGATGTTGGTCAGGGCCAGGAACATACAGCTCGGCAACAGGATCTTAAACAGCAGGCTGCACTGCTCAAAACCGGCTCCATAGTAGGCGGGAACGAACTCATCTGCCACCGACATGATACCGAAGCCGAGTATCGTAGAACTGAGCATGATAACAATGATCGACTTCTTCAACACCTCGCTCATGTATCTGGGGTCCGCCTTATTGGCGACCAGGTTGGACATGCGGGGCTGCATTACGGCTCCAAAGGATTCTACCACGGCCATCGGTACTTTGATGATCTTTTCACTGCTTTCATAGAAGCCGACCTCCGCTTTGTTGGAAATCACGCCGAGCATGATCTTATCCATGATCTTGTAGAAGCTCACGGCGATCGCGGGAAGGAACAAAATCAGGTTCGGTTTGATATGCTTGATCACTTCCGCACGGGTGGGCTTTACGAAGGAAATATACCGAAACAGTCGTGGCCAGAGAAAGATCTGCCCGCCGACGGAACCGATGCACAAGATCAATGTATACAAGGCGACATCATCTTCGTCTTTAATGAAAATGAAAATGGCTATGGTCGACAGAATCTTAATGAGCGTGCCCCGTGTGACCGTCACCTTAAACTCTTCCATTCCCCAGTAAAACCAGGCGATATCGAGTCCGGTCGAAAGGATGTACAGAATCAAGATGAAGCTCACAAGGAAACTTCCGGAGATCAAGAAGCAGTATCCCAGATAAAAAACACTGACGACTACGGTGCAAAGGAACTGAAAGAAATATATGTTCCAAAACTCCTTAGACACCTCTTCTTTGTTATCCCGGGTATAAGCGATGGCCCGGTTTCCGTAGTTGTTGAGCCCCAGTTTGATAAACAGCGCAAAATAAGCGGCGACGGAATATTCAAATCCATACTCACCCACACCGGTCGCCCCGAGCTTTCGGGTCACATATGGGGTCGTTATCAGCGGCACCACGATCACGAAAACGTGATAGATGAAATTGTAGATGATGTTCTGTTTAGCCTTGCTTTTCATTCTATTCCTCGTTCACGTTGAAACATTTCCCGGAGGCGTTTTCTCAGGTTCGCAAAGGACACGTTTTTATACACAATGAGCACCCTATGCATTTTGTTTCATCGACGACCGGATAGGAAAAGCCCTCTTCATCCGGCGTCATGGTGATCGCCTTTCGCGGACAGATCGCTGCACATGCACTGCAGCCGCAGCATTCCGCCTTATTCTCTATGCAAACATGATTCAGATCGTTGTCCTTGTTACTCATGGCTGTTCCCTATCACCGCTTACCTCTCAGTTTTCGGATCTTACGCATCCGGTCGTAGCCGATAAAGCGTTTGATCTTTTCCTTAAAGATCACTTTTTTAAATATGGAGTGAACCAGACGGATGAAGTCTTCCTGTTCCAAACGTAAAAAAAACGCTTCCCGGGCAGCGTTTGCGCGTGCCGGACGGGTCAATGCTCCGTTTCGCGGAAGGGCTTTCTTAATGTCCAGCGGCTCAGAGGTGACCTTGTTTTGTTCGGTCAGTTCCTTCCAAAATGCTTCACCCCGGTCGGTATTTGTCAGTATAAGCCCAATTCCCTGTTTTAGCAAGTCCTTATCTTTAATATACTCTTCCGCTCCCCAAAAATCACCGATCGTGATATCCGCCGGGCGCCCTTCTTCTTTTGCAAAGGGGCAGGCGTGGCACGACGGCCGGAGTGCGACATTTCGTCCGAACACCAGGTACAGTTCGTCCACAGCATGGTTCCGATAGATCTCTTTTCCGTCTTCAAAGCATATATGCATGCTCGAACCGCTGTGATACCAGGGTTTATCCTTCGTCCGAAAATGGTATTTTACAACTTTTCTTTTGTATTTGGCTTCTATGCTGCGGATGTAACTTTGAACCACTTTCGTGTTCGTTACACCATGGCACAGAACCTCTACGGTAAACAGATCCTCTGTAGAGATCCGTTTAATACTTAAATAGCGCTTCAGACCTGCCACCTGACAGGGGGTTCCGGAAAAAAGGACCCGTCTGTGACCGGAAAGTGCTTCCGCCACCTGATGGAATGCGGCCTCGGTGTTACTCTGTTGGTATTTGGACCGGCGCAGTAACGAAAGCTGCTCCGCCGTCTCGACCGGAATGTGCCGTACGGTCGATGTTTCACAATCGATGGCCGCACCAAATACAACGCCCTTTTGACTCAGTATGGTTTCGGCGATGGCCGAAAAGATACCGCCGGAGGCGCTGTCTTTCAGTACAGATATATCCTTATTCCATCCGTAATAGCAATTCATATCGGTTTCCAACATCCTCCGGTTAGTGGTTTCATCGGTCGCAGCTGCTCAGAGCTTCCGCCAAAAAGCGTTTGGAAGCCTCCCTGTCCTTTTGAAGGATCTCGTGGGCTCTTTCATAATCGATCGACTGCTTCCGCTCAAACCGGCTTCTATCCGTGATGACACGGTCCTCCAGTCCGTAGCGGCTTAACAGCTCGTTGAACTTCGCGTCCTCGGCTTTTCTGTCTCTTCGAAGCAGGTAAAACTCCTTCTTATACTGCAGAGAGAAAACGCCGGTATGGAACGAGTCCGTCAAAACAAACTCCGCTCGGCGGATCAGATCGATGAATTCATAGGGCGTTCCGTCCTTGATGATGGTAAAGGGCTGCTGTTCATCCAAATGATGCATCGGGAGCACTACGACCTGCAGACCGGTCTGTTCCTGCACCATCTTAGCGTAGTCCCAGTATGTTTGATCGTGCATGACGAAATAGCAAAAGATATAGCGGTCTTCGATCGGTTCCGAATACTGCGCTTTATCGGCATAGGCATCCCACTCTTCACTCGTCAAAAGAAGCGTAGGATCGACCACCTTTGTCAGTTTATTATCAATGATCCCTGAAAACAGGTCAATGGTTGCCTTCTCTCTGACGCCGATCGCGCGGAAGCTGTTCAAATAGCGTTTATACGCGCCATAATATTTCTTCGGCAATTCCAAAGCCCCGATGCTGGACGCATAGGCCATACATGGCAATTTGGCATAGTATGCATAATCCAGAAAATAGAAACTGGGATATCCGACCGCCGGGTTCCAAATAATATCACTTCCCGAAACAAAAGTGACCCTGTCTTTTATGATCTGCTTCCACTCCGCATCCGTGTTTATCTCGATCTCGCGATAATGATCTTTTGTAAACTGATCCAACCGCGCCTTCCGAGTCTCACTGATCTGATAGGGAATCGGGGTAAAAAACTTTTTATTCGTCTTTCGGGTCAGTTTTCTACAAACTCTTGCATATACCATTTGGGGATGCCGAAATGTAAAAAACCGCGCCGTGAATCTTCTGAGAAAACAAGCCTCATATCCCAGTTTATCGATCGACTTTGAAAGAGCAACCGCTTGCAGGCGGCTTCCGTAATTTGACGAAATATGGTATGTTACAATGCATACTCTCTTCATAGTATAGATGTATGTTCACGGCTGACCCATGACCATATCTTCCTTTCCCTTATATTCATCCGCTCAGCTTCACTCATGATCATCTTCAATGCTTTTCAGAAACTGTTCCAAATGCAGCGGTGAAAACTCCCCTTTGTAACCGTAGTCTATCTCTTCAACCTTTTTGACCCATTCAATGTCAATATCATCCTCTGTCTCAAAAAACCTCATATATCGCTCGTCGTAATACGGCAACTCACTCAAATGGCGGTTATTCGTAAGTAATTTCTTATTGAACTTCACCGCCTCAAAATACCTAAGGCTTTGTGACTGCTGCCCGCTTTGCAGGATCTCGATCAAGGTATTCGTGCAATTGACCTTTCCCAGGACCTCAGAATAGGGGATGCCCTTCTTGATGTACGGGAAATCCTCCTGAGCGTTTTTCTTCGGGCGGGGAACATCAAAACAAACATTCACGTTATTTTTCACAAGGAAGGAATACAATGAGGAGATTGTCTTCCCACGGTTTCCTTTATCGATACCGACGAAGTACGCATCATACGGTTGTCGGTCTGTTATTTCGTACGGCATTTCGGAATAATAAGAATATCCGAACCACGTGAAACCATATTCCTCCGCATCAAATCTGTCATAGGTCAAAACCTTATCAAAAACTCCGGAAAGCAGTTTATCGCGAACATGATCCATGTGGGAAGAAGAAGCATGCATGGAATCGCATGCAATCGCATAAAGTTTCACATTCGGATGCTCTTTCTTGAACATCAAAAGATAGGAAGTGCTGTAATGCGCAACCACCTGTGTTCCCATCAAAACTACATATGTCTTATCTTCTAAGTACTCATAATTCCCGATATTATAACGTCTTGCTCTGAGCTTTTCGGGGATCATTTTTCGGAAGCGGTTGCCGAGCATCAGTTTTTCCCAGTATCTTCCTGCTTTGGTCTTAACCGCTTTGTAAGCCGGAAGGCATATAAAAAAGTGATTCTTTTCGGATACCAGATCCCTGAAAAAAGAAGTTTTATCTTTATCTCTGTAAAGCCATATATACTCCGTCGTTTTATCCATATACACACCAATCTTCCCTTAATGAGCAGGCGCAGCCTTAATCTTTTTCTGCCGACCTCTCAATCGCCTGCAGCGTATAAAAACCGCTGCGCAGCTTTTCGGCCATCTTTGCGGCATTGTCCGCAAGCTGTTTGTATTCTTCTGCAGTAACGTTTTTGATCCGCTCCTCGAGCTGATACAAACTGTCCACCGTAATGCCGACACCGTTTTCCAGCACAAAATCCGCGATCGCTGCCTGACTCCAGCACACGACCGGCATCCCGGATGCCAGATACAGGGACGTCTTATGCGGATTGTTGTACCGTAGGTATTCTCCGGTGTTTCCGGCGCATGTTTCCGCCGAAGTTCCGTCCCATACCAGGCCGAAGTCCCCCTTAAGATGCCCGGGCAGTTCTTCCGGCTTGAAAGAACCGTGATAAATCATGTTAGAGGATGCTTTATCCTCCTGAAAACCGATCCCATAAAGATTAACGGTCAGACCCGCATTGTGTCCTGCATCAAACATGCTGTAAATATAGGGACACTTTCCGATCGCCAGATTTCCTGCGATCGCAATGGAAGGCGCGTCGCCTTTTTCCTGCTTCTTCAGTTCTGCATCCGTTAAATAATCGAAGATCTCCAGATCGATCAGTTTGTTCTCTTCATATCCGCGGCTGACCAGATACGCATGCATTCGCTTGTTATGGCAAATGACGGCATCAAACTTCATCAGCATGTCATTATCGCTATATTGACTGGTAGCTGCATTCGCGCTGACAACACCGGCGACCCCTCCTCTGAGTGACTCCAAGTCGTGAATGAACACGAAGAAACTGCAACGGGTCTTTTTATGGATCTTTTCGACCATTCTGCCTGTTACTCTGTGACCGTATAAAGGATGCTGATATATCACTATATCGCCATCCTGCAACAGTCTGCCCAGTTTTCTCCACCAGCGAGTGCAGCCAAACAACAGCCATAGCTTACGATAGATCTTGTTTTTATCTTTGGGATATGCAGGAACGGTATACTTGGTATATCCCGCTCTGCGGCAGATCTCCGCAATGTCATCCGGAGCCTTAGCTCCCGCCGTATTCCTTTTTTCTCTGTCAAAATCTATGTAGTATATCGTACGAGGCATTTTCGTATTCTCCTGAAAGCCTTCACGCGGCACTGTTTCCGCGTCAGACATGCATCTTCTTCAATATCCGGACCGTATGATCCAGACCTGTAGGTGCATCAAAACACCCTTTCCATCCCAATTCGATCAAACTGCTGCTGTCCAATGATGAATTACTCATCGGATTGAAACTCTTCTTTTCATCTTCCGTCGGCACATCCACGATAAGGTTCACACCGGCACTCTTTGCCAGTATTTCCGCCATCTGACGGATGCTGATCACGGAATCCGGATTTGAGATATTGTAGGCTCTGCCATCCTCACCTTTCAGCATTGCCGTCAGGATAGCGGATGCACAATCCAAGCAGTAACAATAACTTCGGAGTTGAGCTCCGTTGCTTTTCATCACAAGATCCCGACCGAACGCGGCATCATACGCCCATTGTGCAGCGACATGTTTATCATTCGGTTTTGCCGTAGGACCGTAGATATGACCGGGACGGATCATCACGGAAGATACGCCGTATTCATCTGCAAATGACACACACAGAGACTCTGCTGCACGTTTCGCAACAGCATACGAGTTTCGGGATTTCAGGATATCGACCGCCCCGTACTGATCTTCACGGAATGGTTCATTCCCGTCTTTTTTTCCGTAAACTTCCGAACTGGAAATAAACAGAAGTCTCTTAATGCTCTTTTCCTTTGCAAATTTCAACAGATTGTAGGTCCCCATGATATTACCGAGGAGTGTTTCGACCGGTTCTTTTGAGATCATATCCGGTGAAGAGTTTCCCGCACCATGTATGATGTAATCCACAGGGTAAGGAATACGAAGTTCCTTTCCGGTCGCGTCATATTCCATAAATTGAAAATACGACCGATCGGCAAACTGTCCAAATCGGTCCTGTATTGTCTTTTCGTTTCTGGCTGCCGCTATGATCGTTACCGGATCGTCACACGTCTCATTGTATCGTATGAGAATATCGGCGATGGCTGAACAAACCAGCCCGCCGATGCCTGTGATCATAATGGTCTTCCCGGATAATGATGATATCCACGGCATGGATTTTATCACTCTGTCCAGATCTTCAGTCCAGAGATCGCAATCATAAATACTCATATCAGTCCTTCAGCCAATCCGATCGTTTGGCACTGAGCAGCGCCTTAAAAATATCGATATCTTCCAATGTTGTCAGCTTAACATTCTTTTCAGACCCGGCGGAAAAATAAACCTGCTCTCCCATTTCGATCATCAGCGTGCAGGATGCGACCGAGTTCGTGATTCCGGCCTCCAGCGCTCTCCTGTGCAGATCGCAGATCTGTCCGATATGAAATGCCTGCGGCGTCTGGGTCCGTTTCAGACGGTCCCGCGGATACGATCCGACCGATATCTCCCCGTCTTCTGTCTGAAGCATGGCTTCGGCGCACGGAATGACCGTAATGGCGTTGCCGTGAAGCTTTGCAATTCGAATATTATCATCGATGATCTCTGCACTGACCATGGGGCGGATCGCGTCATGGATCAGAACGATATCATCCTTATCATAGTGTTTCTCGAGTTCCATAACTCCGTTCCGGATCGAATCCTGACCGTTTTTGCCACCGGGAACGATATGCTTCAGTTTGGTGATATTGAACTGCTT
>ONPC01000118.1 GCA_900319565.1 uncultured Eubacteriales bacterium | reverse complement strand
GGGTCAGCTGCTTTTCTTTCCTCTTTTTGGCAATCAATATGCCGGTCTTTACGTTGTCCATAATCTTTGCCTTTCGTTTTTCTTTTAGGATAAGGCCGAAGATCCATATTTTCAATCAACGCTTCGTCGAATTCTCCACGGCTACAATCAACGCTTCGTTGTATTTCTCCACGACTAGCACGGTTCTGGGCATCATGGAATCTGAAAATCTCCTGTGCAAGTATCTCGTGAGATAAAAAAATCTTTTAATCGGTCGCATTCATGATATGCTCCACGCTTGTCGGCAAATGCATCATGTGATGTGACGTCATCGGTGTCAGGATCATCCCGCCGACGGTCAGCCTTCCCCAGAAGACCAGAAGCCATACTGAGCGGAAGTCCGTGGTCACGCCACCCTCTTCCAGGATCCGCATGACCCACTCTTCCGGAACCATGGATCTGATCTGCTCCAGAGTAAGGCCCGCCAGGATATTTCGTGTATTTTTACCGACGGCAATGATATATTTCCGGAGCTCTTCCACATTGATGTTTTGAGCCCAGGCAATCAGCTCATCCGGTTCCAAAGCATTGCCGGTATCCGTGATGGAGGAACCGATCCGCTGCTGCCACTCCTCATTGAAAATCTGCTGCCCATTGGCCATCAGAATATTACTGACCAGATCCTCGATTCGGTATATGTGCCAGAACTGCCAGCAGATCGGTACGATTTTGCTGCCCGCGTAATGCAGATCCGTATCCCATGTCTCCCTGGGAACCAGTTCGTTCTGATGCCCCTGCATCATGTAATCAAGCACAAAATCCGCGACCGTCTTCTCCGCTCTCCCGGAAATCTCCGCCGGATGCACCATCGCGTGCAGTTCCAGTGCTAATTCACGCATTTCCTGAACGTTGTCGCCCTCAAGTGCCTTCTTCAGTTCCTCAAACTTACTGTTGATCGCAGAAAAGGTCTTTTCCTTATCCATCCTGTGTTCCTCTCATCGTTATCTAAATTTTTAAAGGGCTAATCGCATTTATACTCCACCCTATAAAAGGATCGGCTTATATGCCAGAGCCTTATCGACTACTTCTTCAGGAGTGTTTTCTTCATAGAAGATATAGTCCGATACTTTTGGATCGATCAAATTCTTCTCAACGATTTCTATCAGCCGATCTATTTGCTTCTCCGAGCCTTGACATTTTTGGATCCTTTCAACCAGCAAAATCAATTCATCACGATTCAGCTTTCTGCGTTTTGATCTCTTAATTATTTCTTCAGTCGTGTTTCTTTTTTCCCAAGCATCCTCTATGCATTTTGAAAGGGTTTTGCAATATGTCTCATCATATGGAACAAACAGGTATAGGTCATCGACCATGAGCAGATCCACATTCTCCCGTCCCAGGAACCATTTTCTTTTAAGCGGCATCCGTTTCAATCTCCATTTCGGTCAATCTTCAATTGCGTCCTGATTTATCTTGGTAAACTTTCTCAGTTTATAACCAAAGATGAGGCATATTGCTGTTCCCATTATGCCCAGTATGAACATCATAAGCGCCGCTCCGGATCCTTTACCGCTTCCGAAAAGGAAATGCATGGCCCCGGGCGCATCCGTCATGATCGGTTCACATACATAGTCAACCATAAATCCGCCGAATGTGAGGCCCAACGGAATAGTAAAGAACTGCAGCGTATTTCGACAGGCATATACCCGCCCCTGCAACCTGGCCGGAATGGCATTTCTCATGATCACATTTTGATTTGCTGCCATGACGGGGACGAATATCCATCCGAGTATCTGCCCCACGCACCACAGAAGCGGATACCTCGAAAAAGCGAGCAGATAGTTTTCCGTTGCCAATGAAAAAAGCATGGTCAGATATATGACCCTCACTCGATTCTTGGGTTTGGGAAGAACCGTGACCAGCAGGCTGCCGGCGACCATGGCTATTCCCGAGCATGAGGTAACGATACCGAGCATCCCATTGCCGCCCCTGGGGTTGGGGATGATCAGTGCCGGAAGAACCGCATCGAAAGCCGAAGCTGCAAAGTTGACGCCTGCCAAAAAAAGAATGATGTACAGGATCAACGGATTGTCTTTTAAGAACACCAGGCCTTCCTTAGCCAGATGCAGGACACTTCCCTCGTTTTCGTTTTTATCTGGTATTTCGCGGATCGTTATAAAACATGCAAGGGCAATGAATGCGATCGCAAATGTTATAAGATCGATCGTTATAGCCGCATCAAGTCCGGCCAGTCCGTAGACTACAGCTGCGATCAGCGGGTTCCCTATGGTTATAAGCGATCTTGATAACTGCTGCAGACCGCTTGTTTTCATATAATACTCTTTCGGTATGACCATGGTATAGGCCACTTCCGACGCCGGCTGCTGAACGGTGTTCATAAGCCCTGATACTGCGTTTATCAGATACAGATGCCATATCGCGAGCGTTTCCGTCTTATAAAGTACGAATACCGCAACTGTGGTAAGCGCAGCCAGAAGATCGCAGGCCAGCATGGTTTTCTTTTTGTCGAACTTATCGGTAAGCGCCCCTGCAAATATGCTCATAAGAATGTAAGGTGTATATGTGCATATTCGAAGCGCGGCAGTGCTGAGCGCGGAACCTGTAGCATCATAAAGCCACAGTGTCAGTGCAAATGCCGTAATGGCACTTCCGAGTTGTGACAGACTCTGGGTACTCCAGAGAATATAAAAATCTCTTAATTTATTCTTTTTCATTTCTTTGCTCCTTAAGCTCTGTTTATTTTGGCTCTTAATAAGCCGACCTTTTTGTAAATGGAGCAAAGCTGAGGATCTAAATACCGTATTAATCGGTCATCCTCCATACAGTCATCCTCAGGCTCTGCATGGAGCATATACTTCGCAACGTCTCATCCTGTTAATTCTCCTAATTCATTGATCCACCGGTGAATGAAACTCACTTTTTTGAACCTTCGCGCACCAGAACCCTCTGTCTCAGATTCCTGACTTCGCGAGCCTCGAGAATATAGTACTCTCTGACGAAGGAATACGCTGAACCAATATTATATTCATGTTCTTCTATGGAATAATAATTTTCGCTTTCGTCCACGCCGAGTGAATATACGATATGCTGGTTAATATCTACATCATAAGTCCCGAGAAGCGTAACTTTTCCGACCGGCTTTCCTACTCTTTTCATAATTCATTCCTCCGCGGATCCCTATATGTCGTTCTACGTTATGATCCAATATACCTTCACCTATCCATAGATACTATATCATAAATAGTGGCTCGTGAAAAGCATCTTGCGTATGAGCATTCGGAATGAAATAACCGAAACGGGCTATGATTTAAAATATCCTGTTTGGAGATGGGAACAATGGCATCAAGCAATATGCTTTCAACGCGTTCCGTCTTCTTCGCTTTCTTAATAGATATATCGGTAAATGCCTCGTCAAGATCTTTATAGCACCTGTATAGAATCTGCAGAAAGTTGATGATGAAGGGAACGTAGTCGTTTTTATTTTCATGCCATGCCTCCGAAGCGCTTCGCAAAGCATCATAATATCCCGCCTTATACCTGTTGATCTGTCCTTCATAAGAAATATAACGGACGATATCATATCCCGCCAAATACAACAGCAAGACCGTAATGAGTCTGGAAACACGCCCGTTTCCGTCAAGAAAAGGATGTATACAGAGGAAATCAAGCACAACACATGGAATAAGTAAAAGTGCCGGAATCTCGGAATCCTGTCTTGCCCAATAATATGCCCGGGGATGGAATTCTTAAGAAAGGAATAGTCATAAATACGAATGAATTTCCTCCAAATCGAATTTTACTGCCTATATTTTATCATTTTTTAGGCAGTAAGTTTTGCCGTATTGTTTTGTTTCTTCTGTAAAGTTGTCAAGCGTTTTGTCAAAACATCATTTCACTCCAAGCGTTAAAAGGCTCGGAGAGTTAGCGCCGACAAAGGCATTCGGCTCCGCAGCATAGTAGAAAACAATATATTCATAAGAATCCGGATTGGTATCCTCCAATACCTTATCCGCATTGGAGACACCATCACTTTCAAAAACCTCTCTGTCAAACGTTTCAGAATAAGTAGTCTGTACTACCTGTTTGCCTGTCATCTGACTGATTATATAAGGTCCATACGATTGCCCTCCATAATTTTGCGTGCAGTTTTTGTACAGATCAAATTCAGTGTTATCGAACACCTCTTTGTCCTTATAGATATATACGCTGTAAGTAACATATTCCAGGTCTCTAAGGCTCTCCACCGTATACCTGAATGAATTCAAAAGGTCATTCATTAATTCATAATCTGTCGAACAGATAAATATGTCCAAACCGGTTGTAGTGCCGATGTCCTCATAGATATAGTATTCAGCAAGACTGCGGTCTAAAGCATGGATGAATTCGGCTTTCACCTGATAAAAGCCTTTCCTATCCACATAGTCTGACGAAAAACTCGGTTGGGTCTTATACCCTCCCGTCGAGTTTTTTTCACGGGTGATATAACCATCCGTATAATATCCTTTGGCTACAATTTCCTTATCTTTTTGAGATGTTATCTTTAGCTCGTATTTCGTTGCGCCTTCGATAGTCCTATAACCAATCGGACCATCAAACCAACCCGTGGATTTCCTCAATCCCTCTTTGGAAACAATCTCCACAGTTACATCATCGCCGGTCTCTTCATGAATTCTTTCCTGCACATATTTGATGATCTCATCCTCAGATAACGGATCATCAACCACGTACGTCTCACCTTTACTTTTCTCGTCGCAGCCTGACAGCAGAAAAACTGATATAATAATCAGAATAATAACCCAAAGTTTCTTTCCCTTCATACTTATCTCCTTAATCCAGTTTTGTTATCTCGATTATGTCAAAAAAGAGACCTCCTCCATTCATCTCGAAATATCGGGCTTTAGTCGTCCAGAGTATGCAACTTTTGCTCTCTTAACGTAATTACTCGTTTTACGTTATTGTGTCATTAAACCGGCCGAGAGACTTATACTTATCCCGGAATGATCAAATACTATTACCTAAGCAAAAGGCTCTTTTTCGAACCACGATTCGTCTACAAGTTCGTTAAACATCTCTTGGGATGAGCAATAATGAATAACTGTCTCTATAAATGCATATTCGGCGCCCTCTTGAGGGATATCCATTTCGCCGTAGAGCATGAGTTTATAGCCGTTTTGCTCCGCTTCTTCATCAAAACGAAGCACTTCAAAATTACAAACATCCAGCTCTTCAAGGGGTAATTCCCGCGATGGTTCTTCCTTATCATCCCAAGGAAGAAATGTACATTTATCAAGAGACGGTTTTTCCAGTATTATACATCCCTCTTTTGACTGGTGAGCCTTGCTATATGGATTATTCGGATGACCCGGAAGCACCTCCATCCATTCCATATTCAGAACGATCTTTGAACCATCAAAGAACATCCTGGAGCATCGGCAATCATGAAGCGAAAAATAACCCAATGTGTTTTTACTGCAAAACTTATATGAAACCACGTCTTACCTCTCTCGTTTCTTGTAAAGTCCGATATATTCAAATACATCTTACGATTCCGACAAACTTGAATTATTTCTTCACCTATCTGTAGATACTATATCATAAATTGTGGCCCGTGAAAAGCATCTTGTGTATGTGCATTCGAAGCGAAGCAGCCGAGACGGGCAATGAATGAAGGCCATCCCGGAATTCGGAATGGCCTAATTAGGATTCTCTGTAACGATCTCCACCCAATACCCTTCTTCATTTGCAATGGTCTTCGTTTTTTGCATGGAGTATTCGCGAATCCGGACGGTCCCGTCGGCGTCTTTTTCGATGGTGATATCAGCGAGCCCGCCATCGCGGGTGCCTTCCCGGTCCTGCCCCGAGATGAAATTACCCAGAGAGTAGTATACGAGGGTCTCGTGAGTTCCGGACGGATCCGTCACCGTTTCGTACTTCTGCAGCACATGCGGATGCGACCCGATCACGATGTCCACCTGATGCTCTGCGAAAAACTTTGCCATTCCTCTCTGTATGACATTCGGTTCCGTCTCGTACTCCTGCCCCCAGTGGGCGTAGACCACGACCACGTCCGCCCGCTCGCGGGCATATTCGATCTGGCGGATCATACGTTCCTTATCCTTCAAAGTCTCCACCATATACGGAAACTCTGCCGGGCACTTCAGCCCGTTCATACCATAGGTATAACCGAGGAATGCCACCTTGACGCCGTTTTTCTCGACAAAGGCCACACTGTCTTTGTAACTTCCGGTATAGCCCGTGGTCTGCGTCGCTCCGAAGCACCGGATTCCCAGTTCCTGTAGGAACCGTATGGTGGTGTCAACGCCGTAGCTGCCCTTATCCAGAACATGGTTGTTCGCCAGGTTCATCACGTCAAAGCCGGCGTTCGCGAGGGATTCACCCACGCCGATCGGCGTGCCGAACCTCGGATAGCTGCTGACTGCGCCATCGTCCTCCACCAGGATCGTCTCCAGGTTGATCGCCGCGAGATCCGCCTCCCGGATCACCGGAGCGATCTTCTCATACAACGCCGCTCCGCTTCGGTCCTGCTTAAGCAGCTGCAAATGTATCAGATTGTCCCCGGCACACAGCAAACGAAGCTTTGAGGGCTCGGCATTTTCGACATATTTGATGCCGAAATCCTTCCACCTCCAGAGCTGTGGTCCGTGCTTTCTCACATTGAGAAGCAGCATATCGTTCTTCCCTGAAGCGATGGAGTCGATCTCGAATTTGGTCTCCGAAGACATCCAGATGGCCCGCATTCGGATGGGGCGTTCCAAATCATACGAATAGATGAAAATATGTTGTCCCAACCGATCGGTGTCTTCCTCAGCCCAGAACGGTTTGGACCGGCCGTAGTTTCCGCGCTTCCAGAGCAGAAAGATGATCTCCTCCGCTCCGTCGCGGTCCAGGTCTTTGACTACCATATCCTGAAACGCCCAGTCTTCGTCGCCGGTCCAAAGCACCGTCTCGCAAGAGGCGTCCGAATACAAAGTCGCCTTTCGGTCCTTTAGCACGGCAAAGCCGTCTGCGAAATCGGTCGCGACACTCTGCCATTCGACCCAGGAAGGGATCTCGTCCTCAGAGGCCGTCGGCTCGTTTGTCGCAGTCGCCGCCACGGGCTCTGCAGACTCCGAGGGGGGAGCCGGATCCGTGACCGCCTCCGTGGTCGGAGGCTCCACATCGGCGATCGAGACGATCGTACAATCCGGACCGTCCAGCGAACCCACTTCCTCCGACGGTCGCACAGGCTCATGTTTCTGTTTCGATAATAGTACGGCAACGGCAATGATGACCATTGCCGCTGCACATATCATAATACATTTTAAGGGTTTGCTCATAAGCTCACCTTTCATTCACCGGTATGCTCAATTCTCACCGGTCCTGTAACTTTTCGTCCATTCCGGATGCTTCGGATACTCAGGAGGAAGATACATTCCGTACCCACCTTCGAATTCGACGTAGCTCGCGTTAAACTGAGCTTGCCATTCCTGATCCGTCATTCGTTTATCAATGTCTCTCGTAAACTGGTACTGATTATATACGGCTCCACATGCAACATGCAGTTCCCCGTCGATCGGGAAAACCACATAGATGGGGGACGCACCACCGATCGCTTCTTCGAGGCACAGGCCGTTCGAGCTGTCAGTGGCCACATCTGCTACGATCGCCATAGAGTCTGCTTCCTCATCAGGATAATACGCCTCAACATATTCCTCAATGGAAGCATACTCGCATTCCTCTCCATCTTCCTCACACCACTTCATATAGTTCTCATATTCATCCCAAAGCCACTGCGAATACGAACCCTCGGAACCCATACCCTCGGTTGCCTCCAGCCAAAAGTGTTCTATGGTTCCGCCATAGAAACATATCAGATCATAGTCGTCTCCGGTCAATGCTTCCTCTTGCAGTTCTTTGATCGCGATATCTCTTAAGCGACGGCTTAATTCGGCCAGGCGATCCAGTGACTCTTGATCTTTCTCGCTGAGATAGCCCATATCCTCCAGCCCTGCCTTCGTAGCTTCGGCTAAGATACTCAAACGATCGAACAGTTCCGGCTCCGGCTCCACATAGCCGCGATCATCCTTTTCAATATAATAATCTCCTCCATCGCCCTCCGACATCGAGTACGGCTGTTTCGCATACAAAATGGTATCATGCTTTAACTCCGTCCAGCTGCCCAGGAAACCTTCCAGGCTCTTCTTCTGCCATTCCGGGTTCGTCATGAACGAAGGGTAGCCCTCACCTTTTACCTCCAGCAGCGGCCGCAATGTATTCAACCAGCCGCCATATACGCAAGAAGTCCAATAGAGATCGGACTCTCCGACCACCTGACGCATCTCTTGCATGGTCGAAAGGTAGTTCGGATATTTATCATTGCCCTGCTGAACCAAAATATCCAGGGCTACATCGGAGCCAAAAGCCGCCGGGATATCCAGTGCTTCCGGTAATAATCTTTCATCGAAATCCGCAGACGGTTGGATGTTATTAAAGAGCAGATTTTGGAAGATTTCCGCATCCAGAACAAAACGCTGTCCCATGAAGCGGAAGCCCTTGGAGTATGTCTGCCAATCTTCATCCCCTTCGGTCGGGAGCACATAGGGAGTTGAATTGATCTTCGGGCCGTGAAGAGATTTGATTGCTTCGACAAAGCGGTTCCACGCATCTGCATTGCCCACCAGGGAGTCCAGGGTGAAATCAGCCCCATAGACCTGCATGATGACCGGGATATATTCGTTATATACCAGATCGTCGCTTGCGCCACACAGGAAGGACGTCACTTCGTAGATCTTATGCCACTCGTTGTAATTACTCTCGTCCGAGAGGGCGATATTCATCAGCAGCGCACAGCGGTTTCCCTGCTCATTCTTCTGTGCAAAAAACATACGACCGTACCACATCATGACTCGGAAATATTTCTCCAACTTCGGATCCCCGGCGTAATAACTTCTGGGGATATACTGTGTGTAGTCCTCTCCGAACTCATTTTCCGGAGTGATCAAGGACCGTTCTATTCCCGAGGCAGCGAGAATCTTTTCAACTTCCTGCGCAACCATGGCGTCGATATCCGCTGGTACCATTACTTCGGATCCGAGCAGTTTCGAAGCGACTCCGAAAAAGGCTGTGTTGCGTTTAGCAGCCTCTTCCCACTCCGTGCCGCGGAAGAAGGCGTACTGCTGCAGGGATTTCTTCAACATGCCTTCGCTCAGGCGGGTCAATGCTTCATACAGGTACTCTTTTTCCACGGTTTTTTGCAGTTTCACATAATAAAGGTGGAAGGTATGCATCAACGAGTCTGTCGTGACAAAATTCGGGGCATTGTCGTAGCGATTGTCCTCATAGGCCTCGTAAAATTCATCGTACTGATGATTAGCGACTACAAACCCGTTCGCTGCCAGTTTTTGTTTTTCTTCCTCGGTAAGAGAATACGCATTGATCACATTACTTAAGTCCGGTGCCACCGTGTAAGGCTTCACGGAAGGCTTGTAATTCTTTCCGTTTTCGCCATAATTCGCCGTTGTAAGCTTCGGTTTTACTGCACCTACGCTAACTTTTTTCGCATCCGGGCTGCTCACCGCGGCCAATATCTCATCATCACTGTAGGTCGGTCTCGGCGCTTCCGTTGCCTCTTCGGTCGGTGCCTCGGTAACCTCCTCGGTCGGTGCCTCGGTTGCTTCCTCGGTCTTCGCCTCGGTGACCGGTTCGGTCTGCGGCTCTGTCTTCTCCTCAATTGCCGGCTCGCTCTGCGGTTCGCTCGTGTTCTGCGCTACCTCCTGACCGGTGCTCTCCTCAGGACCCGGAACATCTCCTCTGCGCGGACCGTTTTTGATGGTCCATACGATCCCGCCGACCAGCAGGCACACACATGCCGCCACGCAGATCCACAGGATGACCTTTGTTGACTTCTTCGCTCCTTCTTTCATAGCCCTCGCTCCTCCGTAAAATAATAAAACTTGGTTCGATCTTTCAGAACCAAGTTGAGCATAACGTATTAAAAAAGTGAAGTCAACACTTCCGGATAAAGATTAACACTTGTGTAAAAAACTTTAAAACAATTGCAACACAAAGCAACACATCTGTAACAAATTGTAACAGAACCGTCATAGTTCACCACTGAGTTTTTCCGGCACTCCTTTCTCCCCCAGGACTTATGAGCAATGCACCCTGCAAAAGTTGCTGCTTTTTCACATCGTAACCGGTCACCCCCGGTCAGTTGCCTCCAAAACCCATCAAAAAGCGACAAATCCCTTCGAAAAATCTGCAACAACAGAACGGAACCTATGAAGAGGCTGTCGAGTCGAAAATCGGCCGAATCTATTTCAAGGATGCCGTTTCAACGACCCGTCGGATTTTAAGGTTTTTTTACTTCTTTCGCTCCTACTTGTGACCCTTTTTTTAACACAAACAGGCAATTGACCCCTCTTTTAACACGGTTTTTTTGATCAAATTCCGTCAAATGCCTTCAAAACCCCTCAAAAAGATTCGACATAAAAAACCCCCGGAAAGCCTTGAATTTCCAGGGGTTTGCGTATATACAAGGATGAAATTATCTCTTGCTGAACTGAGGCGCACGTCTTGCTGCCTTGAGTCCGTACTCGGCCACCTTTTCACCTAAAACCTTGTATTTACTGGCTTTTCGAGGGGGCACTCTTGCGGTTCCCTCAGTTATTAACTACTGAACAACAGTTGTTTTGACTCATCATTTGAGTGAATTGTTCATTTCCGTTACTGCCGAGTCGCGACATCAAAGCAGCATTAACGACCCCGGATAATTCCGCAGGCCTATTATACTTGGCTTTCGCGTAAATGTCCATAGTCACCTTACT
>ONPC01000035.1 GCA_900319565.1 uncultured Eubacteriales bacterium | reverse complement strand
TGGAGCAGGATATTCTGAAGAACTACACCGAATAAGACCGGCCATTGACGCGAGCTCGTGCAGATCCTCGCGGTCATGTTTTCAAAAATACCATCCCAGCATGCTTTCATTTCGCGGTATAAAACATCAGGGAAATAAGACTCGCATAAAACCTTGTTATGCTTCCCCAGGTCTGCGGTCTGCTCTGCAACGATGTATTGGATCTCGATCGGTTCATGGCGACCTAACTTCAAATCATAGTAGCCCTGAACAAACGAAAAAACGCTGTAATGGTTCTCCAACAGAAAGAAATTCAGGTCATCTCCATAGTAAAACGTACGGTCATCCTTGGTTTCGACCATGATCAGTGTCATGTCCGGTTCCTTCATGACCGCCCGGTGACATGCATATCCGGCCAATGCCGATACGAGAGCCAGCCGACGGTTCGGATCCTTTATCTTTTCCTCAAACATTGCGATCAAGCCGCCTGCCTGCTCTTTGATCTGATGGAATTCCTTCTCGGATATTTCTTTTTCTTTTTTATCGTAAAGCATATCTCGCTCCATTACAGGGAAATCGTGAGCGTCTTAAGGAAGCATGTGACCAAAGCGGTGAAACGTTCTTTTGCAACGGCAGCGGTTTCTTTAACCTCTTCGTGCGACAATACCGCACCCGAAATAACACCGCAGGCCATGTTCGTTACGATCGATATTCCGCAGATCTCCATTCCCATATGGCGTGCTGCCATGGCCTCGATGACTGTACTCATGCCGACCAGATCGGCGCCGAGTTTCGAAACCATGCGGATCTCTGCCGGTGTCTCGTAATTCGGACCGGTCAGCTGCACGTAAACACCTTCTTTAAGGTCTATATTCAGGCTACGCGCGCATTCGCAAAGTGTTTCACGAAGGCGCAGACTGTATACCTGTGACATATCGGGAAAACGTACGCCAAACGTATCTTCATTCGGCCCAATCAGCGGCGAAGGCATAAACGACGAAATATGGTCGCTGATGCTGACAAAGTCACCGGGTCTGTAGGACGGGTTCACACCTCCGGCGGCATTCGTCAGAAGCAGGACCTTCGCCCCCATTCGCTGCATCAGCCGGATCGGAAGAACGACCTTATCGACCGGATAGCCTTCGTAATAATGGACACGGCCCTTCATGCAAACGACCTTTTTATCCCCTGCGGTCCCGAAAACAAAGCGTCCGTCGTGACCGCTGACGGTAGATACCGGAAAGCCCTCGATCTCACTGTATGGAATCTCTGCGACTTTTGTAAAATCAGCGCTGTCGGCATAGTCTCCCAGGCCGGATCCTAAGACCAGAGCGATATCCGGCGTAAAAGGGATCCGGTTTTGCTCTTTTAGGCTGAGATATGCAGTTTCAAGTTCTCTTTTGATATCGGTCAATGTATTACTCCTTTATGAACTGAAAGCCTTTGAAGTGCACCTTTTCATGGAACACGAACGTCAGTTCTGTTATGCCGGATAGTTTCTCCGGCAACTCGTAGTCTTCGATCTGATATACGTTCCAAATCGACGGTTTATGATAGGTGAAACTGCCTAAGCAAATACCGTCTTCCTTTTTACCCTTATAGATCTCAAACGTGATCGGCTCCGAAGCCAGTTCAAAGATCGACATGCGGATCTTGGAAGATCCTTCGTTTCCGAAATCAATGTCCCGGAAAGTTACGCCGCTTTCACCTTCACGATCGGTCGCGATGCCATGCTCGTTTCCAACGAAGATCTTTCCGAGTGTCTCGTCGTTGCAACTGGCGGAAATGAAATCATACGGATCCTTCATCAAGGCGCCGAGGCCGGATACGGTAAATGTCTGTGCCGTATAAAGATCGACCTTCTCCCCACCGTTTTTCGTAGCCAGTCGAACCTGGAACACGCCGTCACCGATAGCGGTTACGGTACATGCAAGCGGGTTCATCGGATCCGGAGTGATCTGGGCGATCTTACTCGGAACGCCGTTGATATCCGTGACCTTCCAGCGAAAATCAAAATAGGATGTGTTTTCGGGATACAGTGCCGCATGCAGTTCGAGCGACGGCAGCTGCGGCCCCATTTCGAAACCGGAAGGACTGATCATTGCGATCTTACGGACCGGAATCTCGTTAAGATTTGTGCCGGTCGTATCTGTGTTTTCCATGTGGCAGCTGATCCCGGGGATCGGCTCGGTCTTATAGGAGTACAGAATCACCGAGGCATCCGGAAGCGCAGGCGATGTAACTTCGACCTTGATGTCGCCCTCTTCCTGCTTCGATCCGATCATGGCCAGAAGCTTACCGGAGAACAGCCTGCGGCTGGTTCCCTTATACTCGTCGTAATCCGTGCTGTCGCCGTTATCCAGACCGACCAGCCGGCCTGCGCCACTGACTTTCACATGCACGCGGTTGTTAGCGTTCTCAACCGGATTTCCCTCCATGTCGACCATGGAGATCTCAACGAAGATCATGTCCACACCGTCGCCCTTCATGGACATACGGTCCGGTGTCAATACGATCTGCGTAGCATTACCGAAAGAACGTTTTTCCTCGCGGCACAGTTCGTTATCAAAATCATCGTAAGCGATGGCCAGAAGTTTGCCGTTTCCGTAAGGAATGCGGTAATCGCAGGCCGTATGACGGCTGCGTTCGTGATCGATCTTTTTGGGACCTTCTACGATCTCGTCGTTAAAATACAGTTCGACCTTCGGAGCGTTCGTGATCACGCGAACGTCGATCATCTGACCGTCGGAAAAATCCCAATACGGGCAGATGTGGATCATCGGCGCAAAATGGTAATCGGTCCATTCCGCGCGGTACATATAGTAAGAATCCTTAGGAAAACCGGCGGTATCCACCTGGCCGAAATAGGAATTCTTCGTATGGTACGGAGTCGGCTCTCCGATATAGTCAAAACCGGTCCAAATAAACTGCCCCAAAGAAAACTCGCAGTCCCGGTCATCGAAGATATTCGCATAAGCGCTCTCCGATCCCCAGCTCGTCGTGCTGTTTCCGAGTGCCGAACACTGTTCGTCGTCGTCACAGAGGATCGGCTGGCTCAGCGGAAAATGATAGATGCCGCGGCTGTAGACATTCGACGCGGTCTCACTTCCGAAGATGATCCAGTCGGGATGTTCCTCATGGTGTTTTTGGTATAAATACTCCGTATAATT
>ONPC01000235.1 GCA_900319565.1 uncultured Eubacteriales bacterium | reverse complement strand
TCCGACTCCGAGCGTATATTCCGGCGGCAGCCATGTACGATACTCATCCGGCGCACTCTCGCGCCGTTTCCAGCTTTCTCTTTTCATGACTTCACCTCCGCTGCAGTCCCTGTTTCAGGACCTGCAGCTGCGAAACCAAATGGATCGTTTCACCTGCCGCACATCATGACGAATGTACATCCAACTGCGGGAACGGACACTCGACACCGAGTTTACGAAAGCCCAGGAGTATGTCGTGGTTCAGGATGCGGCAGACCGCGTAAATGTCCGCCTCTTGCACATCACAAATAAACTTCAGCACGATCGCACTGTCGGCCAATGCCGAAACACCCAGATATACCGGGATCGCCTTCATTTTGTCGGTATGATTATTGTAGATCTCCTCACACATCGCGGGGATCTGACTCTCCAGTTTCTCCAGATCGGTCTGGTATGGAATCGCGATCTCACAGAACGCGCGGGATACGCGGTCCGAATGGTTCAGGATATTCTTCATCTGCGAGTTGTTGATGATCTTGATGTTCCCGCCCGGATCCGTGATGCAGGTCGTGCGGATACCGATCGAAGTAACGGTTCCGCGGAAGCCGCCGACCTCCAGGATATCACCGACATTGTACTGGTTCTCCAGCATCATAAAAAGGCCGGTGATCATATCTTCGATCAGACTTTCTGCCGAGAAACCTATGACCAAAGCGACCACGCCGACCGTTGCGATAACGCCGGTCACATTGACACCGAAGAACAGCAGCGCGCCGCAAATGATCACGATGGCCATCACATACTTTAACAGACTGCCGAACAGCGACATCAGTGTCTGTGCCCGATGGTTCTTCGGATGAAACGCCCCCATGATAAACAGGATCAGGTTTTCCACCATAACGCAGCCTACGGCAAAGGCAATGGTCTTCACCAGCCGCACGAAGATATCCTTCACGGACTCCCACTCCTTCTCTCCCCAGGTCTCACTAGCAACATTGACCAGGACAATGACGCCCAGAATGATCGCCGAAATGATAACCATGATCAACCGTTTCTGTTGTTTAATTTTCTCCATGATCTATACCTCTGATCTCAAATCGATCTATTGTTCATGCACATTTTCTCTGTTACTGATCTTTAACCGCGGTCAGATACCAATCGTACGGAATGAGACGCTCGTCGCCGCCGGCGATGCGTTCCTGCGCTTCTTCGAGCGTCAGCGGGGCCCCCATCACGACATCGTCGCCCGGCTGCCAGTCCACCGGCGTGGAAACATGCTCCGCGTCGTGCTTCTGCAGGGACTGGATCACGCGCTTGATCTCGTCGATGTTCCGTCCCGTCGACATCGGATAGTACAGGATCGCTCGAACGATCCCTTCCGGGTCAATGATGAACACCGCGCGGATGGTCTGCGTCTTCGCCACGGTCTGGAGCATGCCGTAGGAACGTGCCACATTCATGCTGATATCCGCTACGATCGGGAACGGCAGTTTCACGCAGCCCTGTCCCTTCCAGTTGATGTTCTCGATGCTTTTCGCCCATGCCAGATGGGAATGCAGCGAGTCGATGGACAGGCCCAGGAGTTCGACATTCATCGCCTTAAACTCCTCATAGCGTCTGGCCAGAGCAATAAACTCGGTCGTACATACCGGCGTAAAATCCGCAGGATGCGAAAAGAAAACGACCCATTTTCCGCGGTAATCCCCCGGAAAGTTCACCTTTCCCTTCGTCGTCATGCTACGGAAATACGGCGCCGCGTCGCCGATCATAGGCATTCTTACAACCTGCTCCTGCAGGGTCTCGTTATCATTTACGTTCATGTTAAGTCTCCTTTTCAATTGCTGATCATTCCTGTGCTCCCGACCTTAAACGATACGGTCAATGCATTCGTCACGGGCGTATTATTCGTCGTACCGCCTTTGAAGACCAAATACCGACGAGCAAAAGCGCTGTCAAAAGGGCCGATCGCATACTGCTCTTATTGTAGCATATCGTGCCTCGAAAATCAATGTATACAAAACGCGCCGCGGGAGCCCCGCGGCGCATCTTATTGTTCTGCATTATTTATTATTATACTGGATATCTGTGTTTTCTCCGGCACCGATCACGTTGAGTCCGGTGCTGCACTTGATATTTCGGATCTTCTTGCAGTTGCTGACATCCAGCTCCTTCAGCGGGTTCGTAATACATGAGATCATCTCGAGTTCCGTGTTCTTGCTTAGATCCAGCGACGTAAGCTGATTATCATCGCAGAAGAGATAGAACAGCGCCGTACAATTTTTTACATTCAGTTTAGTCAGTGCATTATCATGACAG
>ONPC01000129.1 GCA_900319565.1 uncultured Eubacteriales bacterium | reverse complement strand
GTCGTGCATCATTCCAACTATATCCGATGGATGGAGGAGGCGCGAACAGCGCTCCTGAAAGAGATCGGCTGGCCGTTTGACATGCTGGAGAAAAACGGACTTATTTCCCCGGTGGTTGATGTGGCATGTAAGTACATGAAGAGCATGCATTACGACGATGTAGTCGAGGTGAGGACGCACATCACCGAGTTTTCCGGGATTCGTCTGTGCGTCGCTTATGAATTCTACAACAAAGCGACGGGAGAATTGTGCGCGAAGGGCAATTCCTCACATTGCTTTATCGATCCGAACGGACGGCCCGTGATCGTAAAGAAGATCTATCCCGAGTTCCATGAACTGTTGGTAAGCTTAAGTGAAGAAGATTGATCCGGTACATCTTGAGTAAGAAAACACGCTGAACCGATATGGTTCAGCGTGTTTTTCGTTTATTCTTTTCTAAGCTTTACTTTGTTTCGTGCGAGCCTGCGCTGGTCTTCATCAGTGGCTGCGTAGTGCTTACGGGTGGTATTTACATCGGAGTGTCCCAAAACATCCGCAACGAGGTAGATATCCCCGGTTTCTCTGTACAGATTAGTTCCGTATGTACTCCGCAATTTATGTGGCGTGATCGGTTTGATCGGATTGACGATCGAAGCGTACTTCTTTACGAGGTTTTCGACGGAGCGCACGCTCATGCGTTTCATCTGAAGGGAGAGGAACAAGGCTTCCTCATGTCCGGTGCATGGGATCATGCCTTCCCGTTGCTCCATATACATGGCCAGGGCGTTGTCGACCTCGTCACCGAAATAGACATTGGCCTCCTTACCGCCTTTTCGGACAATGGAGATGCAGCCGTTTTTGAAATCGACATCCTTTATGTTCAGACCGACACATTCCGAAACACGGATGCCGGTTCCGAGCAGGAGAGTAATGAGCGCCAAATCGCGCGTCACGGTCTTTTTGTGATATTCCTGCTGCTTTGCCGTGAGTTCCTCGCCGCCTTCGATGGTGTCCAGAAGCATGGCGACTTCGTCCGGATCCAGACGTATGATCGTTTTCTCGGTGAGTTTCGGCATCTCGATGAGCTCCGCCGGATTCGTTTTAATCATCTCCATATGGTAGAAATATTTGTAGAAGGATTTGATCGATGCGATCTTGCGTTTGATGCCACGGGCTCCGTTTACATGTTCGGTTTCGTCCTCATCGCTTTTGTAATACTTGATATATTCGATGTATTGTTCGAGTTCCAATGCGCGGATCTTATCGAGTTCTTCTACCTGAATGGAAGAGATCTCACGACCTTTAAACGGCGTGGGCTCATTGACCAGAAAACGGAAAAAAACATTCAGATCGTAGGCGTAGGCAATACGGGTGCGCGTGGCCGTTTTATGCTCGATACCACGGAAGAAATCCATGACAAACGGCGGGAGAGGGGCAGTAAGCTCTCTTAATTTCAATACATTTTCACGGTTTTTGATATCTGCATACTTCATAAAAATACCTCGAAAGCCTGTAAAATCAAGGCTATTTGAATATATAAGCGCGACTTATGTCGAGAAAAAACTGCGGCTATAACCTGAGCTTATAATCGGGATCAACGTTCCAACCTTTCAGATTTCCATGCTCGATGGCGGAAAACAGGCAGCTGCGTATTCTGGGGTTTTCGGCTTCCAGGGATCGGATCAGCTGTTTCATGGTTTCACGTTTGGTAAATCCGTCGGCAGGACATTTTGCCTTTACGACCGGAAGATCGTATTTTTTCCTGAAAGCAACAATTTCTCTTTCCTGCACATAGATCAGCGGACGTATGACGCGCAGTTCGGTTCGCTCTAGATAGGTATCGGGCGCGAACGTGTTGATGCGTCCTTCGAAGATCAGCGACATCATGAAGGTCTCGATGATGTCATCCATGTGATGTGCATAGGCTACCTTATTACAGCCGAGACGCTTGATTTCGTCGTTCAGCGCGCCTTTTCGCATTTTGGCGCACAGTGAACATGGATTGGTTTCTTTACGTTCATCAAAGATGATCTGGTAGATGTCGGTTTTGACTTTGTAGTAAGGAACACTCAGCTGAGCGCAGAGATTTTCGATGCCGGACGTATCAAAGTCCGGTAAGCCGAGATCTACAGTGATCGCAACGAGTTCAAAGTGCCTGGGATAAAACCGCTGTAAACCGTGCAGTGCATATAACAGCGTCAGGGAATCCTTGCCGCCGGATATGCCTACGGCGATTTTGTCGCCGTCGTCGATCAGGTGATACAGGTCGACAGCGCGGCGCGTATAACTGAGCAGTCGTTGGAGTGTCATGATTAAAACCTTTCTGAAAAGATGTGCTGTACAAACGTAGAAATACAGCCTGCAAGCGCATGAAAAACGCTCTGAGAGCAGTATAGCATTTTCCGGGAGTAAATACAAGTTTAACGAATAGTTGAAGAGAGAGGCCGGAATGCACGTAAAAACGCAGTTTCGACGTACATATGCCTATAACTATTCGTTAAACTTGAGTTTCGCGAATAGTTACGGATCGCAGGGACCGGCATGGGAACGCCCTCTTACGCTTGCATTTTCCGCCTATCTGTGCTACTATTATCAGGTATTTAAGTAAATTACAGCGATGAAATGGTCGCTTTATTCAGATGTATGTATAGATATCGACCTTGCATCATCGCATTCTAATATATTTCAAGGAGAACTACATATGTGTGGTATCATCGGTTACAATGGAAAGCTTCAGGCTCCCGGTCTTCTGATCGAAGGTCTGGAGCGTTTGGAATATCGTGGTTATGACAGCGCCGGTATCGCGGTTAAGGACAGCAAAACCTCTTCCTTTCATGTGATCAAAACGGTCGGTAAGGTTTCGGAACTGAAAAACCGTCTTCCTGAACTCGATGGCGTTTCTTCCACCTGCGGCATCGGACATACGCGCTGGGCTACGCACGGCGGCGTTTGCGAGGTCAATGCGCATCCGCATACCTTCGGCCGTGTGGTTTTGCTTCACAACGGCATCATCGAAAATCACCGTGAACTCGTTGAGAAATTCGGCCTCAAAGGCAAATTAAAGACACAGACCGATACCGAGATCGCTGCCGCGGTTTTTGATGCCTACTATCAGGGAAACCCGAAGGAAGCCATCCGTAAGGCGGTCAAAGAATTTATCGGGACCTATGCGTTTTGCATCATGTTTGTCGAGGAGGACGAAAACGAGGCGTCCACGGACGAGATCTACGCGATCCGCAGTGTCAGCCCGCTCGTGGCTACTCTTTGTGATGACGGTGCCTTTGTATCGTCAGACATAACGGCTCTGATCAAATATACGAATAAATACTTCGTCATTCCGGAGAACCATATCGTGACTCTCGGGAAGAATTCCTTGACCATCGAGGATATGCGCGGCCATAAATTCACGCCCGAATATCTTACCGTAAATTGGGATATTTCCGCCGCGCAAAAAGGCGGTTACAAGCACTATATGATGAAGGAGATCATGGAACAGCCGGATGTGATCGCAGCAACGATCCACGGTCGTATTACGGACGGTCTCCCCTCTCTCGCTAACGATAATGTGCCGGATGAGATCTTTAAAAACCTGCACAGCATCCAGATCGTTGCCTGCGGAACGGCTATGCATGCGGGCATGGTATTTAAAGCCATGGTCGAACCGATCCTTCGCGTGCCCGTTACGGTCAATATCGCATCGGAATTCCGCTACCAGGATCCAATCGTGGATGAGCATACGCTGGTCATAGCTATTTCCCAGTCCGGAGAAACGATCGATACGCTCGAAGCGCTCCGCCTGTCGAAGCGTTACGGGGCTACTACCCTGTCCGTGGTCAATGTCCAGGGATCCAGCATTGCCCGTGAAAGCGACTACGTCGTTTATACCTATGCCGGCCCGGAGATCGCCGTAGCCAGCACAAAGGCCTATACCGTACAGATCGCTACGTTGTATCTGATCGGATGCAGGATCGCTCTGGCAAATAAAAAGATGACGCAAAAAGCTGCGAAGCAGTTCATCCGCAACCTGGAACTGGTTCCTGCGCAGATCAAAAGCATCCTGGATAACCAGGAGCCGGTCAAAAAAGCAGCAAAATACTTAAAGAAAGCTACGGATGCCTTCTTTATCGGTCGCGGAAACGACTACGCACTCTCGCTGGAAGGTTCGCTGAAACTCAAGGAGATCTCCTATATCCATGCAGAGGCTTATGCGGCCGGCGAACTTAAGCATGGCACCATCGCTCTTATCACAAAGGGCGTTCCGGTGATCGCCGTTGCGACCCAGCGCACCGTTTTTTCCAAGACCATCTCCAACATCCGTGAGGTCAATGCCCGCGGCGCATATGTGATCCTGATCATGGAGGAACAGACCGTGGTCGATAAGGATCTGAGCAAGATTACTCTGACCATTCCGGAAACCGAGGACGTGTTCTCCGTCTTCCCCACTTCTGCGATCCTGCAGCTGATCGCTTATTACTCGGCAGATGCGCGCGGCCTGGATGTGGATATGCCGCGAAATCTGGCGAAATCCGTTACCGTTGAGTAAAAGAATAAATACCCCGGAGTGATCTATGGAACAGGAAAAACTGACAACCAAACAACAGCGAATCTATGAGTTTTTGACGGATTTTTCCCGAAGGAACGGTTACGCGCCTTCGGTTCGTGAGATCTGTGAGGGTTTAGGACTAAACTCTACCTCCACGGTTTTCGGGCATTTGGAGACGCTGGAGAAAAAAGGTTATATTCGCCGAGGAACCGGCAAAAACCGGGCCATCGAGATCATTAGCGATAAGGATCTTCGCTCCGATATCGTGCATATTCCGCTT
The DNA here is from genome assembly GCA_900319565.1 of uncultured Eubacteriales bacterium. GTDB lineage: Bacteria > Bacillota > Clostridia > Lachnospirales > Lachnospiraceae > UBA1201. The sequence goes on along the minus strand of ONPC01000129.1, from coordinate 2,638 downwards.
ATTGGCCGGGTTGCTGCCGGCGTGCCCATCCTGGCCGAACAAAACATCGAAGGATATTTCTCCGTAAACAGTGACGCATTGCCCCACTCCGATCCGTTATTCATGCTGAAAGTAAAAGGTGACAGCATGATCAATATCGGTATACACAACGGGGATCAGGTGATCGTAGCCTCCACTCCCACTGCCGAAAACGGTGATGTGGTCGTGGCCATGATCGATAACGAAGCCACCGTAAAAACATTTTACAAAGAAAAAGGGCACTATCGTCTTCAACCGGAGAACGATGCGATGGATCCGATCATCGTAAAGGAATGCACGATCCTCGGAAAGGTCGTAGGATTGTTTCGAATATTTTAAAAAACCGGAAGCTGGATCGCTTCCGGTTTTCTTTAGTTTAAATAGCCATTGAGTCGGTCCAGATCGATCCACATTGCGGGACGGACACCGCAGTTTTCGGTTTGCTTAATTCCGTTCAGATCGATCTTTCCGTTCTGGTTGACTATCTTACGCTTCATGTTCGCTCTCCAAAGGTGTATTATCGCAACAGTTCCAGCAGTTCCTCACGCGTAAGGTTTCCGAACGAAGCTTTCTCCGTATTCAGGATCTTCTCTGCCATGTCTCCCTTTGCCTGTTGTAATTTCAATATGTTCTCTTCGATCGTGTTTTTCGTGATCAGCCGAAACACCGAGACGACGTTGCTCTGGCCAATGCGATGCGTCCGGTCGGTCGCCTGGTTCTGTACGGAAAGATTCCACCAGGGATCGTAATGGATGACGATGTCCGCTGCCGTCAGGTTCAGCCCGGTGCCTCCGGCTTTCAGTGAGATCAGGAAGATCCGGATGTCGGTTTGCGCATCATCCTGGAACTGTTCGACCAGTTCCGCCCGCTCCTGCTTCGGAGTATCCCCTGTAATGCGATAAAAGCCCCAATTCCGGGATTTCAGTCTTTCGGCTATAATCTCAAGCATCGAAGTGAATTGGCTGAATATGAGCATTTTATGGCCTCCTGCGAGGGCTTGCTCTATATATTCCATGCAGGCGTCCAGTTTCGCATTTTCCCCGGTATAATCTTCATAGATCAGATCCGGCGAACAGCAGATCTGCCTAAGCCTGAGCAGTTCGGACAGGATCTCGATCTTGTTCTGCGCATAAGCTTCGTCGCTCTGGCCGCTTAAGCGGTTCAAAAGAGCGGTCGTACGCGCGTCGTACAGCTTCCTCTGCTCTGCGCCCAGCTGAACGTAGACAGTCTCTTCGAGTTTATCCGGCAGTTCGGGCAGAACATCCTTCTTTCGACGACGAAGAATAAACGGAGCGATCATGGCCTGCAGTTTTTGCGCTGCTTTGTCGTCTTCTGCCTTTACGATCGGGATCTCAAAACGTTCACGGAATTCCGAATAATCGAATAAGTAGCCCGGCATCAGAAAGGAAAAGATACTCCAAAGCTCGCTGAGCCTGTTTTCGATGGGGGTTCCGGTCAGGGAAATGCGTGTATCGCTGTGGATCGATTTGACGGACAATGCATTTTTCGTCTGCTGATTTTTGATGTACTGGGCTTCGTCCAGGATCTAAAACGTGAAGCGAATATCCGAATACATCTCATAGTCCCTGCGGAGCAGGTCATACGAGGTGATCAGGATGTCGTAAGAGGAAGGATCCTCCAGGATCGAACTACGCTCCGCGGCAGAACCGATCACCATGACAGCGGACAGGGAAGGTGTGAATTTACGAATCTCATTATACCAGTTAAAGATCAGAGAAGCAGGACAGACGATCAATGTATGGCATGAACGCCCCTCTTCTTTTTCGGACAGGAGCATAGCCAGTAACTGGATCGTTTTTCCGAGACCCATCTCGTCAGCCAGAATGCCGCCGAAACCATATTTATGCAGTTTCTTTAACCAGTAAAAACCTTGCAGCTGATAGTCCCGAAGAATGTCCCTCAGACTGTCCGGAACGTGTGGAAGCTCTGATCTTGCTTCGTTTTTAAATCGGTCGGAAAACTCCCGGGCTCCCTCATCAATGGTAACTTCTGTATCCGAAAGCGACCGGGACAGCTGCTCCAGGTAAAAGATACGGTTTGCAGGGACCGAAACCATGCGCTGCGTTTTATCCCCCATGGCCTTCGTCGAAATGTGTAATTCGCGAAACATGCGGTCCGCTTCTTCAAGCGTCCCGTTATCCCGTTCCAGGGAGATGAAATTTCCGTCTTTCAGTCGATAGTACTTTTTCTTTTTACGATACTGCTCGAGGATCTCGGCGATCTCTTTCATGGTCAGCCCTTCGGCATCGGATACCGACAGATCCAAAAGATTTCCGCGCAAAGAAACGCCGACAGAGATCTTTGTCTTTTGACGGACGCGGATCTGCTTTACGTCTTCGGAGGCAAATACCTCACCGAACCGAAACAGAAAATCCATGCCATCCAGATAAAAATCATACAGTTTATCTTCCGAACTCAGCCAAAACCGATTGGAATTTGCGGGATCGCTCTCGAAATACGAACGGATCCTGGCGCGGATCTTGCGTTCCAGAGGCAGGTCACGCCGATACATCGGAAGCGTATCTTCACGGCCCGAAGGCTCGCCGAGGTTCACGGAAATGTCCTCGTAGGAAGCTTTCGTCTGTAGCACAAGAAGGCC
>ONPC01000004.1 GCA_900319565.1 uncultured Eubacteriales bacterium | reverse complement strand
GGACGGCGAATGGTTGTAGGATTTCGAGAGCGCATCGCGCGGAGAAATCCGTTGTATCATAACAGATCTCCCGAAAAGTTCGCAGCGCGGAAGCTTGCTTACGCGATTGCGTATATGCCCTTGTTGTCTTTCGACAGTGTTAATCATACCATGCCCGACTACGGTTGTCAACTCTCTTTGTGAATTATTTAACGGAAAATGCCGTGCCTGCGCCCCTTATTCTGTGGTATAATGTAAGTACCAGAGCGGTTGGCAAAACCCCCGGAAAGGACGGCGACGACTATGAAACGAAGGATCCTCGATTACATGAAACATATTGATGAACTGCTTGCGGCCGATGCACCGGATACCGACTGGGAGGAAGTGCGCAAAGAGCACCTGATCCAGGTAAGCTTCTTCCAGCACGAGCGTCTGATCCACCTGATGGTGACTCTGGCCTTCGCGATCTTCACCTTCATGTCGCTCGGTTTTCTTCTCGCCGACTTCCAGATCATGCTGGTGATCCTGTTCGCCCTGCTCCTGGTGCTGCTCGTCCCGTACATCTCCCACTACTACCTGTTAGAGAACGGTGTGCAATACATGTACAAACAGTACGACGCCATGACAGAGAAACTGCAATCTAAAAAGTAAACACCTATTGCTTTCCACATATGAAATAATAAAAGAGGTTGCCCTACAGGGCAACCTCTTAATATTTCACGAAAACCCGGAAATGCTATTTACTTTTTGAAGACCATCTCAACACTATGTCCGTCTTGCTTTTCTGTCATAGTGATCTTGTTTCCGCTGACCTTATAAGAGATCTTAGCGCCGCTCGATGCATCGTAGAAGTAATCCGAATCATATGTGAGTACTTCCTTGTCTTCGCCCTGAATAACCAGAACTGCGTTCTTGTCATCTTTGATCTCCAGATATCCGAGCTCACCGATATCCTGTCCCGCTAAAGCCGCAAAACTCTTAAGCATAGCAAGATAATCCTGACCATCCATCGTCATGCTTGAAAGCGAATACTTACCGGTCTTAACGCTACCGCCACCGCAGCCTGCCAGAGACAGAACCAGTGCAAATGCCAACACAACAGTTACTACTTTTCTTAAATTCTTCATGTTTTCCCTCCTATTGGAAAAAGTAAATAAATGCAGGTTAATTATACCACACCGGATTAGAGAAATCAATACTTATCACGAAAATGCGATTTTTATCTCGGTTCCCTGGCCCGCCTCACTGTCCACGGTGATCTCACCATGGTGCAAAGCTGCAACATGTTTAACGATCGCGAGGCCCAGCCCCGTACCACCGCTTCGCTTCGACCGGCTTTTATCCACGCGATAAAACCTTTCAAAGATCCGCTCCTGGTGCTCCTTCGGGATTCCGATCCCGGTGTCCTTCACAGACAGCAGGACCACGCCCCGGTTTGCCGATACGTTGACAAACACCGAGCCGCCCTCATTGTTATAACGGATCGCATTGTCACAGAGATTGAAGATCAGTTCCTCCATCATGGTCCGGTCGGCCTTCATATGTGCCGGCTTTCCGTCGACATGCAGCGTCACCTTGTGATCGGCAGCACTCGTCTTCAGGTTCTCTACGCAGGACTGCGCGATCTCGAGCAGGTTCACGTTCTCCATGTCCACCTGGATCTGCGCCGTATCGAGTTCCGACAAACGGATAATGTCATCGATCAACATGAGCAGGCGGTTCGAATTTCGGTGGATCTCGTCTGCAAAATGTTTGCGGTCCTCTGCGCTCCCCATGTCGCTTTCGATCAGCTCCGCATAACCGGAGATCGCCGTCAGCGGCGTTTTGAGTTCGTGAGAGACATTGGCCGTAAACTCACTGCGCATGCGGTCGTTCTTCACGATCTCCTCGTGTTGTTCCCGCATGGTGCGGGCTACCGGCTCGAGCTCCCGATACAGTTTCACGGAAGTGTCCTCGGGGTTTTCCGCGAGTTTCTCCACCGGCTCGACGATACGCCGAACCACGTGGCGACACAGTAGAACCGCGATCAGAAATTCCGCGATCAGCCCGATCGCAAGCCCCAGATACAGATACGGGGACTTAAGCGGCAGCGGGTTTTCCGAGTCCACCAGGCCGATCACCAGCGCGGTAAAAACCGACGCGCCGAAGATCATGGCCACGACCATCACTGTCAGATATACCGTAATTTGTTTTTTCATGGGCACCTCCCCGGCCGGATCTGCCTTCGATCTTCTGCCTTATCCTTCCGCGTGTGTCTGCGGATCCGCCTCCATCATATAGCCGACATTTCGCACAGTCTTTATCATGCCGCCCGCAACTTTCAGTTTCTGCCGCAGGGTCTTTATATGCATGTCCACCGTACGCGTTTCTCCCTCATAATCCTCGCCCCAGACGCGCTCCATGATCCGGCTGCGCGAAAGGACGATCCCGTTGTTCTGCATCAGATAACGCAGAAGTTCAAATTCTTTATACGTCAGGTCGCAGGGCTCCCCCGAAACCGTCACGAGATATCGGTCGTCGTCCAGGATCACGCTGCCCAGTTCGATGCACGAACGCGTCTGTCCGTTCGTTTCCTTCGTCGCCTGTGCACGGCGCAGCAGCGCTTTCACACGGGAAATGAGTTCCAGAACGCCGAAAGGTTTCGTTATATAGTCGTCCGCTCCGTAGTCCAGGCCGCGCACCTTATCCATTTCCGAGGATTTTGCCGTTACCATGATGACCGGAACGCGCGCTGTCTCGCGGTTTTGGCGGATCTTCTGAAGGATGCTAAGCCCGTCCTCCTCCGGAAGCATGATATCCAGAAGCACCAGCTGCGGGATCGCGGCAGCCATGCCGGCAAAGAACTGCTTCGCCGTCTCAAACTCGCGGATCTCATATCCGCTGTTTTTAAGCGCAAATGATTCGATCTCCCGGATGTTCCGGTCATCTTCCACGATGTAGATCAGAGCCTCTGCCATGGATCCTGCCTCCTTACTCCAGTCACTTTGGGGTTCGTTTGGCCTCAGTCGTAAGCGCCCCGGGAGACGCCGCTGTTACGGCCGGGTCCCGAATACGACCTCGCCCTTATTGGTTACAACGATGTTCTTAACACTCTTTGTCGAATAGTCATTGGACAGATCAAAATCCGACCAGTCCGATTTGGTAATGCGGATCTGGACCTGGATCTCACCGCCTTTTGCCAGCGTGCCGGCGTTCGGAAGTTTGATGCGGCACATGGTGTCTGCGTCGGTTCCTTTCGCATCGGCAAATGTGCCCGTCACTCCCTTCAGTTCACTGTAGCCGCCGGAAGATATCGAGCTGTAGTCGCACCAGAAGGACAGCGTTCCCGCCTTATCCTTCGTGAAGTAGTATTCGATCTCCAGATCCGACAGGTTCAGGTAGCCGTCGGAATTGTTTGTGATCTTCAACATAGCGGAGATCGTGTTGCCCTTCGCCTGCATGGCACCCGCGTTGTTCTCCACGCGAAGCACCGCGCTGGTCGCCGCCGTCTCGGAAGGCTTCACGGTGCCGCCCTGGTTCTGGTTTCCTTGATTTCCCTGGTTATTCTGGCCGCCCTGGTTCCCTTGGTTCGGATCCCCGTTCGGGTTCAGTACGACCTGCTTTCCGGCCGATGAACCGGAAGCCGGCTCGGTTCCGAACACGAGTTTGCCGTCGTCGTACAGTGCCAGCGATGCAGCGCGCACCACCTGTCCGGGCGAAACGGCCGCGATGTCCTTAAACGAAGGATCATTTGCGTCATCCCAGGCGCCGTTTGCGTTGCGAATGCGGAACTGAACCTCTTTTTTGTAGGCCGACTGGCCGCCGGGGTAGATCTTCGCGCCGGTAAAATCGATCGACGCGTAGTAGATATGCTTTTCTTCAT
>ONPC01000169.1 GCA_900319565.1 uncultured Eubacteriales bacterium | reverse complement strand
CACGCGAAGCTCTGGTTTAAAGCCCTGGGTGAACTGGGTGACACCCCGACGAACCTGCTGCATGCGGCAGAGGGCGAAAACGCCGAGTGGACCGATATGTATGAGAGAATGGCACGCGAAGCCGAAGAAGAGGGCTTCACCGCGTTAGCGGCACAGTTCCGCGGCGTAGGCGCCATCGAGAAGATGCACGAGGAGAGATACCGCGCCCTGCTTCGCAACATCGAGACCATGGAGGTCTTCAAGAAGAGCGGTGTGACCATCTGGGAGTGCCGGAACTGCGGCCATGTCGTAGTCGGTCTGGAAGCTCCGGAGGTATGCCCGGTATGTAACCACCCGCAGTCTTACTTCGAAGTAAGAAAAGAAAACTATTGATGCCGCATTCCAGCCGCGCCTGACGTTCAGCAACTCGCTGCTTTGCGGTTGGGAAAACTATCAGGAGGCGAACGACTGCGATCATGAGTGAGGAAAAGAATACTTTGAAGAACTTCGTTGCTCCGCCGAAGACATCGGCCGTGTGGTCCGATAAGATCTTTAGCGGAATCGACGCCTATATCGAGAAGAATTATGTTCCCGATGCCGCTCCGGATGCTGCACCTTCGGGGATCCAGACAAATAAAACCGAAAAAACGACTGCAGATGCGCCTAAGAAGGCCAAACGCGGCTTTTTCGGCTTTCATGGTATTTCTTACCGCCCGAAGCGAAAAGAGACTTCTGAGGCTCGCTACGACGATTCAGAGCCGCGTTCGGATGATGCCCGGACGTTTGATGGCCTGGCGGATGCGGAGGCACTGTTCGAAGAAGTATTCGATGGAGCTGAAGCATCGGAGGACGCGATAACGGCGATGCCTGAGGAGTTGCCGGAAGAAGCGGATCTTGAGGATCTCTCATATGAGGCCATAGCAAAACACGAGGAGAAAATTTCCCATGCTTCCGCTTATATGGGCGCCGGTAAAAATGGGATGGCAGCACATTCCGCGGCAACTCCGAAACGTTCTCTTGAAGAATTGATGAACCATGTGAGCGATACCTGGCAGGAGAGTCTGCTTCATTTGATCGACTCGAAGGGTTACACCGACACGGAAGTCTACAAGCGCGCGAATCTGGATCGCAAGCTATTTTCGAAGATTCGGAGCAATGCGCACTACCAGCCGAAGAAGAACACGGCCGTGGCTCTGGCGCTGGCTCTGCATCTGAACCTTGATGAAACAAAAGACCTGCTGGGCCGCGCCGGCTACGCGCTTTCACCCAGCAGTAAATTCGACCTGATCATAAGTTATTTTATCGAAAATGAAGTCTACGATCTGTATACGATAAACCTGGCACTGTTCGACCACGAACAACCGGTGTTTGAGTAGCGAAGCCAAAACGGCCGGAAAGCAAGTAATTGCTTTCCGGCCGCTTTTTTACGTCCGTTTCTTATGCCTTGTGGCGGTTTTCGTAGTCCTCCTGGATCTCGGCCAGGAGCGGCTCTTCGTCGAAGACTTCTTCCATCATTTTTGCGCTGCCGCAGAAGCGTGCGCGGCTGACCAGTTTCGACATCACGTTAAAATTCAGGGCCGTACCTGCGCTGTCGCATTCGTAGCGAACCGCACGGTTTGCAGCTACGCCGAAGCGTCCGGCGACCTCGACGGCGTCGATGTTAGCGCCCAGGAAGATAAATTCCCAGTGCTCTTTTTGCTTCATCTTTTCGACCATCTTTTTCACCTTTTCATAGGTGTATTCGCGGCTGGCATTTTCCATGCCGTCCGTGGTGATGATGAAGAGCGTCTTTTCCGGCTTTTCGCCTTCCGGTGCATTTTTCTGCACTTTGTGAATGTGGTGAATGGTCTGGCCCACTGCATCCAGAAGAGCTGTGCAGCCTCTGACGTAGTATTCGCGGTCGGTGATCGGCTCCACCTGCTTTAACTCCCTGCGGTCGTGCAGGGTCTCGATCTTGTCGTCGAACAGCACGGTCGTGATGATCGCCTCGCCGTCCTCCTTCTTTTGCTTATTCAGCATGGAGTTGTATCCGCCGATGGTGTCAGCCTCCAGACCACCCATGGAACCACTGCGATCCAAAATAAAAACGATCTCTGTCAAATTCTTTTTCATAAAACTTACCTCTCTTTCTTATCTGCGCCACATGGGCTGTTTTCTTGTTTCTGAGGTAAGTATACACAAACCGATAAGGAAAATGGTCGCTTCAGGGGCGACATTCGATCACTACACGCGGTGCCATTTGACTTCAGCCGCCACGGGGGAGCTTGCTCACCAAAGTGGTGGCTGAAGCCAAATGATAGCGCGACAGCGCTTAATGAGCATGGAGCGAAGCGGAATGCGAATTGGCACCGCTTGTTCCCTCTCCATTATATACTCCAGAGTTATTATGTGGTATACTTATGCTGGTGTGACAAACGGCATGCAATCGTATACTTGATTGGGAGGAGAGGTATGAGAAAAAGAAAGATCATGACATGGGCCGGAGTACTGGCGTTGGCCGTTTCATCCATGGCAGGCTGCAAGGGCAGTGACGCTAAGGAGACGACCGCAGCAGCTGCTACCACTGGCACTCAGGAGGAATTAAATACGACCGGATCGGGCGATAAGAACGTAGAAACAACGGCGAATGTGAATGATGAAACAACCGCTGCAATAGCGCCCGGTACTTCGGAAGTTCCCACAGAGAATGAATGGGATGATCCGAATCCATGGAGTGACCGGGCCGAGGGACCGACCGGGGCCGGTGATGCCGGTTTGCCCAATACCAGTGGTATCAGTGAGTTAGCCTTCCGGGCGGCGAATCAAGTCAGTATACGTGATTATTTGATAACATTTGATGATATAACAGAGATCCAGGTCGTACATAGAGAATTGGAAGATGAGATCAAAGGAACAACGGTGCTGGATGCCGAAACGGCATCGAAGATCGAAGCTCTTTATGAGAAATACAAGATGTGGCGGTGGGCAGGTTATAATCGCGCCGTTATGGAAGTGACGGATGGAACCTCCTACGGTTTGCACATCCTGTTCCGCGACGGTCAGGATATGGGGGCTGCCGGTTATATGGTATACCCGAAGGATTTCGGCCTTTTTTATGATGAACTTGAAATGATCCTGAGGCCTGTGATCGATCAGGTGAAGGCCAATACCCCCGAGAGTGAACGGATCCGCCGGGACGACGAATATATCAGCCTGGTCAGTGAAGCTTGTAAGGCCACGCTGGCCGATCCGTTGTATTTCGGGGAGGTCAATGGGCTGGTGAAGGTCAGCGTTGATCCTACCGGGACTGTGAATGTCCTGAGCTTTACGGATGCTCAAATGGCGGAAGATTTCAATGCGACGGTCGAGATGTTGCTGGTCGGATCCGGTGCGAGTGAAGATTCGGCATTCCAATCTGATAGTTATATCGGAGGCGGTGCCACAATCCTCGAGTTCACCTGGAACCGTGAAACGGTGAAGTGGGATGTTACGATAACCAATCAGAACCCGGGCTCAATGTATTGTAAATGACCATCTACCGCGCGAGCACATTGTTTTAAAGGGCAGTGTGTGGTATAATTCAAATAATTGTAAAATGCAGGAACTGAGGGGAATGCAAACGTATGAAAGTAAAAGAAAGTCTATACTTAGAACAGAAGAAGCCGATCCTGAAAAAACTTCTGGAGAGGCTGCTCTCCAGGTATGAATATGCCTCGATCCTGGCGAATGATTCGAAGAGCACGTACTATCGTGTTTCAAAGACGGGAACGAGCATTTCAGAGGATTCGACATTGTCCGAAAGAGGGTTCTGCGTGAAGGTGTTTGACCGCGGGCAGGCCGCCGAGTACAGTTTCAACGCCATCGAGGAGGACACCGTCGACGCGGTGTTTGAAGAGATCGCTCAGCGGCTCGCCGCCATCGGTGCGAAGCTTCCGCAGGGAGTGACGGCCTATACCTATCCGGAGGTGCCGGACGAACTGCTCTACATCAACGAGAGCACGGACTACGCGGTCGATCCCGAGACGAAGGGCGACCAAAACATCATCGAGTTGCTCACACGCATCTCCCGGAAGGGACGTGAGTACGATAAGAGAATCGTCAACTGCTCGGTGGCCTTCACCTACCAGAAATATTCCAAAATGTTTTTGTCGCGAAATAAGGACCTGACACAAAATGTCATGTGGTCCAGCGGCTTTATATCCGTCAGCGCAAAAGAGGGAGAGGAGATCCAGTCCTCCTATAAACCGGTGTCCATGTTGGGCGGCATCGAGGTGCTGGATACGCTCGAAAGCAAGCTGGACGAAGCCTGCCGCGTCGCCATCGATCTGCTGCAGGCCGAGCCCATCACGCCCGGCGAATACGAATGTATCTGCGAGCCCGATGTCACGGGCATGATCGTCCACGAGGCATTCGGCCACGGCGTCGAGATGGACATGTTCGTGAAGGACCGCGCGCAGGCGCGCGAGTTCATCGGAAAGCAAGTCGCCTCCGAACTCATTACCATGCATGACGGCGCGTGCACGATCCCGCAGGTGGCCACGTATTTCTTCGACGACGAAGGCGTGGTGGCCCACGATACCGTTATTATCGAAAAAGGTATTCTGAAGACCGGTATCTGCGACGCGCAGTCGGCCATGCATCTGGGTATACCCGGCACGGGCAATGGACGTCGTCAGGACACCACCCGGAAAGCCTACACCCGCATGACGAATACGATCTTCGAGGCAGGCACCAGCAAGGTCGAAGACATGATCGCATCCGTGAAATACGGTTTCCTGTTGTGCCAGGCTTCCTCCGGCATGGAGGACCCGAAGAACTGGGGCATCCAGCTCATGGTCGACATGGCCCGCGAGATCCGCGACGGTAAGCTCACCGGAAAGATCTATTCGCCCATTGTCCTGACCGGTTACGTGCCGGACCTGCTGAAGTCGATCAGCATGATCTCCGACACCGTCACGGCGGGCGGCAGCGGCTACTGCGGCAAAGGCTACAAGGAATGGGTGAAAGTTTCGGACGGCGGCCCGTATATTAAGGCGAAGATCCGCCTCGGATAAAACGAGAAAGGTATAGTATGAAAGACAGGATCCTGGCCTCACTTCAGAGGCTGAATATCAGCGAGTACATACTCAATATAGATTCCTATAAGAGTGCCCAGATGTTCTTCATCAAAAAGAGTCTGGACACGAAGCGCGCGGAGAACACCATCACCTACAACGTGGATGTGTTCCGCTCGTTTGAGCAGGACGGGACTGCCATGAAGGGCAACGCCTCCGTCTACATCTACAACGGCATGACGGACGCGGAGATCGATGCGTCCCTGAGCCGCGCCTATCTGGCGGCGTCGTTTGTATGCAACCCGACCTATGAACTTATGGAGTGCACGGACAATGCTTTCGTCACCATGGAGTCCGACCTGCTTAACATCTCCCTGGAAGAGTGCTGCGAGCAGATGGCAGAGGCTCTCTATGATGAAGATACACGAGAGGATGTCTTCATTAACTCCGCGGAAGTGTTTGCCTACGAACTGACGAAGCAGATCATCACATCGACCGGCATCGATTCCGGATACACCAAGCGTTACATCAGCGGCGAATTTGTGGCGCAGTGCAAACTGCCGCAGGACGTCGAGACCTATAAGGATTTCCGCTACAGCGCTCTGGATCGCGATGCCCTGCGCACCTGCGTGCGCCAGACGCTGGAGTACACCTTAGAGCGCGCGAAGGCGCAGGAGGCTCCGAAGGCCGGCCGTTACCGCGTGATCATCAGCGACTCATATGTTTGTGACATCTTTAACTACTATGTATACAGAGCCGATACCGGCTATATCTACGGAGATTATTCTACCTTCAAGATCGGGGAAAACGTTCAGGCGAAGGACGCCGACGGAAATTATGCCGAGATCATCGGCGACCGTGTCAGCCTGACCCTGGTGCCCACAGCGCCCATCAGCGACGAGGGCGTGTGGCAGAAGGAAAGTCAACTCATGCAGGACGGCGTCCTTAAGATGTACCACGGCGGCGTGCGTTTCTCCCGCTATCTGGGCATGGCCCCGACCGGCTGGTTCGGCTGCACCCGCGTCGAGCCCGGCTCCCTGTCCATGGAGGACATGAAGCGCGAGACCTACCTCTGGGTTGTTAATTTCTCCGACTTCCAGTTGGATGACTTCACCGGCCATTTCGGCGGCGAGATCCGACTGGCCTTCCTCTATGACGGCGAGCGCGTCACCCCCGTGACCGGTGGCTCGATCAATGGCAGTATCCTGAACTCCCAGACCTGCATGCATTTCTCGAAGGAACTCCAGAAGTCCGAGAGATTCGAAGGCCCGTACGCGATCTGCTTCGAGGACGTGGCTGTGGCGGGAGTGTAGAGGAGTTTTAAATTCAGGGAGGAGTATATCATGAAGAAGGCTAAAACGATCGTTCTGGTCGGTTCCTGTACTGCATTTTTTGTTGTAGCATGTATGGTCTGTTTTCTGCTGGGAGGTTCATCCGGTAAGGATGACGACACCGAGACCACCGCTTATATTTCGGCCGAAAACGCAACGCGGGCTGTTACGCCCACGCGTCCGGACGTGATCACGCCGGAGGATGTGAAAGGCATGAAAGACTTCACGGACAGAATTAAACATCCGACACAGGCACCGACTGTGACGGAGCCGGTCGCTACACAGCCTGCAGCCACGAAACCGGCAGCTACAAAACCTGTGGAGACTACAGAAGATGTGATCGACGCAATCCGTGACGAGATCATCAAGCATGTGGACTTCAAAGACATGAGTCTGGACGATGCCATGATCGAATTGATTGCTCTGGGCCTCAAATCCGAGAACATCAAAAGCCGTGCACAGAACGGCGACGTGATCATCCTCCCTTCAAACTGGAAAGTCGTGGACTATGAGATTGAAGGCGGAGGTCAGCTCAAACGCTCCTCTGTGATCCATCTGATCTGCGTAAAGATCGAGAAACCTGAGAAAAAGTACGCCATGCCGGATGTGCGTGGCATGTCCCTGGATAAGGCCATCAGCAAGCTCAAGAAGGCCGGTTTCAAGAATATCGAGTACACCTCCAACAACGGTAAGGCGGTCATCCTGGAGGGCAACTGGACCGTGATCACGCAGAACTGCCGTCCGGACTCAGAACTCGCTGCGAGCACCGAGATCAAACTGACCGTGGCGAAAACCGCCCCTATCCCGAATGTTGTCGGCATGTCCCTGGACCAGGCCATCAAGAAACTCGAGAAGGCCGGCTTCACGGAGATCACCTATAAGAGCGACAACGGAAAGTCCATCATCATGAAGAGCAACTGGACCGTAGTGAAGCAAAACTACTCCGAAGGAACTCTGGTGGTTCTGGAGGATGAGATACAGCTGGTGGTGACGAAGTAGTAATCAGTGTAATCCAAAGTCAACTTTGGATTACACTTTTTTCTGCATCCGGAGCCGATGCGCCTACGATTCTTTGAGTAGACTTGATAGCAAAAATATGATATACTGATAACGTGAAAAAGTAGTATTTGAGATCAACTTTTAACCGGGGTGATGTGAAGTGAAGCAGAGAGAGCCGTCTATACCCGGATACAGTCTGGTGATCGACGGAGAATACAAGAATACGCTGGACATAGAGGGCTTCTCCCGGATGATGAAGGATCCCTCTTATTGCTATAAGTTTTATTGGCTGGAGGCCCTGGTGAAGCTGATCGCGGAGGGCCGCGAAGCGGTCACGTTCGACGATGTGATCAACGAGATGATCGTTAGCGCCTGGTACTCCGTCCGTGAGTTCCACATCCACCTAAGCGGCCTGCCCGCCGACGGTCTGGTAAGGGACGGCCTCGAGCGCGCCGTGCTCAAACTGACCGAGCTCAGTAACCTGGAAGCACATGCTTCGAGGGTCGAGATTCTAAATGCTATCCGCGAGCATGAGAGCGAGTTAAAAGCAGCGAAGACGCAGCTCACGAACATGGTGCCGTACCGCGCTCTCGCCGGCTTCTTCCCGAAGGAGGGCCGCGTTCCCGACTGGGAGAGCGAACGCCGCATGGTCCGCTACATCGCAAGCATTGACCGAGAGCTCGTGTCCCTGCCGTACACCCTGGGTGAATCGAGCAAACTCAAAAAAGAAGTCATCTTCAACCCTATGTGGCAGAATATGATCCAAGATAACACGGTCTCCATCTTGGGATGGATCCAGTATGAAAAAGTCAAATGGCTCCAGAACAACAACCCCGAAGTCCCCGGACTGGTCTACAAACTGGCCCCGATGGACGAAAAGATGCGTAAACTGGGTCATGTCCGCAAACTCTGGGAAGGCATCCTGGACATGCACGAAGTCCGCGATGTCTTCACCGGCCGCCCCGTGCTCCCGAAACAGTACGATGTCGACCACTTCATCCCGTGGTCCTTCGTAATGAACGATGAACTCTGGAACCTCATGCCGATGGATCCCTCCCTGAACAGCTCGAAGAGCAACCTCCTTCCGCGCTCGGACCGTTTCTTCCTCCCGTTCGCGGAGAACCAGTTCCTCCTGTACGAACTGGTGCATAACCATGAGAAGATCCACAAACTCTTCGAAAAATGCTATAAGGATAACCTGCACTCGATCTGGGCCGGCCAGGAGCTCTATCGCTTCGGAAACACGAAAGGAACCTTCCTGAACATCCTGGAGAAAAACATGCGACCTGTTTACGACTCGGCGAAACGCCAAGGCTACGAAGTATGGGAGAGAGGATAAATGAAACTAACGAGGATAGGAGTTTTCTCGAGATTAAGGAAGTGAAGGAATAATAGTCGTTTTACGGAGATTAGATAAATGTCAGAAGCGGAAAATGATTTCTTAAGAGGTGGTTTAGAAGCTGCCTACATAGATGGGTCAACCGTGGTTGATCCAATGTATAAGCCAGAGTTTATTACAAATGATCGCTTTAATGGTAAGAAGGTACTTTCTACCATCGAGGACGAACTGCTTCGTTGCGATCGATTTGAGATAAGTGTGGCTTTTATTACTGAGGGTGGAATTACACCGCTGCTTCAGACATTAAGTGAACTTGAGAAGAAAAATATTCCCGGAAGAATTCTCACGACAAACTATTTGAGTTTCAGTGAACCGAAAGCGCTGGAGAAGCTTCATGGGCTTAAGAATATAACTATTAAAATGTATGATGCCGAGGCTGCGGATACCGGCTTCCATACGAAGGGCTATATTTTCAAAAAGAAAGAGTTATATCGGATCATCATCGGTAGCTCCAATATGACCAGCACGGCATTGGCCAGCAACTGGGAATGGAATACAAAGATCATTTCCACGGAAAGAGGAGAGGTCGCTTCGCAGGTCATTCAGGAGTTCGAGAAACTCTGGAACAGTGAATATGCTTTAGACTATGAGCGCTTCTACGAAGCCTATAACGAGCGTTTTAATATCATCAAACATCAAAGAGAGATCGCAAAGAAAGAGTCGATCGTCTCTTTGGAAAAATATACCCTGAAACCCAATACCATGCAGGAGAAGTTCATTGCCGGACTTCGAAAGATCGTGAATGCAGGCGAGGCGAGAGCTCTCCTGATCAGCGCGACCGGAACCGGTAAGACCTATGCTTCTGCATTTGCCATGCGTGAATTAGGGTACAAGAGGGTATTGTTCCTGGTCCATCGAAACCAGCTGGCCAGACAGACGAAAAAATCGTATTCGAATGTATTTTCCCGTTCGGTTTCTATGGGCATCGTTTGCGGAAGAGATTCCCTGGATGAATGCAAAGACAAGGACTATGTATTTGCAACGGTTCAAACTCTTTCGAGAGATGAGAACCTGAAGACTTTTCCGCCGGACTATTTCGATGCGATCATTCTGGATGAAACACATCACTCGGTGGCCAATACGTACCAGAAGATCATGCAGTATTTCAAGCCGGAGCTCTGGCTGGGCATGACGGCGACCCCGGATAAACGGGATGATCATATCGAGGGCAGGAACGTTTATGAACTCTTTCATTACAACATTGCCCACGAGATCCGACTGCAACAGGCCATGGAAGATAATCTGCTGTGTCCGTTCCATTATTTTGGCATAACGGACCTTTCGATCATTGGAGACGATGAAGAAGCTTCCCGTGATTTTAATATGTTGACCAGCGATGAACGTGTGAAGCATATTGTCACGCAAGCCCATTATTACGGGTATAGCGGTGATAAGGTAAAAGGCCTGATCTTTTGCAGCAAGATAAAGGAATCCGAGGTCCTATCAGATAAATTAAATCACACGATCAATCCGGAAACGGGACGCTTCTACAGAACGCTGGCTTTAAACGGGGATGCTTCGGAAACGGAACGTCAGGAAGCGTTTGAGCGTCTTGCAGCGGATGAGGATAATGCAGAGGGAATCGAGCCGCTGGATTACATCCTGTCGGTTGAAATACTGAATGAAGGCGTGGACATCATCGAAGTAAACCAGGTCATCATGCTTCGCCCGACACAGTCACCGATCGTATTTATTCAGCAGCTCGGAAGAGGCCTGCGTAAGGCAGATGGAAAAGAGTATGTTGTTATCCTGGACTTCATCGGTAATTACAATAATAATTTCATGATTCCGATCGCTCTTTCTGGCGACCGGACCTATAACAAAGACAATATTCGTAGATTTGTTATGGAGGGCTGTAGAGTCCTTCCCGGCGCTTCTACGATCCATTTTGATGAGATCAGCCGTAAAAAGATCTTTTCATCGGTGGACAATGCGAACTTCAGTGATATAAAACTGATCAAGGAAAACTACACAAACCTGAAAAACAAACTCGGGCGTATACCGGCACTTAAGGATTTCGATGATTACGGAGAGATGGATGTTCTCAGGATCTTTGACAACAATAGTCTGGGATCGTATTACAAGTTTCTGGTAAAGTATGAAAAGGAGTATACGGTTCGCCTGTCTAAAGACGAGGAGACCATCGTTGAGTTCATATCCAAGAAGTTCGCGAGCGGAAAGAGAATTCAGGAACTGCAGATCCTGAAACGTATTCTGAAATATGTTCGAGGTGTTTCGAAGCTGGGCGTTTTTTCCGGATTGGAGCAGGATATCAAGGAATATGGAAAGGTGATCAGTTATGATCAAAAAGATAATCTGATCAATGTATTGACCAATGAATTTCCCGCCGGATCCGGAAAGAAAACCTATGAAAACTGCATTTTTATCGAAAAGGACGGCGAGGATTATAAACCGTCAGCATCGTTTGAAACGATGTTGGAAAATGATGATTTCTATCGTATCATTAATGAGCTGATTGAATTTGGTATTCGCCGTTATGAGAGAGATTACAGTAATAGTTATGGTAAATCGGATCTGGTTTTGTACCAGAAATATACATATGAGGATGTCTGCCGCCTCCTGAACTGGGAGACGAATGAGGTGCCTCTTAATATCGGTGGTTACAAGTTCGACCGAAAGACGAAAACTTTTCCGGTTTTCATAAACTATGAGAAGTCGGAAGACATCAGTGATACCACTAAGTATGAAGATCATTTTGTCAGTCGAAATATCTTGATCGCAATATCGAAATCAGGACGCAGTCTGAACTCAGAGGATGTACAGAACTTCCTGAAGGCGAAAGAGCGCGGCATCGATGTTGAGCTCTTTGTTCGAAAAAACAAAGACGATAAGATCTCAAAAGAATTCTATTATCTCGGATCGATGACGGCCAGTGGCCATACGGAAACCATTACGATGGCGAACACGGATAAATCCGCCGTAGAAATTGAATGGATCCTGGACGAACCGGTTCGAGAAGATATCTACGAATACATTGTAAATGCATGATCACGGAGTGTAATTGAAACTATGGAAATCTATACAGTAAAAGCGATTTATGAAGCAGATTACGGATGCGAGGACACCGGGAGAAAAGAACCGATGGCTTTGCTGAAACTGATCGGTGAAGACTCGGAAGAAAAGAACATCGAGGTATCCGAAGCGATCCTGGCGGAAAGAGGTATCTCCGAGGGAAAGAAAGTCTGCTTCACACAGTCCGGTGACATTTTAAAGTATATTCGTGTTGTTGCAGCCGTGATCTTCGAGAAAACGATTCCCTCCAAAGGATCGAAAACAACACGTAAGGGTAAAATCGGCCAGACAAAAGTGAATGAAATCAAAAGGATCTTTGCCACCGCCCGCGGCTATGGCGAGTATAAGGGCTGGTGGGAGTTCCCCGGCGGAAAGATCGAGGCCGGAGAAACGCCACAGCAGGCGCTGGAACGCGAGATTCGGGAAGAATTGACCGCGAAGATCCGGGTCGGAGAACTGATCCGAACCGTAGAGTATGACTATCCGAAATTCCACCTGTCCATGGACTGCTTCTGGGCTGAGGTAGTAGAAGGGCAGCTCGTGCTGAAGGAAGCCGAGGCTGCGCGTTGGCTCACGAAAGAAGAACTGGATGAAGTGAACTGGCTGCCGGCGGATGAAGAACTGGTGGGAGTGATACGGAAAGAAATGGGAACCCGAAACTAAAATCTTTCAAAACAGTGAGAAGAAAAATAGGAGGAGAAACACTATGAAGAAAACCAGGATACTTACGATCCTTTTAGGCCTTCTTTTTCTTATGGCGGTTGTGACCGGCTGTACGCCGGAGAGTCCGCCGCTGCCGCCGCGTACGGATGGTGCTGACCAGACCGTGGCGACGCAGGAAACGTTGTCCCCTGAAGAACTTCGATCAAAGGCTGCGGTTTTGGCCAGTGAGGCGCAGGGCTTGAACCAAGTCTCAGGAAGCGCGCTGGATGCATTTAACAGAGCGAAAAACTTGACGGTTCCGGCTGAAAGTCAGCCGCAGGCTTCCGAAAGCGAGCAGGCAGGCCCGTTTAAACTGACGGTTCGGGTGCAGGGATGGACCGGATGGTCTAGAGAACAGCCTGAGCCCAGAACTACGGTTTATGACTCATTTGCTGTTGGAGATGAGGTATATGACAACATAACGATCGAAAGCATAGGAACCGACAGTATCGTGATGGCCTTTGCTGATGAGGGGCTCGGCTATACGGTAACCAGCGATGGTACCATTGATCTGAGGAGCGATCCTCTGAAGACGCTCGAGGTCACATGCGGCGTGGAAAGGTGTGTTGTTTCCCAGACCATGGACGCAGGGACATATTTGTACTTCCTGTTGGAAAAGAATTAGAAGGATTTGTATGAAGGCTCCATTGAGAATTAAACAATATACGTGAAAGAAGAGGCATGCCGCAAATCGGCATGCCTCTTTGATTCCGTGCGGATCCTCAGTGGCAATATTTGACCGTTGACATGAATTTGAAAATTTTCAGCATTTTGTGTTGACAAAAGGTAATGGCATCATATATAATGAAATTAATGAAACTTGCAGTGTAACATATTATAGAAAGGACGATATAATATGAAGAAGAATGCTTCGACAGAAAAAACCAAATCGTTTAAAACAATCATAGTATTAGGGGCAGTTCTTGTAGTTG
Organism: uncultured Eubacteriales bacterium; assembly: GCA_900319565.1. GTDB lineage: Bacteria > Bacillota > Clostridia > Lachnospirales > Lachnospiraceae > UBA1201. The sequence continues at coordinate 3,244 of ONPC01000169.1, read as the reverse complement.
TTGCGATTACCGGATTGATCCTGTTTTTCACGTCACGATCCGGTTCTGAGGATGACAAAACGACAACGGTGGCATCGAATTCGAACTCGGTCACGTCGGATGCTACTGAGGCTCCCACGGAAAGAGGAGTGCCGCGCCTCACGCTGACGGTCACGCCGGCTATCGGCAGTACGGATGGACAGGAACCGAGGGTTCTGGTCTATGAAAACCCGAAAACGGGGACACAGGTTCTGGACGGCCTGCTTCATACCAGTACACATAGCTGGAATGATGGTGGAGGGTCACATTCGGAAACGATCCGTTTTCCCGGAACAATCACGATCACCGAGGTCAGTGAAAAAACCATTGACCTGCTGGCATCCTATGTTGAAGAAGGCGGAGAGGGCAGACTGGAAGTAAAAATCAAGGTTAGGTTGGGCCAGGAGGAAACGTATCATGCTCAGGATGGCCAGGTCGTGGTATTGAAGTACGAATAGAAAGAGATATTTGAGGCATGCAGTAAACCGGCATGCCTCTTTTGATTCATTACTGTTTTTTATCTGAAATTCTTGATTTCACACTGTGTGTATGGTATTATTAAGACAGTTAGATAAGTGCATGAAAAACGAGATAAAACGGTGAACGGACTGGTCAGAAATGTGTCCGAGATATCGGACGCGATGTGGAGTATACTCTGTTTAAGGGGAGCAGTCTAACTAAAGGAGACAGGTTCCAGGGGGAGAGCAAACTATGAAATATGCAGATGGCTTCCGAGCCTTATATAAACAGTGCAATGCGTTGATGCTCAAAGAGGAGGATCGGTTGCTGCATAGCCTCGAACATTTTCCGCAGATACCCGACGCGAACTGCCTGCTGGTTTACGGATACGTGGATCACGAACAGGGGCTGTCTTTCGAGGTCCTGGCCATTGGACGTAAGGAAGATGACTCGTTTACATTTGCCGACGGGAAACACGATGAGCGTGTGATCATGCGGTCGCGCGGCCTTCTGGACCATGACTTTTATCCGGTCGATGCCTCCTTCGCGCAGGCGCACACCCGCAAAATAGATCTACTGAAACGCTACGACGTTTCGCCCGAGATCGAGCAGACCCGCTTCATGGAGTTCCTGGACGAAAGTCGCGAGCCCGGCTACGTCGACGACGTCCTCGTCTACTTCGTTAAGGACGAACTCGACGTCGAAGCCTGCTGGGTCCGCATCGAACAGGTCCACGAGTCAAAACTCGTCGGAACCATGCTCAATGAACCGAACCAGGACTTCGGTTGCCATATAAATGAACTGGTGACATTCAGCGTACGGCGGATGGGAGATGGGAAGGCAGTGTGCGTGGCAGAACTGGGAAAATAGGATGCATATGCTGACGAAAACTAAATTATTCTAGGAGAAAGGCATTACTATGCGAAATAAACGAATGATTCCGGTTGTGGTTGTAATATCAGTAGTTGCAATTGTTATTATCATACTTTTAATCGGTATAGGAAAGCATTCGGACGGGAATTCGACCGAAGCGGAGACAGAGTCGCAGACGGAAGCGTTTGATACGGAGACGAGCAGACCACATTTGGAAGCAGACAGTGAAGCGGTAACTACACCGCAAACGGAAGCGGTTACCGAAGACGCGACCAAACCATCGGAAACGGATGAGGTCGTCGTTCTGCATGATCTGGTGCTGGATCTGGCTATCCATGATGCTTTGGGAAAGACATATGGAGAAAAACTATATGCTTCCGATCTCCTTTCAATCAAAAAACTCAGGATTCATACCGGGTATTCTACGGGTGTCTGGGAGTTGGCGTTCGGTGCAAGCCGGAATGTGATGAATATAGATCTTTTCGAAATTCGGTATCTGGAAAACCTGGAGGAACTGGTCATTGAAAACAGTTTATCGGATCAGGTTTACGGGTTCGACGGACTAAAAGAGTGCAGGAACCTGAAGAGCCTGAGTATGTATTATGAGTTGGAGTGCAGTACCGGCGCCTATGACATAAGACACGGAGAAAACGAGCTGATGGAAGTCATCGCTTCCTGCAGCAAACTGGAAACGCTGGATCTTCGCGCAACGCAGCCTCCCGTAGTGCAGGATAAGATCCGTACGATCAACCCGAATATTGATATTCGGCAATATGGGGATTATAAAGACTATGGGATCACCACTCCCTCCTCCGGATTGGACTGGATCCGGTACACCTATTCGGATGGGGACATCGACCCGAAATATCAGGAAGCGGTTGATATGTTTTACGATGGGGAAATGCACGTATATAAGTGCGAAGGTTTCTCCCAGGAGGATGCGGCATATCTGAAAGCTCATCCCTATGTCAATGCGCTTTGGATCCTCGGGGAGGAGACGGACATTGCGGATATCGCTGACCTCACGCAGATCACGTCTTTAACCGTGGCAGGAAGGACAGTGAAAGGACAGGTACAACAAATCGTTGTAAAAAATGCAGATCGTTTGAAGAAAATGGAGAACCTGGTCAGTCTTTCTCTGCTCGAGACGAAACTGGATTCTGCCCCGTCATTTATTGAGGAACTGCCCAACCTTCAAAAGCTGGAACTATACGATCTGTCTTTCACTGACCCGAAAGACGAGGAAGCCGCCGGAAACTTTATGGCTGAGACGCAGTGCTTTTCAAAGGTTCGCTATCTCGGAATAGACCGCGTGCTTTTATTGGGAAATACGAGCGATATTGAGGTATTCCTGAAGAACTGCGATAAACTCAAGGGACTGTATGCCTTCACTCTGTATGATGCCGGTTTCTACGGATCCATCACAAACAATATCGTGTCGCGCCTCTCGGATGTGCGATACCTGAAACTGGAAAACAACGGCCCCGAATGCTTCCGTGTTTCCTACTGCAATGACTTGAAACATCTTCGTTTCCTGTATGCGAGAGCTTTGAACATCTCTACGGAAGTCGGTTGGGAGGAGTTTAGAGGCTTACCGGAATTATATTATGTTAACGTGTATTCTGCGGACGCATTGGATCATCTGGAGAACTGCGATAATATTCGTATCCTTCAGAATCCGATGTACGTTTCCGCGTTGAATAAGAACTTCGAGGATGCGTCGTTCCAACCCGCGGATTTTTCCGAACTTGCAAAATTACCGTATCTGTCCTATTTCAGCTATGGCCTCGGAAAAGCAGACTATGCGAAATCCGACAGCCGATATTACCTGAACGGTTTGAAGGCTATGGATGAGAAAAACGTAGTGCTGGATTTCAGCAGAAACAAGTATAAT
>ONPC01000063.1 GCA_900319565.1 uncultured Eubacteriales bacterium | reverse complement strand
TGTTTCTTCGTTTCGCTCATTTCAGTACTCCCCCTTGATGTCAAATGCATGGTTCATCGGGCCGCTGCCCTTACCGAGATCCAGCATGGCCGAAAGCGCGCCGGTGATGTAACGCTTCGCCGCAGCGACAGAAGTCGCAAGATCGCGCCCCTTCGCCAGGTTTGAAGCAATGGCACTGGACAGTGTACAGCCGGTACCATGGGTATTCGGGTTGTTGATGCGAGTGCCGTGGAACCAACGACATTCATTTCCGTCGTACAAAAGGTCGTTCGCGTCGTTCAGGTCGTGACCGCCCTTCAGCAGGACTGCCGTGCCGAACTTCTCATAGATCGCGCGCGCCGCGGTCTCCATGTCTTTGGGACTGCGGATGGCCAGGCCGGACAGGACCTCTGCCTCCGGAATGTTCGGGGTAATGACCAACGCCAGGGGGATCAGTTTCTTACACAAACTGTCGATCGCGTCATCCGAGATGAGCTTCGATCCGCTGGTCGCCACCATGACGGGATCCAGCACGATGTTGCGCGCCTTGTAGAAGGTAAGCTTCTGTGCGATCACATCGATCAGCTCCGTCTGGGATACCATGCCGATCTTCACGGCGTCCGGGAAGATGTCGGTAAATACCGCATCCAGCTGGGCTGCCAGGAATTCGGGTGTAGAGTTTAAAATGTCGGTAACGCCGGTCGTATTCTGCGCGGTAAGTGCCGTGATCGCGCTCATGGCGTAAACGCCGTTTGCGGTCATGGTCTTGATATCCGCCTGGATACCGGCGCCTCCGCAGGAATCGCTTCCCGCGATCGTCAATGCTGTTTTCATGTCTTTTACCTCACTCAAATGTTTTTATTTTTTCAGCATATACGTTTTCTATAGCGGGTGAAGGTGGTGCCCCCGATCGCCCGCTGCAACATGTCCACTTGTGGGCATGTTGCGTGAGAAGTTTGGTTTTGTACTCTCGGCGATCGCCGAGAGTACAAAATAAACTTCGAGCATCTATGGTTTGCGAAGCAAACCTTCCTTGTATCTTCCGTTGTTTGGTTCTACTTAACCAGTTCCTCGCACAAGCTGCGCAGTTCCTGCGTGGCCCCGAGGATGTCCGGCTGCGCGAAGATCGCACTGATCACGGATATTCCGTCGATGCCGGTACCTTTCAGTTCGAGAACATTGTTTTTCGTGATGCCGCCGATGGCCACGACGGGTATCTTTACGGCCTTGCAGATCGCGGCCAATGTCTCGTGGCTGACGTCATCCGCGTCGTCCTTCGAGCCCGTGGGAAAAACCGCTCCCACGCCCAGGTAGTCCGCGCCGTTTCTCTCTGCCAGGAGCGCCTGCTCCACTGTCTGGGCCGAAACTCCGAGGATCTTATCCGGTCCTAAGAGGCGGCGGACATCGCCCGCGGCCATGTCCTTCTGGCCCACGTGGATGCCGTCCGCGCCGACTTTAAGCGCCACCTCCACGTTGTCGTTCACGATGAAGGGCACGCGGTACTTGCGGCACAGTTCGCCGATCTCCAGGGCTTCATTAAAGAACGCCTCGTCGTCAAGGTGCTTCTCGCGTAGCTGAAGGATGGTCGCGCCGCCCTGCAGGGCCAGCTCCGCCTGGCTCACAAGCGTCTTCCCATTTAACCAGCTTCGGTCCGTGATCGCGTACAGAAGCAGGTCCTTCTTATCGAATTTCATATTTCGCCCCTCTCTCCAGCGTGTCGCCATCCATGTTGTAAATAGCGTCGATGATGCGGTTTCGGTAGGTCGAATTGCCCTCGTTCGGCATAAGGTTCGCGTAGCCGATCTCGCCCGCCAGGCCCATGGTGCAGACTGCCGCAGCGGCTGCCTCCAGGATGCGGTCGGGGTTCGCCACGAGAAACGCCGTCATCAGGCCGGACAGCTGGCAGCCGGTTCCGGTGATGCGTCCCATCTCGGGACGGCCGTTGCGGATCACAAAACATCTCTCCGCGTCCGCCACGAGGTCAATGGCTCCTGTGATGGCCACCACACATCCGCTCGCTTTTGCAAACGATTTAGCAAATGCGACCGAGCGGTCTAAGTTTTCTTCGGTCACGGCGTCGGCAACGTCGGCGTCCACGCCCTTCGTGGTGCCTGCTCCCGTGGCCAGTGTCTTGATCTCTGATATATTTCCGCGGATCACATCGAAGCGCACCTGCTCCATCAGGTCGACCGCGGTCTTCGTGCGCAGCGCACTCGCGCCTGCACCTACCGGATCCAGCAGGACCTTGTGGCCCAGTTCATTGGCCCGCTTTCCGGCCGCGAACATGGACGGAATGGTCCGCGAATTTAACGTTCCGATATTGATGTTCAGGCCGCCGCAGATGGAAGTGATGTCCACGACATCGTCCGGTTCATCGGACATGATCGGGCTGCCGCCGCAGGCCAGCAGAACGTTTGCCACGTCATTGACCGTGACATAATTCGTGATGTTGTGCACCAGCGGAGTTTTCTTCCGCACGTTTTCGGTAATTTCTTTAAACATGAGCTCTCCTTTCTTTCCGAGCCGATTTCGGATCATGCGAAGTTCGAAAGTTCGATGAAGACCCCCTATACACAGTGCTTCACCGACACGCCGGTCTGGTTTTATGATAAAAAAAATGCACGCAAAAAGGACTGCGCGCGGTAAATCAGATCTCCCTACGTTGGCATTATCCAAATCAGGTTATAGGGTCAAAGCATTCGCTTACTCTCAGCCTGCTCTCTTGCAAGCTCCCCTTGTATTCAATTACGAAGACATTATAATACGGGGACTTGGAAAAATCAAGCCCCCGTAAATATCGAAATAGATTTTTAATCAGTTGATATGGTTTACCAGGCCTATAAAGATCGGAAGTCCATAGTTTGTTTCATAGATCACGTATACAAACGGTCTGTCAAAATCGATGCTATCGCTATAGCCGCCGGACACTGCTGAACCGGCCAGCGTAAGCAGCAACGCAAGCGCTAATGAACCGAATTTTTTCATGATCTCCTCCTAAATAAATCTGCTTGCGAAGGAGTATTTCAACCTTTACTCTAAAAGGATATCTACATCGGCGCCAAATGCTTCGGCGATCTTACGCACTTCTTCCTCCTCCGAAAGGAACGCATCTGCGACCAGCGGATCGAAATGCGAACCGGCATCTTCCTTGATGATGCTCAGAGCTTTTTCGATCGAGAACGGAGGTTTGTAGATACGTTTGGAGATCAGCGCGTCAAATACATCCGCCACGGCCATGATACGGGCAGAAAGCGGGATATCCTCCCCGCTTAAGCCGCGGGGGTAACCTTTTCCGTTCCACTTTTCGTGGTGGCCGCCAGCCAGGTTGCGCGCCTCCGTCAGATAACCGGACTCGGGAACATTTGCCATAACCTTATTCAGGATCTCTTCACCGATCAGGGTATGCTTCTTCATCTCGGCAAACTCTTCGTCGGTCAGTTTTCCGGGTTTGTTCAGGATCAGATCGGAAACGCCGATCTTACCGATATCATGCAGCGGTGCCGAATGATATACATCCTTCACAAACTGGTCCGTCAACTGTTCTGTATAATAGCCTTTCTTTCGCATGCCTTCCATGATGATCTTCACGTAAGCGGAGGTCTTTTTGATGTGATCTCCGGTGTCTTCGTCGCGGCCTTCCACCATGTCCGCAAGCACGACGATCAGTGCGGTCTGCATCTTCGAGATGGTATCGTTTTTCGCCTCCAGATCCTCCACATGCTGTACCGCATCGGTACTCATCTTGATCAGCGTCTGGTGCAGGTTCTCGATCTCGTCGCCTGTGCGAATATCCAGCTGTTTCAGGTTTTCAACGCTCTCCTCAAGTCCTTCACCGTTATTGTAGGCAAAGGAGCCGGAGCTTTGCGCCATCGCATTGACCGGGAAGGTAATGTTGTATTCCGCGAACCACCAGCCCAAGACCAGTGCCAAAAGCACAAAGCCCAGGAACAGGGAGATCATCTTCGTCAGGAAGATGATATTATTCGCCGTGAGCTGTTTCATGGAGATGTCGACGGCCGCATAGCAGACGGTTTCACCGTATTTGTTTTTCACGGGTTGGTAGACCGTCAGAAGCCAGCCGAACATATCGTCTGAAACGATGGGTTCGATCTCTTTTCCGGCCAGCAGGTCCGGAACAAACTCCTCAAACGACGGATCAAACGGGATGACCGTCCCGGGGTCCTGGCCCTCGACTGTTTCCGTATCCACGTCAAAAACAACATGGCAGCCATCTTCTTCGATCCTATATACATACACGTATTCGATATCGGGAGATGTATCCTTTATGCCTTTCAGAAGGGTCTCCGTCTTCTTGTATCCCTGCACATACTGACCCAAGAGCAGATAAGCGTCGATCTGATCCGGATCAATGACCGCCGCCGCGAGGGCTGCAGTCTCCTGCGCCAGACGCGTTTTTTCATCCTCAGCGCCTTTCTTATATACCCATAAGCTGACGCCGCATGCCCATGTGGATATAAAGAGCGAAAAGGCGAGAAACAGGACGATCAGTTTCGTACGGAGCGACGTGCGCCGCGTCGTCAGTTTCGCCAGTTCATCCTTCTCCTCATGGCTCAGTGCTCGCTGCTGCCAGCCGCGGAACCGGAGTTTTCTGCGAATATCCTTCGGGATCAGGTAGTACGGTATGAGCACGAGCAGGACCGTAACGGTCTTATCCAAAAGATCCCGGAACAGATCTGCGAAAATGGAGTTAAAGAACTCTCCCCAATGCGCCGCGGAAAAAATATCCTTATCTACGCCAAAGCCTTCCTTCACGGCGCCATTGATGCACCAGGTGATCAGCGAGCCCAAAAAACCTCCGACCGCCGCCAGACTTAAGATACACGCCAAAACACCCCAAGGTTTCCGTAAGAGGCCTTTACGCGCCATGTATGCAGAAATAATGGCAATAAGCACATTTAAGGAGCCATAGTAGAACGAACTGTCATCGATCAAAAGACCCGTGAACAGGTTCGTCAGGATACCGGTGATAACGCCCGGAATATAACCGCCGAAGACCGCAGTGAATACTGTTCCCACGGCATCCAGGTAGATCTTCCAAGAAAAATGTGATGCAATCGTCGAACATAGCACATTCACGCCGATGCCAAATACACACAGAAGAAGCATCTGCACAATTCTGAGACTTCTTCTATTCCCTTTAGTTGTTGTCGTATCCATATTGCACCCTTCCTAGCACCCTGCGGATGCCCCCATTCCTGACCGACGCACTCCCGGATAACCGGATAAAACGGCGAAATAATCTGATAAAGCAATAATGAATTCAGTTAACGGAGCAAATCGTCGTGAATTGCGCCATCATTATACTCTTATTATACATAATGTTTAAAGGGAATGCAAATAAAAAATCTGTGAAACGATCGGGAATAAACGGCGAAGCGCCCCGGCCAAAAGGCCGGGGCGCTTCGCCGAAACCTGTTACGGTTTCACTTTGAGTAACTATTTAATCTGTGTCGAATGATTACGATCAATTACTGCGGAAGAGCAGATACATCGCCGTAGGTCTTAACCCATGCTTCGTCACGCTCGTCATGGATATCCTGACCACCGGAGGTCATGTAATCAGCCATGTTCTCAGCCCAAACGCTCTCGAACTGATCCGGCTTACAGGTTACAGCCTTCTGGTAAGCAGCGGTTCTCTTGTCGCCGAGGATCTGGCCCTGGCCGTCTTCAGCTTCGATAGCGCCTACGCTTACGTTCTTGTCGTATCTCATATCGGTCTTAGCGATCTTATCAGCGCCTGCTACAAGCTCAGGATCGTTCTCCGCATAGCTGTTAGCGGTGGTGAGGATCGTAGCTTCCTCGGTTGCAAGACGGAGACCGTTGCAGGTGATGGTGAGGTCGATGTTGCTGCCGGAGTTCATGAATGCAGGGTTGCCGCCCTCGATCTTCTTGGTGATGTAGTACTTGCCATCAGCAGACTTCTCGTGGCCTACGCCCTCTTCACCGAGCTGCAGGAACTGGATGTGTGCGGGATCAGAGATCCAATCCAGGTACATAAGGCAAGCCAGAGGCTCCTTACAGGTTACAGGGAAGAAAAGCTTACGGTCGCCGGCTGTAGAGGTAACGAACTTTGTGTGTCCGCCGTTCTTATCTTCGAACGGATCGATCGCTACGAACTTAGCGTCTGCGCCAACCATATTCTTAAGCTCAGCGTTGATGGACTTGTCACCGTTACGGAATACATAATCCCAGTTGTGAGTGATAGCGCCAACGAAGCCGGCCTTCATGTTGTTATCTTCAGTTGCATCATCGGAGCCGTACAGTGCGAAATCCTTCCACATAAGGCCATCGTTGTACCACTTGTTGAGGAGCTTGATCGCATCCTTGGTTCCGGGCATGGTGAACTTTCTGTCATCGAAACCGTTTACATAGTAGTCACGGTCAGAGATGTTAGGGTCAATGAAAGACTCGATGAGAGTACCTGCTCTCCAACCTACGTCGTAAGATACAGAGTAAGGGATCATCTTATCAGCATCAGCGCCGAGAAGCTTTTCAGCATTATCACGGAAAGCAACGAGGCACTTCTCGAACTCTTCCTTCGTGGTGGGCTCCTTGAGGCCTAACTTATCCAGCCAGTCCTTACGGATGAAGGTTACGATACGGTTAGATGTAGCTCTCTTACCTTCGATAGCCCAGATGGTTCCGGTCTTAGGATCCTTATTCCAGTTGATGTTGGTGTCACCCAGCCACTCCCAGAGGTTCTTGCACTGATCCTTGTACTGAGTAAGGTACGGAGCCATATCAATAACACCGCCACGGTTAGCGTAGTTCTGAATGGTCGGATAGTCGTAAGTTACGCAGATATCAGGAGCGGTTCCTGCGGAAAGCAGGTTGTTCAGTTCCTGACCCTCGGTCCAACGAGGAACCTTTACGAACTCAACTTCTACGTTGTGATCTTCCAGCATACCTTTCTTGATGTAATCGGTATACATGTTGTTGCCGGCATCTGTGCCGCCTTCAGGGGAACGATCATAAACTTCAACCTTGATCTTCTTGGTCTCTTTGAACTTACCGTTTACGAAGTCACCTTCTTCAGCCTTGGTGCCTTCAGGAGCCTTGGTGTCTTCAGGTGCCTTGGTGCCTTCAGGAGCCTTAGTTCCTTCTGTGGAACCCGGTGCATTTGTCGCATTGGTTGCGTTGGTGGGGTCCTTGGGATCCTTCTCACCACAACCAACAAGTGTCGCTGCCATAGACGCTGCAAGCGCCAATGCAATAGCTTGTTTTTTCATAGTTACAGTTCCTTTCTTGATATATATAATAACATTGCTGCTACTAACGTGGATTATTCCTTAACTGCGCCTACGGTTACGCCGTGGATGAAATACTTCTGCAGCCACGGGTAGATGCACAGGATCGGGATGGTGGAGAACATAACGACGGCGGCCTTCGTCTGCTCGGCGTAGCCGACCTTATATTCGCCGGGGTTATCGATGTTGCTCTGTCCCTGAAGCATGTTCCACAGGTACAACTGCAACGGCCAGTTCTTCTTGTTGTTGTGCGCGAACATGAGTGCGTCGGAATAACCGTTCCAACGTCCTACCGCATAGTACAGAGCCAAGGTTGCGATAACCGGCTTCGACAACGGCAGGTAGATCTTCGTCAGGATCTGGAAGAAGCTCGCTCCATCCAGTTCCGCCGACTCACGCAAGGAGTCCGGAATGCCATAGAAGAAACTGCGCATGATGATCATGTTGAATACGGACAGACAGAACGGAACCAAAAGCACGTACGGTGTGTCCAGCATGTGCAGCTGCTTGAACAACAAGTAGTTCGGCATGGTGCCGGCGTTGAAGAACATCGTGATGGTGATCATGATATTCATGACGCCGCGGCCTTTTAACTTATCAAAGATCAGCGGATATGCACAAAGTGTGGTCATGGTCAGGGAAAGCAATGTTCCCACGATCGTAAGGAATACGGTCCAGACAAACGCCCACCGATATTCGCTTTCTTTAAATACGCCTACATATGCATCCAGGTTGAAGCCCTTGGGCCACAGTGAGATCTCGTTTCGGATCAGGTAGTTCGATCCGGAGAGCGACCGCGCCAACAGGTTCACGAGAGGCAGCAGGCAGATTATGATAACGACGACGCAAATTCCGATGAATACGTAATCGCTGGTGTGGAGCCGGTTCAGTTTGCTTTTGCGTTTTTTGATCGCGGAAGCGTCACCCGTCGCAAACTCCGGCGCTGTGTTTTCTTTCATCTTCATCTTACCAAATACCTCGATCTCCTAATTTTCTCGCCAGTTTGTTAGCTGTCAGCAGGAAGAATACTCCGACTACGGACTGGAACAGACCGATCGCAATACCTCTCTCCCACTTACTGCCGATGATACCGATCTTGTAAATGTAAGTGGACAGAACTTCCGAGACATTGAGCACGAGCGGCTTCTGCAGTGCATACGGACGGTCGAAACCGGAACCGATGATATTACCGATGCTCATGATCAACAGGATAACGATGGTAGGACGAATACCCGGCAGGGTAATGTGCCACATCTTTTTAAATCTTCCAGCACCATCCACCGACGCTGCTTCATACAGTTCAGGGTTAATGGATGTGATCGCCGCCAGGTACAGGATCGAATTCCAACCGAAACTCTGCCAGATACCGATCAGGATGTACATGATGATCCATGGGATCTCCTGATCCAGGAAACCGATACGGGACAGGCCCATGCCTTCGAGTGCATTGTTTACAACACCGGTGTTCGTTGCGAACAACTGAACTGCCAATCCGTAGATAACGACCCATGAAAGGAAGTGAGGCATGTACGCAACGGTCTGGACTGTCTTCTTGAACTTCTTCATACGAAGCTCGTTCAGGATCAGTGCGAAGACGATCGGAACCGCAAAACCTACGACCAGGTCTAACAGGTTCAGGGTAATGGTGTTCTTCAAAGCGTTGATGAACTGCTTGTTTTTGAAGATATCGATGAAGTGCTTCCAACCGTTTTTGGAGGTCCAGGGCATCTTCCAGATGCTGGTTCCATCGAGTTTGTAGTCTTTCCATGCCGCCTGAACGTAGATCATCGGTATGTACTTGAATATGATGAAATATGCGACCGGCAAGAGAAGCATGACATATAACTGCCAGTATCTCTTCATGTAGCCGGTCTTATGACCTTTGAGCTTTTTGGTCGGCAAACCGTAATTCGCCGAAGGCTCACTCGGCTTTAATTCTTCTGCGCCCACTTTTCTTAACTCCTCCTAACCACAGACACAATGCGCCCGCTCAAAAACGAAAGCGCACCCATTCCGGGTCGCGCTGTACACGTCATTCAATTGTGTTCATTCTTTTCTTGATGGGGATTTGTCTGGTACGAAAATAACGAAACAGGAGTCTGCTTCTCCTTATATGTCCCGCTTTTCCTACTTGAGTAGAATTATAAAATATTTTTAAAGTTCATTCCATTGCTAACATTGTCGACTGTATTGCAAAACCTGTGCTATTATGTTATAATTGTTTTGAATTGGGGAAAATAGCACAGTTTTTGCACTCATTTTCCCGAAAAAAAGCATAAACATCCACAAAAACACAAGGAAACACGCCATGCCGAATGAATTAAGAAAAGACCTGCGCGCCGTCTTTACGACGCGGCAATATATGATCTCCGAGGACTTCGAGATCTTCTATTACAGCGACCTGCATTTCACTCCGACGCAGCCGCACTCACACTCCTACTACGAGTTTTACTTCTTCGTAAACGGAGACATCGAATTCAACATCGGGACCGAGCCGCACCGACTGGTTCCCGGGGACATCGTCCTGATGCCGCCCGGCGTCTCGCACTACGCGATCTCGCACGACCCCGGGAAACGCTATCAGCGTTTTGTCCTCTGGGTCAGCAAGGATTACTACCAGCACTTCCGCAGCATTTCCCCGGATTTCGCCTACATTTTCCAACTGGCAGAAGAAGAGCACCGTTACATCCACCACTACGACACGATCGCGTTCAATGCATTCCAGTCGAAGCTCTTCGAGATCATCCAGGAGACACACCAGACCCGCTTCGGAAAGGATGCAAAAGTCGACCTTCTCATCTCCGGCCTGATTCTGGACATCAACCGCAGCATCTACGAGCGTGATAACCCGCCGAAGCTGCGTGAGACGGCGCATCTGTCGCAGAGCCTGATCGCCTATATCGACAACCATCTGACCGAGCCGGTCTCGCTCGACGATCTGGCACGCGAATTCTTCGTCAGCAAGTGTCACATTTCCCATGTGTTCAAAGAGCATCTGGGCATCTCGATCCACAAATACATCCAAAAGAAGCGTCTGGCCCTGTTCCGCGATGCGCTTCGTGAAAACGGCGAGATCCTCTCGACTTTCACCAGTTGCGGTTTCACGGACTATTCCAGTTTCTACCGGGCGTTTAAAAAGGAGTACGGTGTCTCCCCGAGCCACTACCAGATGCAGATCTCGAAAGAGTCCGTAGAGTACGAAAAAAGAAGTTTGTAAATCATAAACCAACAGGGAGTGACCGAAATGGTCACTCCCTGTTGGTTTTCTATCTTGATTCGATTTCTATTCTTCCGCAGATCCCGTGCTTTCCGTGCCGGTGGCTTCTTCCTCCGGGTCGTCCTCGGGGCGCACCAGCGCTGCCGCCTCCGACAGTGTATGCTTATGCACTTCAGGCTTTTTCGGCTCCCGCTGCTTCTTCAGTTTACCGAGCGCGGCCAGTTCCTCATCCGTCGCGTTCTCGTACGCGCCGATGCGCTGTTCTACCTCGAACTTATCGAACGCTTTAATGAAGAAATTCGTGTTGATGATCAGCGTCGCAGTGGTCAGCGCCAGCCAGATCAGCCAGGCCCAGTACATGTGCCAGACGCCGAACAGGATCGGGATAATGATGATCAGCAGCCCGAAAAAAGAATGGAACAGATGTGTGAATGCCATGACGAACGCACCCTTCAGCGCCTCGCCGATCGTCACCGTGTAGCGGGACAGGAAGGGGAACACCATCCAGGAAACCATCAGGACGAAGACAGTGGCGCCGAAAAGCAAGGCCTTCGTCAGAAGGCTAGCCTCCCATTGACCCACGAGGTACCAGTCCCAAAGGAGGAACCCCAGCATGCCGAACATGAGAACGGTCAGGATGGTCGCCTGCACGAAATTCTGCTTAAACGAGCGAAAGAAGGGCTTCTTGATACCCTCGGACTGCCCGCGCAGCATCTTCATCGCGGTAAATGTCCGCGCGGTCATGGCCGCTCCGATGGTGAACACCGGCAGGCAGCAGACCAGCGTCAGCAGGTTCAAAAGCATATAATCGATGATATCGTCCACAGCATTCAGCATGGGACTGTTGTATTTCTGCATGTATCTGTCCGCCTTTTAGAACTCGATCGTCTTCGGTGATGTCGTGAACGAAGAAAACGTAGCTACGACATCCTTCATGTACAGGACCTCGGTGTTGTCATCATCTGCCGCATACATGTGCTTCAGGGTCGGATATGCGTCCAGCATGCTCTCCTTCGCCTCGATCCGCTCGTCACGGATCAGTTTGCCCGCAATGCGCAGCCAGGTTCCGTTGCAAAACGCGCAAAGTTCGAACTTCGGGTTCGCCTCGAGCTGGTGGGACACATCCTTTACCTTACCGGTCTGGATATACAGGCGACCGTCAAACTTATGGATCGTGCCGAACGGACGCACACGGGGCTGGTCGCCCTCTACCGTCGCCAGATAATACGTTTCCGCCTTCTTTAAAAACTCCAATACTTCATCCATGATAAAACCTCCTGAAGCTTAATCGCTGACATCTGCGTCAGACGTGATCTTGAATTTATAATCGGGGAAATGTCCGCGCACATCCTGCAGCACTTCCTCATACACGGCCATTCGGTCCGGCGAGTCAAAATCGATGACGACGTCGAATTGAATGTCCTTAGTTTCCGCATTTACATAAAAACCATGCATCTGAAGCACGTATTCGTGGTCCATCACCAAACGGCGTATCTCGTTCTGCAGGTCCGCGACCGCGTCGTCGTGCATGTTGCGTCCGTAGACGCTGATACCTGTCAGAATGACCCCGCACTCCTCGTAGACCCGGTCAGAGATCTCACGCTCCAACCGATCGAGCTGGGCCACGGTCATGTCGTCCGGAACCTCCACGTGCAGCGAACCGATCAGAAACTCCGGTCCGTAATTATGCAGCACCAGATCGTAGACGCCGAAGACATCCGGGTATTCTATGACGAGCTTCTTGATCTCTTTTGCCTTTGCCGCGTCGGGCCGCTCGCCGAGGATCTTCGACAAGGTATCCCGCAAAAGATCCACGCCCGTGCGGATCATGAGCAAGGAGATCACCGCAGCCAGGTAGGCCTCGATCCCGACGCCCGAATAGATGAAGATCAGCGCCGCGACTAGCGTGGCAAAGGAAACGACCGCATCGAGCATGGCATCCTTACCCGAGCCGATGAGGGTTTCCGATTTGACCTTCTTTCCGACCACGATGTTGTAGCGTCCCAGGAAGATCTTCACCAGGATCGCTGTCGACACGATGATGAGCGTCGACGCACCGTAATCCGGCGT
>ONPC01000002.1 GCA_900319565.1 uncultured Eubacteriales bacterium | reverse complement strand
CAGGACCTGCGGCCGCGCGCGCCGGGGATGCGGTATCGTCACTACGCGCCGAAGGCGCCCATGATCCTGGTGAAAGGCCCTGCGCAGGCGGTGACGGCCTACATACAGAAGCAGATCAAAGAGCATAAAAACGAGAAGATCGGTGTGCTCTGTTCGTCCCAGACGGCGCAGGCGTACTCGGATGCCTGCAGGGTTGTGGTCGCCGGGGCGTTCGGCGATCTGTCGGAGGTGGCGCATAACCTGTACGCGGATCTGCGTGACTTTGATGAGGAAGACATTGACCGCATCTACTCCGAGGACTTTGGTATTTCGGAGGATGCGAACCTGAAGGAAGCCCTGGAAAACCGCATGATAAAAGCGGCCGGAGGGCATATCGTAACGGTGGAGTAATATGCTGGATTTTAAACGTATCGTATTCATATGCATGGACAATACGTCCGGGAGCATTATGGCGGAATCGATCTTTAACAGCGTTATGGAGCAGCTGGATTCGCAGCAGCGCATCGGCGTATGCTCGCGGGGCCTGGTGGTCCTGTTTCCCGAGCCCTTAAACCCCGGTGTGGTGCAGGTGCTCGAGGAAAACGAACTGAGCATCTCGAAAAATTACTCCGAAGAGATCACAGCGCGTGACGTTGCGGGCGGCGACACACTGCTTCTGTGCATGACCGACCGGGAGAAAAAAATGACGAAGGAGCGCTTCCCAACGGCTCTTAACCTGTACACATTGAGCGAGTTCGCAGGTGAGCAGGGGGAGATGCACATGCCCTTCGGAAGCGATATGGATGCCTACAGTGAGGCGTTCGAACGCATGGATATGCTGGTGAAACTTACCGTGCAGCGCCTGCTGGGCATCGGACGGAAAAACGAGAACAAAGAAAACGAATGAGAACATATATTCGGCAGGAGCCGAAAGAAAGGCGGAAATAAGAATGATAGCATTAGGTTGTGATCACGGCGGATTTGCTTTGAAGCAGGAGATCATCAAACATTTGGAGGAGCAGGGCATCGCATACCACGATTACGGCTGCTATGACGAGTCGTCGGTACACTATCCCGTGTATGCGAAGGCGGTCGCTAAGGCGATCCTGTCCGGCGAGTGCGATAAGGGCATCCTGGTATGCTCGACAGGTCTGGGGATCTCGATGGCGGCGAACCGTTTTGCGGGCATCCGCGCGGCAGTCTGCACCGACCCGTTCTGCGCGAAGATGACGCGCCTGCACAACAACGCAAACGTCCTGTGCCTGGGCGGTCTGGTGACCGGAAAGGGTCTTGCGATGGAGATCGTGGACACCTTCCTGACTACGGAATTTTCGAACGGGGAGCGTCATATCAAGCGTATTCAGATGATCGAGAACGATTAGGAGGGCCTATGAAGCGAGAAGACTATATATCCTGGGACGAATATTTCATGAGCGTGGCCATGCTTTCCGCCATGCGGTCGAAAGATCCGGGAACGCAGGTCGGCGCATGCATCGTAAGTCCGGCGAATAAGATCCTCTCCGTGGGCTACAACGGTTTCCCTATCGGTTGCTCGGATGATGAGTTCCCGTGGGAGCGCGAGGCGGAGGACCCGTACGACACGAAGTATCAGTATGTGACCCACGCAGAGATGAACGCGATCTTGAATTTCCGAGGCGGCCGCCTGGATGAAGCCCGCGTCTATGTGACGCTGTTCCCGTGCAATGAGTGCGCGAAGGCCATTATCCAGTCCGGCATCAAGGAGATCATCTACAACAGTGACAAATACGCCGACACGCCGTCCGTGCGTGCCAGCAAGCGTATGTTGGATGCTGCCGGCGTGAAGTATCGTCAATACAACGCGACCGGACGTTTTGTGGAATTGCATCTGTAAAAACACAGGGGGCGTTTCTTGCGCCCCTTGTTTTGTATCCGGAGACGGTTTTCCGCATTCATGACCGAGTACAAATATGGATCGTTTTTCCAAAACGGAGGGCTGTAAAAGAAATTCCTGTAGGAAATTCGTTTTCCCTGCGTTACATAAGCAGAGACGGAGAATTGCCAACGATCCCGCAGCAGGGATGTAAGCATGGCTTTCGTCTCCTGAGGAGGAGAAAAAGTGACGCTTTGTTTAATGGCGTTTGATACGCCGGCAGAAAAAAATCTGTTCACACGATTATACGAGCGGTATCAGTACTACATGTTATATCTGGCCAATGGAATTCTGCAGAACCGTACATTGGCGGAGGATGCGGTACAGGATGCTTTTCTTACATTGACCCGTTTTATGGATCGGGTGGAGGATGTAGATTCGACACGGACGCGTAACTTTTTGGCGACGATCACGAAGAGCAGGGCGCTGGACCTGCTTCGAAAGGAAAAGCGCTACATGGAGGCTGTCGACATCGACGAGGAGGGCTTCCGGATCGAGAGCAAAGACGAGCAGCCGCTGGAGCAGCTGATCCGCGAGTCGGAGTACGCGAAGCTTCGTGAGTGCATTCGGCAGCTGACGCCGGAGCACCAGACGGTTTTGGAACTGAAATACGTGCATGGCCTGAAGGAACGCGAGATCGCGGATGTTCTGGGCATATCGACGAAGACAGCCGGTATGCGGATCTTGCGGGCACGCGATAAATTGCGCGGCATGCTGAAAGGGGAGGAGTGAAGCTTATGACCGAAGATGAGAGATTAAAGCAAGCGTTGGAAGCGGAACTCGAGGATTCCTATCAGGAGTATCTGACCCTGGCGCTCAAAGGCGAGACGCAGGATCTGATGCAGACGAGTACCAAATTCCAAAAGAATATGGAGAAACTGATGCGGGATGCGGAGCGGACCGCTTCATCGGACGCACCCCAAAAGTCGGTTGAGGAATCGACGGCGTCGGAACAGGCTGTATTGCCTGCTGCTTCGGACAGCCGTGTGGTCTATATCACTCCGACGCGAAACAAGAATAAATTCAGGACCCTGGTCAAGGTCGCTTCCATAGCATCTGCCGTGGCCTGCGTGGCGATCATATGTTTCGCAGTCGCCCTGTCGCAGATGGGCGGATTGACCAAAAACGGCGATCAAAGTGCAGAGAATGCGCCGAGAGATGTTGCGTTTATTGAACCTACAGCCATCTACGCGGCGAGTGAAGTACCGAGAGAGCAAGAAGCATATCTGCAAAGCAAAGAGGATACCGTTGCAATGGAAGAAACACCCTCGCGCAATATAGAGACCGCCCCGCTAACGGAAGCAGTACCTCAGCGCAGCTTAGAGGTCGCCCTTGCATCAGAGGAAGGTGTGGTCGACGAAAGAAACGGGAATCCGCCTGACGCAACCCCTCCTGGCGTGGTCGCATGGAAAAAAGCAGATTCTGTTATACGCTCAAACAGTTCGACCGCATATAAACCATATACGATCGAGCCGATCACTCTTTGTAAGAAATCAGAGGGTGGTTAT
>ONPC01000045.1 GCA_900319565.1 uncultured Eubacteriales bacterium | reverse complement strand
CGGCTCCTGCAATTCCGGCTCCTGCCGCTCCCGCAACTGCTGCGCCCCCGACGGAGATCACTGTGGGAACCCAGGGGATCGACGGCTTCTTCTTTGAGCCCTCATCATCCTTCATCTCCTCCGGCTTGTGTTCCCCGGTCGGAGCGACGATCTCATCATCGATCGTTCCACCGTCGATCTCGCCCGGATTTTCATCCGCATCGGAGAAAATAATGTCCGTGATCCCAGCTGGATCCTGCTTCACATCGATATGCAGACTATAGCCGACATACGACGCGAAATTATCCCACTGCAGCCCCGAGTTCGGGTTCGTCCGGTTCTTTACACGGTAATACGCGTCCAGACTGATCCCGACGCTCTTCGTACCCTCTTTGATATTGATGCTGAACGAACCGCTGTCGTACCCGCCGAAGCTCGCCAGCGTCTTCGTCTCTTTCTTCTCGTCGATGATCTCTCCGTCGTCGTCATAATAACGTACCGACGTGTTCAAGGATGCGCTGAACTCATAGGTCCCGACATCCATGTTTGCTTCACTGAACGGTCCCTTCGTCGGGTCCACGTCGTCATACATCCAGCTCCAGCAGGTCGCTACGACCATGTCGACCGTCGGCATGGACACCTCATAGTTTAAGGTGACATTTTCCCCGACCGACGCTAAAACCGTTGCATCCCAGGAATTCCCGAGCCAGGAACCATCATCATACGCGCAGTGAAAGTCGCGGCCGCCGGCCACGTTATACTTGATGTAAAACGGCGAATTCGTCTTCCGGCTACCGTCCACCACCTGGACCGCCTTACCCTCACGGGGATCCTCCGCTTTCGTCGCCTCCTCGGCGCTGACATTTCCCACGAGAAGCAGCGGCGATGCGGCAAATGTTATGCTGATCATAAGCGCCGTCCAGAGACGGAGCATTCTGTGAATTCTACGATGTCTCTTCATAAGCCGCCTCCTCTCTACTGTCCGAAGATCATCCGGGCAGCTTTCGTCCACTGCTCATCGGTCCATTCGCTAACTGTGGTAAACAGTTCATCTTCAAACTGCACGGTCAATGCATTCTGGGATACCTGACCCGTTTTGGAATCCGTATGCTCATACGGAATGTACAGGTAGTATAATTCTCGGTCCTCGGCCGTGCCCCGGTAGTCGACTGTATATTTCTCGTGTCCTTTGAATATCTCACGCGTTCCGCCGGCCACTTTGCCTAGCGATGTGCTTTCAAAAACCAGGTCCGGATGGTCCTCGGAAAACTTTCCGCTGAAGATATCCTTCGTATGATCTCCGATGCACCACACGGTGTATTCGATGTCTTCGTCTGCCTTTAAGATATAGGTCACGTGAGTCGGGTAGGAACTGTCACGATCCAGTTCGAACCCGTTCATGGCCCGGACCATGCAGACGAATTTTTTATTCAGATCATAGAACGCGACCGAACCATCCTCCGCAACATAAAGGTCAGACTCATTGTTGTTTCCGTAGGATGCGCCCTTCGGCTCCACCGGCGCACTGCCTGACTTCGCGGACTGCGCGCCCTGCTCCACAGGCTCCACGAAACGGGAACCGAAGAAACCGATCACCGCGATCAACGCGGCTCCGAAGAAGATGAACCAAAGCGTGCCCGGGTTTACATCCTTCCAGGCTGCCACAATCAGTGCGAGCAGCAACAGCGCGATACCGAGGATCATGTTCAGGTGCTTCCAGACCGGATCGTCCGCGATGGGCAGCGCCGAAAGCGGGACTGCCGCCGCAAATCCGGCCGTCATGCCTGCCATTAACCGCTTCGTCCCTGCCTCGTTTAAGAGGCGGGTCGCCCCTTCTTTCTTCGCGGTCAATGCCTGCGCCATGGCGCGGATCCAGCCGCTTTTCTTACCGAGAGCAACCACGGAAACGAAGGCGCCCGAGATGCCCGCCATGGACTTCGTAAGCGAAGGCGCCCCCGTGAAGAATGCATAAAGCATGAGCGAAAGCCCCACGCCCATAATGAACCACGTGAGGTTTCCGCTCTTTGCTATCTGTTTTGCGTTATTTACTTTGTTCTTCGCTTTTGCGACCGTCTGCTGTGCGGTCTGCTTCGCGTTATTCACCGTCTGCTTCGCCTGCATGGAAGCCGCGCGGACAGACTGCGCCCCGTCCTTCAATTCCTGCGGGATAAAACCCGAGGCGGTCTCAGTGATCTTCTTCGTAAACATCTGCTTCAGGCCTGCCGCAAACTGCTTCGGTCCACCCGTAAACAGGGAAATGATCATGGTCGCGACCACGCTGCGGCCGGCGATATTGCCCAGAATTCCGAGCGCCGTGCGGTCGGCAACGTTTCCGCCGAAGGTCGCCCAGGACAGAACCTTTATCGGCGCGGGGTCGATGCCTTTGCTCTCGAGGATCGAAAGCACGATCCAGTTGATGACGAGCACCACCGCCGCGATGAAGGCCTTCTTACTCTTAAACATGCCGACAAAGCCTCCCAGGAAGCGCTTAACGCCGTCCAGAAGCGTTGCAAACGGTCCGCGGACCGCCGCGACCGAAGGGTTCGCAACGACCGCCTGCACGGCTGTCTGCACGGCCGTCTGAGCCACCGCCTGAGGCGTGACTGCATCCTTCAATACAGGCATGTCCTTCGGCACCACGATATCCATCGCCTGTCGTAAGTTTTCGGTTACATCAAATTCTAGTTCTGCTGCCATATCTTTTACCCCCTTGGGATGAAATCGGTAGGACTGAATGTTTTCTAAAGGTTATGCGATTGTTTTTTGGTTTTTCGAAGATCGGGCTTCGTTTAAATCCGGCCTTTCGCCTATGACCTGATGATCTTCGCGAACTTCGCTCCGGCGGCTTTCGCCAGATCCTCCGGTTTGATGTTGATCTGGGCGCCGATGCGACCCGCGCTCACGTACATGTCGCTGAGCGCCTGCGCGCTCTCGTCGATCACGGTCGGATAGTTTTTCTTCATGCCGATCGAAGTGCATCCGCCGCGCACGTAGCCGGTGATGTCCTTGATCTCCTTCACGTGGATCATTTCCACGCTCTTTACGCCCACGCAGGCGGCCGCTGCCTTTAAGTCCAGCTCTGCCTCGATCGGGATCACGAACACGAAGAAATCCTTCGCGCTGCTGCGGCATACCAGTGTTTTATATACTTTTTCATGGGGCAATCCCAGCTGATCCGCCGTGTGGATCCCATCCTCAAACTCTCCTTCGGGCTCGTAGGAGAGCTCGGTATACGGAATCTTCATGCGCTCCAAGATGCGCATCGCATTCGTCTTTACTTCTTTCTGTTTTCCCATGTCTGTTCCTTGATCTCCGGGCCGTCCCGCTTCGGAACCTCCCTGTATTTTAATGTATTTCGGCGTGCCGAAACGTCCTCTTTTTCCGTCCGGTGAACCTCACTTTACTTCAGTTTCGTCCAACCGGTGAACATTTCGTCCCAGGCCGGGTCAGCATTGGCCGGTTCTGCAAATACGGACGTCTGCAGCAGCTTAAGGTCCATGGTCAGTTCGATCCCGTACACATGGTAGTTGAAGTACTGCATCATGTACTCAACATCCTCGGCGATGACCGCGTGGCCCTCTTTGTGGATGTTGATGGCCAGATGGTCGGACAGCCCCAACGTGTCATAGATGCTCTTCGCGCCGAGGTAGCAGGTCCACATCGAAGGAGCATTGACCCAGTCCTCGCTGATGCAGGAGCCGATGATGAAGTAGTAACGGTCCGGATCCGCCGCTACCGCGGGCAGCATGTACTGCTCGACGGGCATCTTTTCAGGCGTTCCGAAGTTGGAAAATGCATCGTTGAACCAGCCGCGTTCCGCTGCGGACTGCAAACTGCTGATGGGCTCGTTGGCACCGTAGGTGTAGGTCGCCGGAGCCCCCTTCGACGTAAAGTCGTAGGTCTTTCCCTGCGAGGTGTAGCGGTACAACGCCAGGCCGCCCGCGCCCGAGCAGGACGGGGCTACCATCTTGAAGCGCTTCTCAAACGCTCCGCAGACCGCGGCTGCCTTACCGTAGCGGGACACACCGGTCACGATCGTGTTCACCGGGCTGATATTCGTTTCTTCTGCGAGGCCTGCCTCCAGGGCGTCGAGGATCTTCGAACATCCCCAACTCCAGGCCATCAACACGCCCGTCTGTTCCTTCCAGTTGCCGCCGTACGGGTACAGGTCGTAGAACGCACCCTTATGCGCCGTGTCATCGGAAGCGATCGCATTTGCCATATCCAGCGTGATGGTCGCATAGCCGCCTTCCCACGCCGTATTCTCGCTGATGTAGGCGTGCATCCCGACGATCACGGGATAGCCGCCCTCCGGCGCCGCCTTCGAGGCGTCGGGCTTTTTTACGGTCGCGGTAAAGGACGCCTTCGCGCCGGTGCTGATACGCTCGACGTGGATCGTCAACTTTCCGCTCGCCGCATCGTAATCATAGGTCAATTTCTCATCGGATCCGTCGCGCCAATAGCCGTACATATAGTACTGGTACATGGTCGCGATCTGTTTCTGACGCTCCGGCCACTGCTCCAAACCCGTCATGACCGTTCCGTCCGCGAATATATACGGATCGGGCATTTCCGCGTTCGCAACGATATCCTGCGGGCGCGGCAGGTTGCTGCCGTCGTTCAGCAGTTTGAAGGTATCCCGCAGGCCGTAGGCCACACGGTCCACATCCTCCTGCGTCGCGTCCGGATCCGCAAAGATCTCCTTCGCTTCCGCGATCAGCGGGTCAATGATCTCCCGGTTTTCGTAGCAGGACAGGTCGGTTTTTCCGATCAGTGTCAACCACGTGTCGAGAAACGATTTGGACGCCTGCTTCTTCGCCTCCGTAGTGGGTTCGGCCGTCGAAACCTGCTCGGTCATTGCCTCCGTGCTCTGCGCACCTTCTGGGGTGCCCGCCTCGGTCGCCCCTGCTTCGGTAACTCCGGCCGTTTCAGCTCCGGTGCTCTCTGCTTCCTGCGTCACCGGATCCATCGGATGGATCTGCACGCATCCGGAGAGCGTCATAATTCCTGTCAATGTCAAAGCCCCTGCCATACGTCGGAGAGAATTTCTGTTTCGTTTCATGTTGTGTTCCTTCTGCTGTAGTAATACTTTTTTTCAGCTGCCATGCTGCTTCGTGACCGATCGTTTTGGCTCGGTTTCGTCCGTCACGGATGATTTATCTCCCTCTATTCGGAAAGAGAAAAAATAAACAGCAAGGTGAATAAAGGTCCCAACCTCTTTCACCTTGCTGTATTACTTCTATTTTGGAACGGGCTTAACGCCCGGTCGCCATCTTACTTATACGCTGCCAGTGTCTCCACCATGTCCAGGCGCTCCCAAGGCAGATCCAGATCGTCTCTGCCGAAGTGACCGTAAGCCGCCGTCTGCTTATAGATCGGACGGCGCAGATCCAGCATCTTGATGATGCCGGCCGGGCGCAGGTCGAAATGCTTGCGGATGATCTCAACGAGCTTCTCGTCGGAGATCACGCCGGTCTCGAATGTATTGACCGTGATGGACGTGGGGCGTGCCACGCCGATCGCGTAGGAGAGCTGGATCTCACAACGCTTCGCCAGGCCTGCCGCTACGATGTTCTTCGCTACGTAACGAGCCGCGTATGCTGCGGAACGGTCTACCTTCGTCGGGTCCTTACCGGAAAATGCTCCGCCGCCGTGACGTGCATAGCCGCCGTAGGTGTCTACGATGATCTTACGGCCGGTCAGGCCGCTGTCGCCGTGAGGGCCGCCGATCACGAAACGACCGGTCGGGTTAATGAAGAACTTCGTGTCCTTATCGATCATGTTCTGCGGAAGCACCACATCGAAGACCTCTCGCTTGATGTCTTCGTGGATCTGCTCCTGCTCTACGTTTTCGTCGTGCTGTGTGGACAGGACCACTGCATCCAGACGAACGGGATGGTTGTTTTCGTCATACTCCACCGTCACCTGAGTCTTCCCATCCGGACGCAGGTACGGGAGAATGCCCGCCTTACGCACATAGGTCAGACGCCGCGCCAGCTTATGCGCCAGATAGATCGGATACGGCATGTAGACCTCGGTCTCGTCGGTCGCATAACCGAACATCAGGCCCTGATCTCCGGCGCCGATCGCCTCGATCTCGTCGTCGCTCATCTCGTGATTTCTCGCTTCGAGTGCCTGGTCAACGCCCATGGCGATGTCACCGGACTGCTCATCGATCGCGGTGATCACACCACAGGTCTCTGCATCAAATCCGAACTTCGCACGGGTGTAACCGATCTCGGTCACGGTATCACGCACGATCTTCTGAATATCTACATAGGCGGATGTTGTGATCTCACCCATGACCAATACCAGGCCGGTGGTGCAGCAGGTCTCGCATGCTACGCGGCCCATGGGATCCTGCTTAAGGATCGCATCCAGGATCGCATCGGAGATCTGGTCACACATTTTGTCGGGATGCCCCTCCGTGACCGACTCCGAGGTAAATAAATAACGTTCCATTGCTTTAACGCCTTTCTGTTACGGGGCGGTACCGCCCCTTCCTCAATATGTAAAATTACGGGCAGGGTCCGTTCGGTACGAATCCTGCCCGTAGATCGTTCCACATAGGGAACCTCTATCCACATACGTGCGGCTTATGCTGCCGCTCGAATATGATCAGCTCACCCGCATACGAAACTTGGTTTTTGCGCGTGTATCATTCTCTGCGACACGTTCGATCACGGCGCCGAGAGACTGGAGTTTCTCAAGGAAATCCTCATATCCGCGCTCGATGTGCTCGATATCGCACACAGTCGTGTAACCTTCGGCGCACAGGCCTGCGATCACCAAAGCAGCGCCGGCACGAAGGTCGGATGCATTTACGGTAGCGCCTGTCAGCCTCTGGGGTCCGACGATGATCGCATTGTCTCGCTCAACGGAAATGCAGGCGCCCATGCGGTTTAACTCGTTTACGTAACGAAAACGAGCATCAAAAACCGTTTCGGAAATTATGCTGGTTCCAGTCGCGAGCGCGAGCGTTGCCGCGATCTGCGGCTGCATGTCGGTCGGGAAACCGGGATAAGGCAGAGTCTTAATATTCGTCGCTTGAATGCTGTTGGTTCCGAGTACACGAACCTCCTCTTCACCTTCCAGGACTTCGCAACCGATCTCACGAAGCTTGGAGCTGATGGACTCTAAGTGTTTCGGAATGACATTTCGTACAACTACATCCCCACGCGTCGCGGCAGCTGCCACCATAAAGGTGCCGGCCTCGATCTGATCGGGGATAATGGAGTAATCTGTTCCGTGAAGTTTCGGAACGCCTTCGATGCGGATCAGATCCGTACCTGCGCCCTTGATCTTCGCGCCCATGCTGTTTAAGAAGTTCGCCACATCAACGACATGGGGTTCTTTTGCAACGTTCTCCAAAATGGTCTTTCCTTCCGCAAGGGAAGCTGCGAGCATCACGTTGATGGTCGCGCCGACCGATGAAACGTCAAAATAAATGTGACTGCCAACTAAACGATCACACTCGGCATATACCATGCCGTTGCGGATCTCGACCTTCGCTCCGAGTGCCCGAAAGCCCTTCAGATGCTGGTCAATCGGTCTGGCGCCGAGATTACACCCGCCCGGCATAACGACCTGTGCTTTATGACATTTTCCCAGGAGGGCACCGATCAGATAGTACCCGCCGCGTATCTTTTGTAACTCGCCGGACTCGACGGTAACGGAGTGAAGCGTGCTGCCGTTGATCATCCAACGATGTTTATTTTCTTCAACTACGGAGGCTCCGGTTTCCTTAACGCCTGCGATCAAAGCCTGTATGTCGCCGATCGCGGGAATGTTATCTACATGTACCGGTTCGTCTGCCATAATGGCGGCCGCCACGATACCGAGAGCAGCGTTTTTAGCTCCGGCGATAAACACCTCACCGGATAAGGGAACCTGACCCTTCATGATGTATTGATCCATATAACACCTCATTGTTTCAGTTTTTACACCTACTTAGGCTAATTATAGCACAAAAATACAATTTGTAAAGAGGCATTTAGGGTGTTTCAAGGTTTACCAAGGGGTTACCCTCCGTTTATTTGTATTTATTTGCGTTTTTTCGCATGCTTTTTTACGGAATGCGTTTTCTGTGAGCAGAAAATCAGCATTCCCGCCGAGATCACGATCAGCAGGATCATCGGGATGGTTCTGTCCGGAATACCGGTCTTCACCGCCGTATCCGAAGTTGCTCCGTCTGCAGCCGTGCCTTCCCCAGCCGGTGCCGTGCCTTCCTGA
The DNA here is from genome assembly GCA_900319565.1 of uncultured Eubacteriales bacterium. Taxonomy (GTDB): domain Bacteria; phylum Bacillota; class Clostridia; order Lachnospirales; family Lachnospiraceae; genus UBA1201. The sequence goes on along the minus strand of ONPC01000045.1, from coordinate 25,576 downwards.
CCTTCAGCTGCTCCTTGCTCGGACGCCGCCGTCGTCTCGGTCGTTGTTTCGGCTTCGGTCGTTGTTTCGGCTTCGGTCGATGTCTCCGCTTCGGTCGTTGTCTCTGCTTCGGTCGTTGTCTCCGCTTCGGTCGTTCTCTCTGCCTCGGTCGTTGTTTCGGCTTCGGTCGATGTCTCCGCTTCGGTCGTCGTTTCGGCCTCGGTCGTTGTTTCCGCCTCGGTCGTTGTCTCCGCTTCGGTCGTTGTCTCCGCCTCGGTCGTCGTTTCGGCCTCGGTCGTTGTCTCCGCCTCGGTCGTCGTTTCGGCCTCGGTCGTTGTCTCCGCCTCAGTCGTCGTCTCCGCTTCGGTCGATGTCTCCGGCTCCGTCGTCTTCTTGTTTTCTACGTAGAACGTTTTGCTGTTCATCGATGCTTCGATCTGCTCTACGCTTACTCCCGTTCCGTTTACGGATACCTTCGACGGCAGCGTGGTTATTCCGTCGGCAAATGCAAATACGATCGGCGCAGACAGTTTGTCGTAACCGGTCGGCGCATCCGTCTCCGTCAGCACGTAGACCGCGCCGCGGACCAAGGCAGTCATTTCGACCTGCCCCTTCGCATCGGTCACGATGCCTTCGGCGATCTTCTCGGTCGCCGTGACGGCTTCGGAAAGGATCTTGGTTGCTCTCTCCAGTGTGAACGTTGCACCGGACAGCGCCTTCATCGTCGACTCGGAGTCGTGCTTCACGATCCGCACGGAAAGTTCTTCCTGATCGGTCGATGACGCGCTCGCCGCGCTCTTATAAACGGTTCCGCTCAGTTTCGAGGGCTTTCCTCCATTGGCCGAAACCAGTCCATCGATCTCGCAGTCATTGACCCCGTTCGTATCGCTGAAAACGGAACCGGCGGTGAGGTTCACCGTTGCATCATAAGTGATCACATAAGCTGTCTTATCCTGCAGTTCCAACGTCAGTTTCCGCGTTGCGGGATCGTAATTCGCCTTCATCGCGTCCGTCGGCGCCGTACCGTTTACTTTCAGGGACGACAGGTCGATGTCTAACGCCGATCCCAAGGTATCGATCAGCGTAAACGTCTCCTTCGTCGCGTCCAGATCCAGAGAAGCGGGGTTTGCCGTGATGGTGTAGTGCACCTTCGGCGCGGTCGCCGCCTTATAAACGTCCGTCTTCGTAAGTGCCGACGGCTTCGTATAGTTCATGCTCATCTGACGGTCTGCGACATTCGCACCGTTGATATACAGGGACGCCGAGTTCGAATAGGTGTCCTTCTCAGCGAGCTGGCGCTCGACCTTCGTGAAGAAGGTGATCTCCATCGAATGGTCCTTCAGCACCTTCAAAAACGCATCGGTAAATGTGATCTTGAGTTTCTTCTTACCGCCCTCGGTATATTCGTTAAACAGGAGGTAGTCCTGTACCGGAGTCAGGTCCGGATCCGTGGAATTATGGATGCGCATGCTGTCGATTACGACGGAGGTATTCGTCGGAATGTTGTCCACGATGTACGCATTCATGGCGCTGTCCGGCATTTTCTCGATGAAGAAACTCCAGCTGAGCAGGCCTTTCTCCACATCGTTCTCGGAGTCATTGGCCCATTTCTCAAACGGAGACTCCAGCGTGTAGATGTTCGCCCAAACGTGTGCCGAGTCTTTCATCTTATCACTCTTGGAATATGCAAAGTTCGGGATACGGCCTTCGTATCCGTTCTCATAATGGCTCGGATAGTTTTTGGCAAATGCCTTCGCAGTGTCTTCTGTAAACATTTCGTCGCGAACCTGCACGCGATAGTGCACATAGAAGCGACGGTTCTCGAACGTTCCGGTCAGGTTCAGACGGAAGCTGTCCTTCGTGGAATTGATATCAAAGGTATAGTCGCCGCTGTACGGAGTCGTGAAATTCGGATCCGTGCACAGATCCACGGTGTCGCCGTATACCGACATGCCGGGGTACATATCATCTCCGATAAACGGGTTTTCGTGCTCCCCCAACATATTGACCGTAATATAGCAGTCATACAGGTGGGCGTCCCGCTCCGCCTGCGTCTTCGAGTTCTCGAAGATCTTCGTCAGTTCCATGGCCGGCTCGGCGCTCGGCGGAACCACGTCGAGTTCATAGCTTACGTTCCCGGGCAGATCGATCTTTACCTTCGAGTGATCGGTGGAAGAAACCCCGGTCCCGTTCACCTTTCCGGCGATCAACAGGCTGCTCGAACGATCGGTCCCCTTGCAGAACTTCTCGTCGGTGTAGTTCACGGAGATCTTGTTCCCCTGAACCGTATAGGTCCCGACTTTCGTCCCGTTTTTCAGGATATCCCCGCTCACGTCATCAAAAACGATGGCCGCGGGCAATGTATACTCCATGACATCCTCGGTCGTGATCACCGTTGTGTTTAGAAACGACCACGAAAATTCCAAGTTTAATTCATCGCCGTAATTCACCGTCGCAGGCGAGGACATCGGTTCGGTCCCCTGCATCATGACAGCCGTAAACGAGCCCCCTTGGGTCATGGCCTCCAGATCCTTCGTGCTCTGCGCAAACGTATGGATCATGAAAAGCAGCACCCCGATCGACAGGATCAGGGTAGCGAGCATTGTCAGGAGCGAACTCCTGATTCTTCTCAAACTTGAAGATCTCATTCTTTTTTTACATCCTTTTCTTATTTATTCCATGCAATCTATGCCCGTCTCCGGTCCCCCTCAGGCCTGAGCCCGGAGTTTTCCCAGGATCGGTTCGAAATGCGCCCGCAGTTCATCCACCGTCGGACCCACATCGTACTGTTTTTCGACCACGATCAGGTCGGCGTACTGTTCGTACAACGGCGCCCTCTCGCGCATCACATCCGCCAGCGTCTCTCCCTCTTTGCACACGACGCCGCGCGACTTTAAGTCCCCCAAACGTTTCTTCAGTTCGCGAAGACTCAGCTTCAGATACACCACCGTGGATATCTTTCGAAAGTGTTCCATGGCTTCACGCCCGTACACGGCGCTTCCGCCCGGCGCGATAATGGTATTCTCGACGTCCAGTGAAGCATTGACCTCGTTCTCGATCTCGAGGAAGCGTTCCATGCCTTCCTGGGCAATGATCTCCGGCAGCCGCCGTTTCTCCCGCTTCTGGATGAGGAGATCCGTATCCACGAACTCCATCCCAAGTCTTTTCGCTAAAAGGACGCCGATGGTGCTCTTTCCGGAGCCCGGCATCCCGATCAAAGTTATATTCATAGGTTCCTTCCCGCCTATTTCTTCTTCCGGACGCTGTACCCGAAGGTGCCCAGTTTTTCTCCCAGGTTGAAATACTCGCCATGGGAATACGCCAGAAGATCGCTATCATTCAGGTGGAACTTTCCTTTTTCATCGAGGTAGTTTTCGTCGATGTCGACGCCGACCACTTTCGCGATGAACATGTCGTGACTGCCCAGTTCGAGCACCTGTTCGACCTTGCACTCCAAGTTTACCGGCGACTCCATGATCAGCGGAGCGTTGATCTTTGAAGCCTCGCCCTTCGTCAGATGCGCCAGCTCGAATTTGTCAAAGTCTCGGCCCGACTTCACGCCGCACAGGTCCGTGGCAAATGCGAGTTCCTTCGTCGTAAGATTGATAACAAACTCTTTTGCAGCCATCAGCATCGGATGACTGAAACGTTCTTTTCGCACCGAGATCGATACCATCGGCGGATCCGAACAGATGGTTCCTGCCCATGCCAGGGTAATGATGTTATCCTTACCGGTCTTCGGATCACGGACCGACACCATGATCACCGGCAGAGGGTAGAGCATGTTCCCACCATCCCAATTCTGTCTCTTACCAAATTCGCTCATTCAGTTTCCTTTCTAAACGCAAGCAAAGCAGACAAATGCGCTCTTACCCAACGACATTTGTCTGCTTCTCATATGTATCACACTCTGCAGCGTTTCAATCCCGGCACCAAATCAGCCGCTGACCAAAGTAATAACGCTCAGGATGATCAAGGCAGCGATGGTAATGATGTTCAACCATACCAGGATGCCCATAACGCTCTTGTGGCTCTGAATAACTGTCGTAAACTCGTCGTAGTTTGCGTGCAGCTCTTCGATACGCTCCTCCGAATACTTCATGGAACGATAAAGCTCGGTGATCGTACGATCGTTGTTGCTACGCTCACGGTTAAGCTGCTTACGAAGCTGATCCATCGTCTGGCTGCAGAGCTCGATCGACTGCTTGAATTCCGATACGTTCTGCTGGAAAGCCGTAGGATCCAAAGCTGTAGACTCGGTTCCTGCGAGACGAAGGCTGGTCTCTGCCTGCTGATCCAGACGACTCTGAACGTCGTTCATCTTCTCGATCATTTCCTTCTGCTTCTCGATCTGACCGGATACCTCAGCATAGATCTTGTCTACCTGTTCCTTAACGCCGGAGTTCTGTCCGCCTTCGGGCATCTTGGAGACAAATTCGCGCATCGCGTCACGAACCGCCTGTGATACCGCCTCTTGAATTTGTTCCTGTTGAATTTTCTGCTCGTCCACGATATTCCTCCATTTTCCTCATCTCATCTTAGTGATCTTTCGAAACCCTCGATGAAGATGACCTATTTTGCTCATGACCTATTCCGTTGCAGGTTCCGTCCCCTCTGTAGGAGCTTCCGTCGCCGGCTCGGTGATCATAACACCCGCAAGATCATTCAGAACGAACTGTTCTGATACGTAATCGTATTTAGGCGACGACTTCTGTATGCGGTCATGTATCATAAAACCGACCATAAACACCAGCGCCAACGCTGCGATTATAATAATGCCGGTAATAGCAACACTGATAATTTTTTTGCGCTTCTTTTCACGCGCGATCAGCTGTTTTCTTTTTTTCTTGTATTCCTTGTATTTGTCAACTTTCGCCTGACTCATACGGTTCCTTTCCGTCTGCCGCTCGGATTCAGAAATCCATTTTCGTCGATTTCACGCCGAAGTGGCTTTGACACATGTACATTATAGCATAAAATCTCATAAATTAGTATATGAATTTCAAATTTTTTATCTTTTTTTTATTTTTTTGGGTTCTCTCTGCCGGTCAATGCGCTTTTGTGCAGAAAAACGTGCAAATGCCCCTTAATTTTTTCGAAACCGTGCATAACGATGCATTTTAAAGAACCAGACGAGCTGCGCCATAGATTCCGGCATCATTTCCCAGCGTTGCGAGCGCTATCTTCGCTTTTTTCTTCAGAAGAGGCGTATATTTGTCGAAATATCTTCCGATTCCATCGGTCAGGACCGCTCCGGCACGGGATACGCCGCCGCCGATCACAAAGACTTCCGGGTCGATCGTCATCGCGCAGTTTGCCGTAGCAAAGCCCAGATACTTACACAGGGTGTCGACCGCCTCCTTCGCGATCGCATCTCCGGCTTTCGCTGCATCGAACACATCCTTTGCGGAAAAACCGTCGATCGCGCGCAGCGTGCTGTCCACATCCGGTTTTGCCTGCAGGATGCGGCCTGCCACGCGAACCACACCGGTCGCAGATGCATACTGCTCCAGGCAGCCGTAGTTTCCGCAGTTGCACTGCAGCGTCTCATCCGGGTTCACGACCACATGTCCCAGCTCGCCGCCGGCTCCGTGGACGCCGTCCACGACCTTGCCGTTAATGATCACGCCGCCGCCGACACCGGTTCCCAGTGTAAGCAGGACTACATTGCTGCATCCCTGTGCGCCGCCGCGCCAGAATTCTCCCAGGGCTGCGACGTTCGCATCGTTTGCCGCACGAACCAAAAGCCCGCCCAACATCTGCGACAGCTCGCGGCCGGGGTTGCAATCGCGCCATCCGAGGTTTACGCATAACGATACGTAACCATCCGGCTCGACCGGTCCGGGAACGCCCATTCCGGCGCCGCACACCTCACCGGGTGCGATCTTTTTCTCAGAGATCTTCTCCTGTACGGACGTTGCGATATCCGTCAGCACAGCTTCCCTTCCGTTTTCTTTCCGTGTCGGGATCTCCCATTTATCCAGAAGATTTCCCTCTGTGTCAAACAGGCCCATCTTAATGCTGGTGCCGCCGATATCGATTCCGAAGCAATAGTTCATGACTTTCTCCTATTCGTTGTAACCATTCGGGTTTTTGCTCTGCCAGTTCCAGGAATCCCGGCACATCTCGTCGAGATCCATGGTCGCTTCCCATCCGAGCTCTTTTTTCGCCAGAGAGGCATCGGCGTAATTGGTCGCGATGTCGCCGGCGCGTCTTTCCTTGATCTGATAAGGAAGTGTCTTGCCGCAAGCCTTTTCATAGGCATGCAGTACCTCGAGAACACTGTAGCCGCGGCCCGTACCCAGATTATAGATCCGCACCTTCGGCTCTTCGGCAAATTTCTTCAGAGCCATCACATGGCCGCGCGCCAGATCCACCACATGGATATAGTCGCGCACGCCGGTGCCGTCCGGGGTGTCGTAGTCGTTGCCGAAAACCGACAGGTACTCTCTGCGGCCGACCGCCACCTGGGCAATGTACGGAACCAGGTTGTTCGGAATGCCCTGCGGATCCTCGCCGATCAGGCCGCTCTTATGCGCTCCGATCGGGTTGAAGTAACGAAGCAGGATCACGCTCCACTCGGGATCCGAAACGACCACATCCATCAGGATCTGCTCCAGCATGCTCTTCGTCTGTCCGTACGGGTTCGTCGCATTCTGCTTCGGGCAGGTCTCATCGACCGGAATGGTCAGCGGATCGCCGTAGACCGTCGCGGAGGAACTGAAGATGATATTCTTCACGCCGAAAGCACGGCATACGCGAAGCAGGACCAGCGTTCCCGCAATGTTATTGGTATAGTATTCGATCGGTTTTTTCACTGACTCGCCGACCGCTTTTAAGCCTGCAAAATGGATCACCGCATAGATCTTTTCCTTTTCGAAGATCGCTGTAAGCGCCGCCTCGTCCAGAATGTCCGCCTTATAGAATGTCACCTTTTTTCCGGTGATCTGCTCCACGCGATCCAGACTCTTCTCGCTGGAATTACACAGGTTATCCACTACAACTACATCGTAGCCGGCCTCCAGAAGCTCCACGCATGTGTGGCTTCCGATAAATCCGGCGCCGCCGGTAACTAAAATTTTCATTTTTCCTGTTCCTTTCTTATTTGCGGGCTGTCCCGCCTGCTCTGCCGATCCCCGTCGGTTTTGCCGAAGGGTGACTTTCATTCATCAGTTCTTCAGTTTTACACGCATCACCTGGGTATCGGTCATGATCAAAAACGAGTTGTCCTTACCGAGGTTGACCACCGTGCGGACATTGGCCGTAAAGTTTCCCTGGAAACGCAGTTTCATCTTTCCCAAAACCTTACCATATACGACCAGCGTGCTGCTGTCATAGAAAAACAGACAGCCGTTCTTCATGCTGACGTGATCCGGAAGGAAGGTCGAACGATATGCGTACCGCGCCGTGCCGTCCTTTGCATAGCAGGTCACGAGCCATGCGTTGTTCTCGGGCTGGGAGGTCACGACATAGACGCCCTCTTCATCATAGAAGGCCCTCTCGATCGTATCGGAGATCCTCACATCCGCCGTCTCCTCGGGCTTTACGCGGTTTTTCAAGGAGAAGAACACGATGCGGCCGTCACCGAATGCGACCGCGCGCTTGTTGTCCTCCAGAAAAGCGACCCGCGCAAACAGCGTGTCCCCGTATTTCTGGAAACCGCCGACGGTCTGGTTCGCTCCGACCTGGCTGTCATGGAAGTCGTAAAAGATCAGTTTGTTGTTCATCATGCCCTGCTCCATGTAGACGTAGGATACCATGAGCATCTTTCCATCCGGAGACAGCGCCGCCGACATCGGGTAGCCGGTCTTATTCATCAGCGTCTGAAAGTTCGAGTCGCTGCGCGCTCCCGTCTTATCGAAAAACAGGATGCGGTTCGCCATGTCGTCCTCTACCACCGCCGCCACGCGGCCTTCGCGGGAAATGCTGACCGAGCTGATCGGCAGCGTGCTGTAAGCGCTGCCCTGTTTTCCGTCGCGGTTGCAGATCACCAGGTTGTTGTACCCGATGTCCGCCATCACGATGTATTCCCCGCATACGGAAGGCTTCGGTTTACGCATCTCGTAAGTCGCTGTCCATTTCGCCGCGCCGTCACGGCCATAATAGACCATACCGTCATTGTTGTATTTCAGAATGCCGTCCGCATAAGGCAGGGACGTAAACGTCGCCATCTCCTCCGCCGGCTTCGATTCGACCATTACGATGCTGTTGTACTTCATGGTCAGGCGTATACCGAAATATACCATGACCACAACGATGAGAATCAAAATCAGGCACAATCCCAGAGTTCTGCGAAACGACGCATGCGCTTTGATCTCTTCGCGCAGACGTTCGTCCAGATACTCGTCACTGTGCCCTTTTTTGCGGTTTTCTTCTTTTGTCGCCAGCCGCTCACCTCGCGTCTGTCGCACTTCATCGAGCGAAATGACTTTTTTCTCGTCATCCGAAAAGCGATCTCTTTCATCAGCCATATCGCTCTTTCCTCCGTTTATTTATAATTCTCTTTATGCTTTCTTCGTCTGGAAGACGGTCACCGCCTCCGTGATGCTCGAAGCCTGTCCGCTGCGCATCAGTTCGATCAATTGGTCAATGTTCGACTGATCCATGCACTCTCTCGGAAGGTATCCGCCGTACCGGTCGGTGAAGCGGATGGAACTGTTTTTATAGGTCTCCTCAGTCTGCGCTAACGCGCTCGCATTGGCCGCCTGCTCTGCCCGAAGCTCGTTGAGGCGCTCGCGTCCGGTCTCCGTGATCTCGTCGCAGATCACCTGACGAGTCACTGCTTCGAAGGTGGACAGCGCTTCTTTCTTCCGCTGTGCTACATCCTCGACTTCTGCTTCGGTCTTCGCGATCTCGTAGTTGAAATCCCCCAGATCGTAGCGTTCGTCGTCGTCGTCTTTTTTGATATCCTTTGTGATCAGACGGATCTCTTTTTTATTCCGCGCAATCTGCGCGCGGTCTGCCTGGATCAGTTTCAGCGTGTCGTAGTAACGGTATTTTACCTTGACATTGATCAGGAAATATCCGGTCATGGTCACGGCAAAAAAGATCAGGTGCAGAAGGGTCAGCAAAAGGGGAGCCTCACTGCCGCTGAAAATGTAGATCATATATGGGATGACAAACATCCAAACCACGCAAGCCGCAGCCAGGATGACCCACTGTAGCGCCGTGCTGGTTAAAAAGAACACATAAAACCAACCGGATTCGCAAAAGGCGGGCAATCCGTTCTGTTTTACTATCGTGTGAATATGTGTTTTCAGATCCGAGTTTCTCGATGCCAGGTCGGCGGTCTCTTCTTTGATCCGCTCTTTCATCCCGGCATTTCGGGCCTGCTCTTTCTTAGATCTCAGTTTCTTGAGTCGTTCCTGGACTCCGACGATCTCTTTGTCGTACCCGGACACGACCTCATCCCGGCGTTTTTTTACGGTTCGATTGATCTCATCCTCGATCGAACGCTGCTCCGCCGCGATCAGTTTTTCGATCCGTTTTTCGTTTGCCGCCAGATCGATCTTCTGGCTGCGGATCTGTTCCAGGGAAGACAGGGCCGACTTGGCTTGTTCCAGAAACCGGATATTATCATCGATCGTTGTTTCCACAGCAAACCTCCTAATAGCAGTCTGTTGTTCCAAACATTCCTTTTCTCTACAAGTCACACCATAAAAAGTATACGTTTTTTGCCCGAAAAAGTCAACCTACATTGCATCGATTCGGGCTTTGTTAACAAAAGATTTACATTTGTTTCACAAAGCGGGTCCGCTTCTTTCACCGCCCTTAAAAACCGCACTTTCGGGAAATGCGCAGCAGCCTCCGTCCCATCGCAGGTGAAAGCGCCGCAAGAAACACCACATTCGAGATCATGTAGGTGACCAGACTGAAGACGCCGGTGGAAAAAGCCGCCAGCCACAACTGCAGTGTCGGCGTCTTGTTATACCACAGGATCATCCAGGAATCCATGAACAGATAGTAGCATATTCCGGACAATGCGCCCCAGATGTACAGCAGGAGCGGGTGGCGGATCAGCGGCCGCGACAGCAGTCCCGAGATCAGGCCGATCAAGCCCCAGGCCAGCATCTGGAAGGGCGTCCAGGGGCCTTGCGTAAAATAGATATTGGAAACCAGGGCTGCCAGTGCACCGGTCGCCAGTCCGCTGCCCGCGCCGAAATACATGCCGGACAGGATAACGATCGCCGTGACGGGCTTAAAACCCGGAAGCGCGGCAAACAGAACGCGTCCCATGACGGCGAGCGTCGTCATGACCGCGACCATGCAGAGTTTACGCGCCTGCATACGGGAGGATCTGCCCGCAGCGAGTCTTTTTTCAACCGATAATTCCTGCGTCATCTGCCCTTGGTTCTCCTTTCTGCCGATCCTTCGGCTTATTTTTCAGTGTTTGCGCCTAAGAGGGCCTGCCTCACGTGTTCAGCGCACGGTTTTTATGCGTCGTATAGAAGACATTGTCCGCAAAGAAGCGGTCGGCCCGCTCTTTCGACAGGATCTCGCCGCGGAACAACATGGCCGCGTAGTCCGCGCACATCTCCGCAAAATCCAGATCGTGCGTGACCAGAACGACGGTCGCTCCGTCTTTCGTTTTCTTTTTGATCAGTTTGGCAAACTGTTCTTTCGCCACGGCGTCCATACCCTTCGTCGGTTCGTCCAGAAGCAGGATCTGCGGGTCTCGCAGCAGCAGTTTCGCGATGCCCAGCATCTGCTGTTCACCGCCGCTTAAGTCGTAGGGATGCTGCTTCAGGTGTTCGGACAGGACGCTCAGTCCGTTTTCTTTCAGGAAGCGTTCGACAAAGTCATCGCCGCCGGCTTCCACGCGTCCCCGAACGCCGGCCACGATCTCCTCATATACCGTTTCCTCGGTAAACAGCGTCGTAACATCCTGCATCAGGAAGGATATCCTGCGACCGCCCTCCGGAAACTTTACCTTTCCTCCGGAACATTTTTTCTCCGGGATCAGCCCGGCGATCACCTTCAGCAGCGTAGACTTTCCGCTTCCATTGCCCCCGACGATGGCCGTGCACGCGCCCGCAGGGATCTCCAGCGACAGTTTGTTCAAAACGACCGGCGAATATGCGTCGTATCCAAAGGAAACATTCTTCAGCGTGACGGCCGCCTCAGACGCACGCGCCGTCTCCGATACTTCCGAAGCCGCACCTGCGGTCTCCGCCTTTCGAACCATCGCTGCCAAGGTGTCGAAGTCCGGCGCCGCTTTTGCCTCGCGCAGCGAAACAAAGGGATCACGCCCGGATCTCGCCTCATAAAACAGACGGGTCACCGTCGGGAGTGCCGCGGAAAATGCATTCCTTCCGGAAAGCAGGGTCTGCGCCACCAGCGCCGGCTTCCCCTGCGCCAGGATGCGACCGTTTTCCATGAAGATCACGCGATCCGCCTCACCGAAGATCTCCTCCAGATGATGCTCCGCCAGGACGATCGTGATGCCGAACTCCCGCCGCAGCTGCTCCAGCCACAGGAAGAAGCGATTCGCCGCGATCGGGTCCAACTGCGAGGTCGGCTCATCCAGAAGCAGAACCTTGCACCCCATGATCATGGTCGATGCTACGACCAGCTGCTGTTTTTCGCCGCCGGACAGGGCATTCGTATCTTTTTCAAAACTTTTTTCCAGGTCAAAGTAGGCCGCGATCTCCGCGCTGCGCCGCCGTATCACGTCGGACTTAACCCCAAGGTTCTCCAGACCGAAGGCCAGTTCATGCCATACGCGGTCCGTAACGACCTGCTGTTCGGGCATCTGCATAACGAAGCCGACCTCGGGCAGGCGGTCGTCCGCCCCGATCTCACGGTCCTTATACAGCACACGGCCGGTGCGCACCCCGGCGGGGTTCAGTTCCGGCTTCAGCATCCGAAGCAGGGTCGATTTTCCGCAGCCGGTCGGCCCGCAGAGCAGGATGAATTCGCCCGGAGCGACTTGCAGCGATATGTCGCAGAGGCTCGGACGGGCCGCTCCGCTGTATGTAAAACTTAAGTTTTCAACTTGGATCATGACCGCATCCTCCTTTCCTCCCGCAGTACTTTACAGGATATCATCGGCAGGTGACACAGCAGGAAATATGCCGTGAAGCCCAGGATATCCTTAGCCCCGTCCATATGGATACGGACGTAGGGATAGATCTGTGATTCCATTCCGCCGCCGATGGCAGCGGTCAGGATCGCGGCAAATGCTCCGATGACCGCCAGTGCGACCAAGACGCTCGCCGCGCCGTAGTTTTCACGATTGAAATAGGTCCGCTTCGCGGAGCCGTAGCCGCGCGCCAGCATCGCATCGGCCGTAACGAAACCATGCTCCAGCGACCAGGTCAGCATGCACAAAAGCTCCCGTTTCGTCAGGGAAAATGTCTCGCGCCAGCCGACCGGCGTCCCGCCCAGAGCTTCCTGCCCTTCGCGGATCTTATGCCACTGTTTCGAAAACAGCGGGAAGAAACGGAACACCATGGTCAGAACCAGACCGGTGCGGGAAAACCGCCGACCGCAGACGCAGAGCCAGCGGTCCGTGGTCATGACCTCACTCAGGATCACGCTCCAAAGCAGGGCGCAGACCATGACCGAAGCAAACAGAAAGCCGTAGACCAGAGCTTCTGCCGTATATGCGCGCCCGTTTAAGTAGAACAGGATCGTAGCGCCGTTTGCGGATATGATCGGATTGATCACCGTGAGGAAACCCAGCAGGGCAGTTGCCCCGAGCACGTGCCCCAGGGTCAGCCTCCGTTTCAGGATCTTCCACCAGACCAATCCGCTCTCCAGACTGATCAGCAGCACCACCGGGTGCCAGAAGGTCATCAGGATCACGATGACCATCACAAAATAGATGAACCAGGTTCGGGAATGAAGGTAAACTCTCATGGGCTCACATCCTTTCCCAGGTCCAGCGTGTAGGCCCAGCGCAGGACGTCTCCGTCGTTAAGTTTCACGCTTCCCGCATCTGTCGTCGCAGGCACACCATTGACCAGAAATACCCAGCCGGAACCTGCGCCGCGGTCGAACTCCGCATGCCCGCCGATGGCCCGCACATAGACCGTTCCGACCATGCTCTTCGAATAGTCAAGGCTGATGCCGTACGCCGTGGTCACGCGCTGCAGTATGTCAAAGACCGTATCGTCGCCGCTGACCGTCACCAGGCGTGGCATAAGCAGCGCCTCCTCGCCTTCGATCCTCTGGTCAATGCTGATCGTAATGCGGAACTCGCCCTGCGCGGGCAACCGCTCCAGATAGGTCTGCTGCTGTTTCTGCGTCGCCTGCTCCGGGAGCGTGATCTTCGACATCCAGATGAAGACGAACGCCGCCGCCCCAATCGCAAATATCAGGATGTAGTTCAGTTTTGATTTTCGCTTAGAAAAAAGGTTCGCCAGCAAGGCGAGTAAGATCAAGCCGGCCACGACTGCCGTCATGATCCATTGTATCGTTCGTGCCGAGGTGGAAGAACCGCCCTCCGGCTTTTCTATATCAGGATCTTCTGTGGGTGCAGAAGTTGAGTTTTCGATCGTTTCTTCTTTGGTTGTGGTATCAGCGGAACTGTTTTCGGTTGTTTTCGTGTCCGAAGTGGTTTCTTTGGCGCCGTCGGTCGTTATCTCGGCAGCTTCCTCCGTCGATACTTCTGCGGTCTCTTCGGTCGTTTCTTCTGCTGAAACCTCCGTCCCCTTCGCTGTAGTCTCCTCGCTAGAGTCTTCGGTCTGCTTCTGTGTTGTCTCCTCTGCTGACGCTTCGGTCTGCTTCTGTGTCGTCTCCTCCGTGGAGGCCTCGGTCGGTTTCTCCGTCGTCGGAACCACAGGCGTTGCCGCCGCCTTCACCGAGTAGAGTCTGCCGGGTGCTCCCTTCAGGTAGGAAGCATAGGCCGCATAAGCGCACATAACCTGTGCCGTGGCCAGATCATTTTCCATGGAAGCAACCCCGTCCGACAGCGCATGTGCGAAGCCACCTCCGGCCGTCTGGAAGCGGTTCGTTGCTTCGATCAGTTCATTCGCATGGACCGAGTTACGTACTTCCGCCGTTATGTCCTCATCGGAAAATGACGCCAGGGCCAGCAGCACCATGGCTCCGCTCTCGGCATTTGCCGTGCCGAACGATGCGTAACCGCCGTCCGCCGCCTGACGCTTACCGAGCAATGCAAAACCATCGCGAACCGCAGACGCCAGCTCCGCGCCTGCCGCCGTCTTCCCCTGTGCGCCGAGAAGCGCGCCGTAGGCTTGCAAAACAAAGGCCGTCACGTCGACATCGGAGGTCTCACCCATCAGGGCGTACCCGCCGTCTGCCAGTTTCAAATCGATCAGGGCGCTCTGTGTCTCCCCGTAGACAAACGAACTCGATGCACGGCCTGCCGCCACGGCATAGCCGCGATAGATCGCGCTCATGATGCCCTTATCCTTCAGTTTCTCCGGAGCCGTTCCGGGAATGTCCTCGTATCCCATGGCGCGAGCCACGAGATATCGCCGGTACTGCTCCACATCCGTCGGCTCGGGATCTTTGCACCCCTCGAACAGGGCATTTGCATACTTCGTATAATCGAGTTCCAAGCCCATCTTCGCCATCGCGAGGACGTACCAGTCCTCCGGGCTTTTGCCCGCATGCGCCGCCATCCGGTCCAGCAGATCCTGCGCAGACGTCGCCCCGGAAGCCTTCATCTTCCAGTCAAGCGCCTCCTCGCACCGTTTTTTCAGTTCCTCCGCCGAACGGGCCGTTTTGGCGTCGCGGTCTGCCTGTGCCGGCCCCTGAAAGCCCGTTCCCTTCATCCCGGCCGCCCAAACGTATACCGTCGGAAGCGCCCCGCTTTGCTTTACGGCATCAAAAAAAGAAGCCAGAAGCAAAACGAATGCCAGCGACCACAAAACGATATTGTGTCGACGCTTTCGCATTTTGTTTTGCATTCCGACTTCCTTTCCGTCAGTCTTCGCCGACGTTCGTTACAGCTCGGCCTTACGGCCGTCGGTTCCGAATAAGTCGTCGTGCGAAGCAACTATGATCAAGCCTGATTTTTCTTGCGCGTTACAGCTGCTGCCGTCGCTGCGCCTGCAGCCAGAACAAACAGCCATGCAACCGGTGTTGCGTCGCCTGCGGGCGAAGCAGTAGCCGGAGCTTCTACCTTGGTTCCCGGTGCGTAACGAAGTACCAGCGGGCAGCCGTTTTCGGCATATTTAGCGATCGAGATCTCTGCAGGCAGCGCCTTCATGGCAGCGTCCGAAAGTGTGATCTCGCCGTTCGCATCGGTCTTGAAGGTCTCGCCAGCGATGGTAACGTTCATGTCGGCAACCTTTACCTCTGCGGTCGATGCCTTACCTTCTGCATCATATGTAGTCTTCGTAGAAGTGAAGGAGATCTTCTTTTCTGCGAGTTTCTCTGTATTCATAACCGGATAGTCCATGCCGATTCCGTATTCATCGGAGTAATACAGGACAATGCTGTCACCGGCAGCGATCTCATATGCATCGATGCCGACGGGAGCCGCCGTTCCGTTCACCTGGTACATCCAGCCGTCCCAGCCACCGTAGGTTGCGGCCTTCACGCCGTTTACCTCGGTAATATAGTTCGCATCTGCGCCGACGATGGTCAGCTCCTCCGACTGCTCGTCTGCCGCCATAAGAACGGACTTTGCGGTCGCCTTCTCGCCTTCAGCAACCTTCACGGTAACGTCGCTGTTGTACAGCATCTTATCGATGCCCTCGATACGAACGTGTGCTGTGATCTCGGTGGTTGCTTTGGAAGCATCTGTGTCATCCTTCTCACCTTCTGCGGAAGCCGGAGCACCTGCGACATCATTGCCGTCACCTGCCGGAACCGTTCCTGTGGTCGTTGTGTCGCCGCCCTCGTTCTGCCCTTCAGCAGGTTTCGTCTCAACGTCACCTTCCTTAGATGCTTCGGTATCGTCTGCGCCGGCAGAAGAAGCCTCAAAAGCCTCGGAAGCAGCCGCTGTAGTTGCGTCATCGGCAAATGCGGCGATCGGTGCAGAAAGAACCAGGCCCGCAGCCAGTGCACTCGCTAAAAATCGAGAAATACTCTTTTTCATAATCTTTATCTATACCTCCTGTCATATCTTGGGGCTATACCCCACACGATATAATATCATATATTCCGATTTGATTCAACCGAAAATGCAACGGCCCTATTTTTTCACCATGCTGCGAACGATCTTTAAAAGCACACCTGCCGCGATCGTTCCGGCACCCGCTATGAGCACCACGTGACCGGACGAAGAAAACTGATCGAACACCGCCTTATCCAGCATGTCCAGGACGCCTTTTCCGAGTTTGCCTGCTTCCGTCTGGTCGACCGCGAAACGGCCGAACTTGATTCCAAAATATACGACGCCGCCCACGAGGGTGCCTGTCAGGCCAATGCGGATCAGGGCGCTGTCGAAATAGCGACCGAACACCAGGATGATCATCAGCGCAAAAAACGCCGTAATGCCCGCTGCGACATAGAGCATGCCATCGGACATAAGGACCTTTATGGCCTTCATCCCTGCGGCTATCCCTTTGTTTTTAAACCCGGGCTTCGCCACGAGGTCATTTTCATTGAACTCATCGATCGCTTCGCGGATGGATCTGAGGTCCTCCGGATCGAGTTTCTTACCCATATACTTTTCGACCGTGTCGGCGTTCTGTTCCAGAGCCGAAACGATCTTCGCGGAATCGATGGAGAACTCCTCCTTATCACCCGTCATGTACCCGACCAGATCCTCGATCGGAACCGCGATCACGTCTTTTGCCGCGTCATCGCTCATGAATTTGTTGAGGCTGTCCTCGGTCAGGTTTGGAAACTTCTCTTTCTGGTCAGCCGGGATCTGCTCTAGGATATACGTAGAAATCGTCTTTCCTTCATCCTCTGCGCGGCCGGTCATGTCGCCGACCTTGATCGTCGTGATCGTGGACACATCTGTGATCGCCGACGTCAGATTCTCTACGGACAAAGACTGCTTCACGCAGTACAGAGACAGCGTCGCCAGTCCGGAGAAAAACAGGATCAGCCCTAAGAAGAAGGCAGCGACCTTGCGTCCGGAACCTGGCCCTTTCTTTTTCTTTTTCTCCTTCGGCGCGTTCGGGTCGGGGGCGGAATACATGCCCGGATAGTTTGAATAATCCGGGATGGTCCCCTGTTGGATGTACGGCTCGTAAGAGTCGAGATCCTGCGCCACCATGGCCCGGGATCCGCCGGGCATCGCGCCTACCTGCGCTCCGGGTGTTGCGCCGACCTGTGCTCCGGGCACCGAGCCTATTTGCGCTTCCGACATCGCGCCTGTCTGCGCTTCAGACACCACTCCTACCTGCGCTTCGGGCGCCGCCATGATTTTCGGAGATTTTGCCGTGGCAGCAGCCGAAACACCTCCCGCAACTGCCTGTGCCATCGTGCTCCGGCCGGCAGACTCTGCCTGCTGCATGGCAGCTTCGATTGGCTCCGTCGCTGCCTGCGCCGCGGGCTGTGCCGCTTGCGGTGCTCCGGCCCCGCCGATCTCGCTTCGGCAGTTCATACAAAACTTATAACCGGCTTCGGTCTCTTTTCCGCACACCGGGCAAATGATCATCATAACCGTCTTCCTTTCCGATATCTCTCGACATCTTTCGATCGTTATCGTTTCTCAACTCCCTGTATTTTTATCCACTGAAAATGTACCACAAATCGTTCGTTTTCGCAATACACACAAGGCTTTTATTTGCCAAAACTACATGGGCAATTTCCGGCGATCCGGTATCATTTGCCCCAGTAATTTGAATATCAAAGGAGGCTAAAAAAAGGAATACTCCGAAAGGATTTGTAAGCAAAGATTAAATGTTCCGTCAGAAATGATCCACCCGGGTTATATGAAAACAAGAAGGCGGTGCCGATATTCGGCGCCGCCTTCCTGTCCCAAAATTAAACTCTTATATGCAAACTTATGAAAGGATCAGATTATTAAGCACTCCTTCGAGATACTCCTGTCTTCCTGACATAGGTGTTGCCACGCTCTTCATGCGGCATGCTCTTTCGGCCAGTTCCGAAAGTGTCGTTTCGCCGCTGCGGATCTTCTTACCGAGCTCCGTGTCGAAGCTGCTGTACTTCTCCTTAACGAAGCCCTCCAGTCTTCCGTCTTCGATGATCTCCGCCGTCTTCAGCAAACCAAACGCGAAGGAGTCCATACCCAGAATAAATGCATGGAACATATCTTCATAGGTGTTGCTCGGTCTGCGGTTTTTGGAGTCAAAGTTGATGCCGACCGGAAGTCCGCCGTTTTTAACGATCTCGTACATAGCGAGTGTCGTGTCGTATACATTGCTGGGGAAACAGTCGGTGTCCCAGCCCAGCATCACATCGCCCTGGTTCGCATCGATCGAACCCAGCATGCCGTTGATGCGGCTGATGCGCAGCTCGTGCTGGAACGTATGTCCGGCGAGCGTTGCATGGTTCGCTTCGATGTTCATCATGAAGTCTTTATCCAGGCCGTACTGACGCAGGAAACCGATGGCGGTTGCCGCATCGTAGTCGTACTGATGCTTCATGGGTTCCTTCGGCTTCGGCTCGATCAGGAAGGTTCCGTTAAAGCCGATGCTGCGGCCGTAGTCGCGCGCCATCCGCATCAGGTTTGCGATATTCTCCTGCTCCAGCTTCACTTCCGTATTCAGCAGAGTCTCATAACCTTCTCTGCCGCCCCAGAAGACGTAGCCCTTACCACCGAGTTTTACGGTCATTTCAATGGCCTTCTTCACCTGCGCGGCTGCAAAGCAGTATACGTCTACATCGTTGGTGCTTCCTGCGCCGTTCATAAATCTGGGGTTGGAGAACATATTGGCCGTGCCCCACAGGCACTTGATGTCGGTCCCCTTCGTCTTCTCCAGGATGTAATCGGTGATTTCATCCAGGCGCGCGTTGGTCTCGTTGATGTCGTCCGCCTCCGGAACCAGATCCACGTCGTGGAAACAGTAGTACCGGATGCCCAGTTTCTTCATAAACTCGACGCCGGCATCCACTTTCGCCTTTGCGTGCTCCATGGTCCCCTCGCAGGCAGCGCCGAACCGTTTGTCCGCCGTGCCGCGGCCGAACATGTCCACGCCGTTCGCGCCGAGATTATGCCACCAGGCCATCGCAAAGGGGAGGTGGTCCTTCATCTTTTTTCCGAGTACGGTCCGCTCTGCATCGTAATACTTGAACGCAAACGGATTTCTGCTTTCCGGTCCCTCATATTTGATCACCGGAACTTTTGTAAAGATCTCGCTCATTTTGATCCTCCTGTATTTATATTAAGGCTCGCTCATGAGCCCGTCGCTTAACTTATACCAGGGCTCTGCCCAGTGCCTTGCAGGCCTCGATATCGCTCTCCGAAGGTGCGTAGTTTGCCATTACGGGGTCTGCGCAAAGCCGGATCCCTGCCGAAACGCACCGGTCTTCCCAGTCGCGCATCCACGCTCCGTCTCCCCAGCCATAGGAACCGAACAGACCGATTTTTTTACCTGCAAGTGCGTTCTCCACATCTGCGAACATCGGTTCGAATTCAAATTCCTCCAGCACTTCTGCGCCCATTGCCGGGCATCCGAACGCGATGCCGTCAAACTCCGCTGCGCGGTCTGCGTTAAATTCCGACGGTCCGAAAACCGATACATCGGCTCCGGCTTCCTTTGCTCCGAGCGCGACTGCATCTGCCATGGCTGCGGTGTTGCCCGTGCCGCTCCAATATACGATCGCTGTTTTA
Source organism: uncultured Eubacteriales bacterium (assembly GCA_900319565.1). Lineage (GTDB taxonomy): Bacteria > Bacillota > Clostridia > Lachnospirales > Lachnospiraceae > UBA1201. Next base: position 5,928 of record ONPC01000045.1, on the reverse strand, counting down.
GCCATTTGATCCTCCTTTCCGGTCGGCGATCTGTCCACGGAAAATGTCAATATCACCGCCGTTTCTGTGTTAGTTAGCGTACGCTAACTGGCGATTTTAAGATAAGGGCTGCGCAAAAACAGCCCCTGTCTTTTTAGTTACCCTACGCTAACTACTTTATTATATTGCCTTTGTCTGCATCTGTCAAGCATTCTTTTTTTACGTTCACTCAGTCAAACGTGAAGCGGTCAAAGGCTGCAATTGCCCCTTCTTCCTCCGAAACAAATTCAAAGTATACGGCACGCTTGCCTATCACGCCTGCGGTCAATGCTACAGTCCTCTCCCCGGGTGTCTCAGAAGCCCCGTCGAACTCCACCTCGGAAACGATGCGCCCGCGGTAGGAATCGATCCGGACGCGGATCTTGAGCGCCTTATGCTCACGCAGCACGATGGTCACGGTCTTCGGCGCATTGGCCCCAAACTGCAGGTAACGGAAGCCCACGGTCGTGCCGGAGCTTAAGTTCACCACCGGCGTGGAGATCGTGTCGACCTGCTCGTAGCCCGGCTCGATGTAAGCGCGCGTCTTGCTGCCGTAAATATGGCAGGCATAGCCTGCTGAGATCCATTTACGCGCGTCCAGTCCGTTGATGTGCGCGCCCTGCGAGGTCATCTCGACCGGCTTTGCGCTGACCGGCTCCCCCGCGATGTAGCGAACGTCGCCGATGTACAGTTTTCCGTCCGTTCCCATCGCAACGTCCACCGGCTCGAGCATGGCTTGGCGGGAGTACTCATTGACCCCGGTCTGACGGTGGTAGAAGATGTACCACTGGCCGTTTACCTCCATGATGGAGCCGTGGTTGTTGCCCCACTGGTAGGTCATGGTGCCACAGCCGTCGGCGTCCTTCAGGATCTCACCGCCGTTGAAGCTGATGTCGCCGCCTTCGCGGAACGGACCGAACGGGCTGTCGGAGAAACGATAGGACAGGAAACCGTTGCAAGGCTCGAACACGCCGAGCTCCGGGATCGGCTTCTCGTAGCGCTTCGAGTAGATATATACATATTTTCCCAAGACCTTTCGGGGACTGGAGGCCTCGAAGAACGCATCGATCAGGTCAATGTGCCCGTCGTCCACCGGGTTCCACGGGCAGGTCGAATGTCCCAGGGGATTTTCTACCAGTGTCTCCTCGTCGATGGTCGCCATATCGTCCTTCATGCGGGCAATGTAGCACGGCGCCGCGCAGCCGCCCCAGTAGGCGTAGACCTGCCCGTCGTCATCCACCAGCACGCCGGGATCGAAGCCCAGTTTCGTCTCCACCGGGTTCTCAAACGGTCCCCATGGCGTATCCGAGGATGCCACCACGACCAAACTGCCCTTTCGCTCCGCCGCGTACATATAGTATTTGTCGCCCATTTTCACCACGTCCGGCGCGTACAGGATCGAATCGTAGTGCGTCTCGTATGCCACACCATGATATGTCCAGTCCGTCAGGTCCGTGACCGGCGCCGACCATACCACGTAGTTGCGGCCGCAGTACTGCGTACGCTCGATATCATGCGACCCATACACATAAACCCTTTTTTCGCCGTTGTACTCAAACACGCGCGGCTCACCATCCGGGACATGCTCCCAAAGCGGCATGTACGGATTTGCTCCTCTGATAAACTCTTTCATCCTTTTTAATTCCTTTCCTCGTAATGGTCCATGACCGTATCTATCGGTTCGGAACTCCTTGTTGTTCCTCTGCGTTCTCCGAACTCTTTCATGATATCCTTTATACCATAAACCAGGGGATCTGCGCAACCGTTATTTCTGTTTTCACATCCTGCGACCGGGTCCATGTCGGTTCATCCGGTCCCGTCACATACACCGGTTTTTCTGCAAACAACGAGTCCCCGGAGGTGTTAACCCTCCGGGGACTCGTTTTCATCATTTTCTTTAAACTTCGGCACATATCTGCCGCTTTTCTTATGTTCTTTTACGCATTCCGTGAGCAAATATTCGATCTGTCCGTTGACGGAACGGAAATCGGACTCTGCCCAAGCTGCGAGATCCTCGTACAGCTTGGGCGAAAGTCTGAGCGGAATTTGTTTTTTCTTATCTTCGTTCACTAGTACAGTGTACCCGAATTAACGACGGGCTGTGCGTCGTGATTGCCGCAAAGGACTACCAACAGATTCGAAACCATTGCCGCCTTACGTTCCTCATCCAAAACTACGGTCTGGTTCTGGCTCAGGCGCTCCAGTGCCATTTCTACCATGCCTACCGCACCATCCACGATCATCTTTCTCGCGTCAATGATCGCCGATGCCTGCTGACGCTGAAGCATAACCGCCGCGATCTCAGGTGCATAAGCCAGATATGTGATACGAGACTCCATGATCTCGATACCTGCATCGACTACCTTTGCCGCAATCTCGTCGCGGATCTGGCGAGCCACGAGCTCACTCGAACCACGCAGGCTGCCCTCGTCTGCGATACCGTCGCCAGTGGTGTCAACATTGGCCGCTACATCGTACGGATAGATGCGGACAATGTTACGCAGAGCCGCGTCACACTGCAGGGACAGATACTCTTTGTAGTTATCAACGTTGAATGCCGCCTTTGCGGTGTCAACAACTCTCCAGGTTACCGCGATACCGATCTCGACCGGATTACCGAGGCAGTCATTGATCTTCTGAACATTGTTGTTCAGGGTCATGATCTTCAGGGACATTTTCTTGCTCATCAAAGCCTGCGCTGTTGCTGCGCTCAATACCTGGCTCGATGCCGGAGCCACGTCGCGGCTCTGGTTCAGCTTCGTTGCTGCTGCAGGGTTTACACCTACGCAGAAAGGATTTACCCAGTAGAAACCGTCTTCCTTCAGGGTGCCGACATAGCGACCGAACAGGGTCAGGACCAGCGCCTCCGACGGCTTGATGATCTTCAGTCCCAACAACATGAGCCAGCCGATGGACAGCCAGATAATGGCAATGATAAATACCGGCATACTGTTAAACTCGGCGCCCTCTCTGGCCGGAAGCGACCAGATCAAAGCAACCACCGACAGTGCCGTCAGTGCAAAATACAGCAAGAGCATGATTGCTCCGCTTCCCTTCTTACCGATGATCTTCTCTTTCATATCCTTTACCTCTTTTCTCGAACTCCTACTTCGATACTGTTTGCATTTCCCCCGAAGGACTTATGCCCTCGGTTGATATCACTATGATATCATTCCGAAACTATTGCGTCAAGATATTTTTCCTTACGGTTTTCTTACGATGAATGCGAGCCGAGCGTGCCCTTTTGCGGAAAGGAGGAACGGCGGAATGAACGAGGGGCGCTTTTATTGCGAAGCATAAAAAAGTCGCCACGAGCGATATGAAGCCCGTGACGACGCGGTGGACCCGGTGGGATTCGAACCCATGACCTCTGCGTTGCGAACGCAGCGCTCTCCCAACTGAGCTACGGGCCCTGACAAACGAATTATGTCACGATTCGGTCCGTTTGTCAAGTCTTGCTTTACGTCAACATGTGTCAATGGAACCGTCCCCCCTGACACATTCAAATTCCGGTTCTTTACCAATGAATATAAAAGACGGTGAGGTTTTGCTCCTCGGTTCCCTTTGTGAGCAGTCCGCTCTCAAGGGCAATCGGAACCATGTTCTCCAAAATTTTCCACATGGAGAGGATGCTGCCGATCTCCTCCGCATGCAAAATATCCTTCGAGGTCGATGCTGCCAGGGTCTTCGCCGCATGCTCGCGAAGTCGTGCCGACAGATCTGCCATAAAGTCGATCTCGCCGGCCATTTTATCCATGATCTCCTTGTAGCAGGTTTCGGATATCTCGCAGTAGTTCGGGCAGATCTTTCCGTCCTCAATGTGGACGATCTTCTTCTCGATCATGTCGGACAGGTTCTCCCATTCCGACGTCTCGCCGCGGCGCTCTTCACAGGCGAGAAGCACATCGCGAACGCCCATCTCAAAAGGGTTCACCACCCGATCCGTCAGGCGGTTGAAATTCAAAGACCGCAGGTAGCCGTGGTTCAGGGTATACATCCCGTAAAAGCCGGAGACCTCTCTCTCATGCTCGCCGCGCTGGCCCATCACGTAGCCCCTGGAACCATTGGCCAGAAGGGGAAATATCAGCGGCGTCTTCAGTTTGCTTTCCGACTGTTGCACTGCCTCCCACAGGATCAACATCAGGACGAACCAGCCGCGGACGTTTTCATCGTCCTTATAACAAGTGAAGTCCGTCTCTTTCAGTAGCTCGGTTCCCCGTTTCACCATGGCTCGGATCGCTTCGATATTCTCGGTCAATGCTTCGCGGGCCGCACGCTTTACGGCGTCTAAAAAAGCATTGTCGTAGATCACGATACCGCTGCGGTACTTATTACCCTGCTTCACCAGAAGCTCGTACTCCAAAAGGCGAGCCACCTCCTCCTCGAGGTACGGCATCGAAACGCCGACCTCCATGCTGAGCTCCTCCAGCGTCTTCGGCGCGTCATAGACCGAAAGCATGATGCTTCCCGGCAGTTTGCGGTCGAACAACGACCAGTAACCCTCTCCCGAATCGCCCCAGAAATCCATTGTGAACTTCTCCGGTGCGTAACTATATACTCCATATTCTCTTTGCATGTCCATTCCTTTCCGGACTTTTTTCCGTCCTTCGAACAGATACTGCTTTACATTCGTCACGGTCAATCCCATCTCGCCTGCGATCTCTTCGCAGGTTTTCTGCTGAATGTAGTGCGCGATCATGACCTTGCGGTACTTTTCGCTGAGCAGGGAGAGCTCCCGCCGAAGCGTAAGCAATTCCTCTTCGTGGATCAGCTGCTCCTCGGGTGTGATCATATAGGTTCCCGCATAGTCTTCGGGGATCTCCATCGTTGCCATTTTCCCGGCCTTACGCCAGAAGCTTTTACACAGGTTTCCGGCCACGGACCACATGTAACTATGTACCGCCGCGTCGTCCCTCACCTCGGAGTACGAACGCAGCAGTTCCAGCATGATGTCCGACGCCACATCCTCCGCGTCCGACGCATTTCCCAATCTGCGCACGCAGTACAGATAGATCTTCTTCATATTTTCCGAAACGATCTGTTCCATCTGTTCTTTCGTCATAGTGTGTACCTCAGTTGCATTTGAAAGCTTTCACCTATATAGTAGCGTTTTCCGGAAAATGGTTAGGACCCTTTTTGAAAAAATGTGTCAATGGGGACGGTTCTTTTTGTCACCTTTCCCACTGACACATTGCTCTTTTATTCTTCATCTTCGCCTTCGTACAGCGAGTAGTCTCTCTGGATCAATGCTTCGCAAAGTTCTGCGCGCACGGTCTCCCGCGGCAGTCCGTGGTAGATCATCTCCCGCAGACGCTGCTTATTCTTTCCGGAAACGCCGCCCAGGTCATGCCTGCGAATGATCTCGATCAGCTCGGATCTCCACAATAAGTGTAATTGCGAGCGCAAATGTTCGCGCGGTCCGGCCGTTGCCTTCCGCAGGATCTCGAGGGTGGGCTGCTCCTCTTCGTTTTCGCCCTTTTTGATCAGGATCACGCCCCAGTTTTCCGGGACCTCCTCCTGCACTTTTTCCAGATATTTCGCGCCGACCACGATGTAACTGCGGTCGCAGAACTGGTGGTAGCCCTTGATCTGGCGCTTCAGTCTGGCCAATGTGTCCCGGTCGCTTTTGATCTCGAAACCGATCAGGTCCTCGCGCACCAGAAGCGCGTCAGCCCGCGTCCGGCGCCCCAGAACAAACTCCTCAAAAAACCGGCCACGCACTCCCTGCTCGTCCAAATAGTCGAACAGGATCGGGCGGATATCCTCATCTTTCATCTTCTGGGCATCTCTCATTCTCCGCTTTCCTCCAGTAATTCCTTATAAACGTCCCGCTTCGAGATCCCGCGGTCCGCCGCCACCTGCTTCATGGCCTCCTTGCGGTCCATGCCGCGTGCCAGATACAGGTCCATG
>ONPC01000159.1 GCA_900319565.1 uncultured Eubacteriales bacterium | reverse complement strand
TGCGGTTCTTAAGGGAACGGCACAGGAGTTTGAAGTAGTTACTTCCAAGGACGTGCAGAATCTGATGCTGTATGCCGAGGGTGGTTCACCTCTGGTAAAGAGCTGGGCGGCATCCGGCAACAGTACGGTCAGCGGCAATGCTCGCATTTGGACCGTGAGCCACGCGATCAATAGTGCCGGAAATCGGAAACTGGTCTTCAAGGGCGGAACTACAAATACAACACCGGTCACAAACGCGGTGACGGTATCGTTCAAGGTCGAAAATACCGGCGTGATCAGCGCTTCTGCAAAGAGCACCGCCATCAAAAAGGGCGGAGAGCAGGTATTTACCGTTAAGACGACAGCGGACGCGAAGTATCTGATGGAATATGCTGAGGGAGGCAACCTGGTAAAGACCTGGTCAGCGTCCTCTTCGAGTACGGTCAGCGGCAATGTAAGAACCTGGACCGTGAGTCAGAACATCGCCTCTGCGGGTAAAAGAAAGCTGACCTTCAAGGCGGGAACTACGTCGACACCGACTGCTGTGCAGAGATCGGTGGAATTCACGGTGGAGGATGTTTGGGTGAACTCCGCATCCGCGAAATATGCTACGATCGGTAAGGGCGGGATCCAGACGTTTACAGTGAAGACTACGTCGAATGCGAAGTACCTGATGCTGTACGCCGAGGGAGGCAACCTGGTAAAGACTTGGACCGCATCTTCAACCAACAGTACAGTATCCGGGGCTGTCCGCACCTGGACAGTAAGCATTTCGATCGGATCGGCAGGAAACCGTGAACTGAAGATCAAGGCAGGCAAAACTACGACGCCGAGCGCTTTCGCAGCGACCGTGAAATTCGCGGTGGTAGAGAAGAAACTCATCAGTGCTTCGGCGAAATACGCGACCATCACAAAGGGGACACCGCAGACTTTTGAGGTCGTGACCTCGGCAGACGTGAAGAACCTGATGCTTTACGCAGAGGATGGCTACTTCGTAAAGAGTTGGGCGGCATCCGGCAACAGCACGGAGACTGCGGAAAAGACACGCAAGTGGACAGTAAGCCTTTCGATCGGTACCACCGGCAAACGGAAACTGACCTTCAAGGGCGGTATTTCGAACACGACACCGGCAACGAATGCATTGACCGTATCGTTTACGGTTGAGGACGTAAACGCGAGCGTGATCAGCGCTTCGGTGCAATATGATACGATCATTAAGGGAACATCACAGACGTTTATCGTAAAAACATCTTCAAACGCGAATTACCTTATGATGTACGCAGAGGGAGGAAATCTGGTTAAAACCTGGACAGCTGCCTCCGATAACAGCATGGTCAGCGGAAGTGTGAGAACGTGGACAGTGATTTATACGATCGGTACGGCCGGAAAACGCAAGCTGACGTTTAAGACCGGAACTACATCCACACCGACGGCCTCACAGGCATCGGTCGAATGTATGGTCCTGGCTTCGGTTTCGGTCAATGCCTCGAATTTCCCGGATGACAACTTCCGAGACTATGTAACAAAAAATATTGATATAAATATGGATAACACGTTGAGCGCAGACGAACTGAAAGCAGTTGAAGCACTTGATGTTTACAGGTTAAAGATTCAATCGTTAAAGGGAATAGAGTACTTTACGGAGTTGAAGAGACTTATGTGTTATTCGAATCCGATCGAGTCGTTGGATCTCAGCGGAAACAGAAAACTGGAGTCTCTGGACTGTTCCGGCATACCTGCAAAAACGCTGGATTTAAAGAATAATACAGAGTTGACTTTCCTGGAATGCGGGTTTAGTTCTCTGGAGGGGCTGGACTTAAGCAATAACAAGAAGCTTAAAACACTGTATTGCGCCGCCATCGACCTGCCGGCATTGGATCTGACTGCCAACACGGAACTGGAGAAGGTGTATTGTTATTCCAATAAGATAACGAGCCTGGATTTGAGCAAATGCACAAAGTTGACAATTTTAAACTGCCATGATAATAAACTGGATGCCTTGAATGTAAGTGCCAATACCGCTTTGGAAACGCTCAAATGCTCTTATAACAATATTACGACCCTCGATGTGTCCCAAAATAAAGCATTGACCTCATTGATCGTTGACAGTGGGGTTACGGTTACCGGAGCCGAAAATGTGACGATCGAGTGGAAGTGATAACGAAGGAAAACGGAGGGAATGTATGCAAAGGAGAATAACTAAACGGCTGCTGATGGTTCTGATGACCGCGATCATGGTCACGATGCTGCTTCCGATCGCCGGCGTGGGACGTGATGTATATGCAGATCCCACAGAAAAGACCATTATCAGTGCGAAGGCGAAACTGCCTTCCATTACGAAGACGTCGGAGCAGGAATTTGAAGTGGCGTCCACTTCCGATGTAAAGTATCTGATGCTGTATGCGGAGGATGGTAAAACTTTAGTCAGAACGTGGCAGGCTTCCGGCAACAGCACATTAAGCGGTTCCAACCGCAAGTGGACTGTAAGCCATGCGATCGGCAACCCGGGAAGCCGGAAGCTGGTCTTCAAAGGAGGTACAACGAGCGCCACGCCTGTGACAAATCCCGTCACGGTATCGTTTATGGTCGAAAACTCGGGTATTATCAGCGCATCCGCGAAGAATGCTGTCATCAAAAAGGGGACAGCGCAGGAGTTTACTGTCAAATCGACATCGGATACAAAGTACCTGTATGAATACGCCGAAAACGGCAATCTCGTAAAGACTTGGACAGCGTCGTCAACGAATAGCACCGTCAGTGGTAACGTAAGAACATGGAAAGTTACGCAGACGATCGGTGATCCCGGAAAGAGAAGCCTGACCTTCAAGACGGAATCCCCCACGGTACCGACAACGGCACAGAGGACCGTTAAGTTTACAGTAGAGGAAGTCTGGGTGAACTCAGCTTCAGCGTCCGATGCATACATTGGTAAGGGCGGTAAAGAGTATTTCACCGTAAAGACGAATTCGACCGCACAGTATCTGATGATGTATGCTGAGGGCGGGAACCTGGTAAAGACCTGGGCAGCCTCCGGCAACAGCACGGTTTCCGGCAGTGAGCGCACGTGGAAGGTCGACTATTCCATCGCCAATTTGGGTAACCGAGAGCTTACCTTCAAGGCAGGAAAGACCAAGACACCGAGTTTGCTCAGTAAGTCAGTGAAATTCTCCGTGATCGAGAAAAAGATTATCCGTATAGATCCCAGGTATTCTTCGATTACCAAGACGGGCGAACAGGAGTTTGCAGTCACTACTACAGATGATTTCGTTTATTTGATGGTTTTCGCGGAGGACGGGAAGACCAGGGTCAAAGCATGGCCTTCGTTCTTTAATAGTACCGATGGAATCAGCGGAACCAGTTATACAAATCTCCGCACATGGCGAGTAGTTCTGGATATTAATAATCCGGGTAATCGGGAACTGATATTCAAGGGCGGAACTTTTGACCTTGTTCCGGTCA
>ONPC01000055.1 GCA_900319565.1 uncultured Eubacteriales bacterium | reverse complement strand
GCCGAGGTTGATGAAGATGGCGGTCTCGATCACCGCGATCAGGAGGAACGGAAGCGAAATGCTTTTTTCGACCAGTGCGATGATGAGGAAGATCGCCGCGATCGAGACCGCGTTGACGACCTTGAAATCCTTGTCGGTCGTCTCGATCAGGTCCTTCATACAGGGCGCCTCACCGATCAACATGCCGGAGGGATCGTATCGCTTCAGGATCTCGTTGAGTTTTGTGATCTGCTCATTGACCGCGTCGCTGGCCACACGATACTCCGAATTCACCAGGATCAGTTTCCATTTGTTACTTTGAAGAATCGACGTAAGGGACTTTGGCAGGATCTCTTCCGGAACGCCCGCACCGACGAGCGAATCCACGCCCAACACGTATTTAATGCCGTCGGTCTGCTCCATTTCACGCATCATGGACCGCGTGTTCTTCGCAGACAGGTTTGCGTCCACCAGAAGCATGTGCGTAGTCGCCACATTAAAATCGTTCTTCAGTTTTCGGTTCGCCACCGCATGGTCCAGATCCGCAGGCAGCGAGTCCGCAATATCATAATAAACTTCGTTCTGTGTCTTGTTGTAACCGATAAATGCCGGGATCGTGACCGCCACAAAGATCACGAGAAGCACCGGGAATATCTTCACGATCGCCGCCGAGAGTTTTTCGGTCTTCGGGATCAGCGGCCGGTGCATCAGTTTCGACAGCGGCTTATCCAGGATCAGGATCATGGCCGGCAGTACGGTGACACAACCGAGCACACCGAGCACCACGCCTTTTGCCATGACGATGCCCAGATCGCGTCCCATGGTAAATGTCATGAAGCACAGGGCAATGAAGCCTGCGATCGTGGTCACCGAACTTCCAATGACGCTGGTGAGCGTATTGTGGATGGCCTGTACCATGGCCTCCTCTTTCGCGCTGCGGTCCGCCGTTTTCATGCCGACATGCTCGAGCGACTCATGGTAGCTGTGCCACAGGAAGATCGAGTAGTCCATCGTAACAGCCAGCTGCAGGACCGCCGACAGTGCCTTGGTTATATAGGAGATCTCTCCCAGGAAGATATTTGTGCCCAGGTTCAAGATGATCATCATACCGATGGATGCCAGGAATACTACGGGCACCAACCAGTTATCCAGAAGGAGCATCATGGCCAGAAGCGCCAGTGCTACCGCTACGGCTACGTAGATCGGTTCCTCCCTCTCACAGATATCCTTTAGATCCGTGACCATCGCGGACAGACCGGATACGAAGCACTGCTTGCCTGCGATCTTTCGGATCTCGTGAATGGCGTCCATGGTGACATCCGCGGAGGTCGAACTGTCGAAAAACACTGCCATCATGGTCGAATGGTCCGTGTTGAACGCCGTATACAGGCTCTTCGGCAGGATCTCAAGCGGAACGGAAACATCCGCGATACTGCTGTACCATACTACGGAATCCACATGTTCGACCTGCTCGATCTTCGCTTTCAGTTTCGAGATATCCCGGACGGACATGTCCTCCAATATGATCATGGAGAACGCTCCCTTACCGAAATCAGTCATCAGTTCATCCTGACCGATCACGGTCTCCATATCCTTCGGGAGGTAGTTGAGCATGTCGTAATTCACGCGTGTGTTGATATATCCGAAAACCGACGGAATGAGCAGCACCACGGCCAGCACCAAAATCAGCACACGATACTTTACGACCGTTTTTGAAAATCTCATCTTTTCATGTTCCTTTCCCGCACCCTGTTCTTCCGGGTGCATCATTCAATTACATTGACCGTTACTACTTTATCGCAGGTCTTCAAAATCGCCAATAGGCAAAACAGGTCGCGTGCCTAAAAACTAGGCATGCGACCTGTTTTGCTCAAAAAATGTGACAGTGGGGACGGTTCTTTTTGTCACATTTCCACCGTTCTATTGCAATAACAAAAGTGAAAACAACCGCGTCTGGTATTCACAGAAGCGATCGATCTGTGCCTGCTCCTGCTCCACCATGCCGTTGTTCAGCCAGTCCATGGCGAACCCGAAGCACTCACACTTGTAAAACTTAATGACGATCTCCTGATCGATCTCACTTAAAGAGCTTTCCTTAAGGATCGGCCTGAAATACTGTGTGACCACGTATTCGCATACCTTCCAGAGATCGCGCTCGAATATATCGCGGTTTACGGAATTGAAGATATGAAGGATGGCTTTGCGCTTCTCGGAACCGAAACTCAGGACGGCCTGCAGGCCGGTCTGCAGAGAGTCGATGGAGCTGTACTCCCGGATGATCGCATCTGCGTCCTCCGTCACGATCTCCTCGATCAGCGTCGGAATATCCTGGTAATGATAATAAAACGAATTCCGGTTGATTCCACACCGCTTCGTCAGATCCTTCACCGTGATCTGGTTCAGCGGCATGTCCTCCAGCATCTCCAGAAATGTATTTTTGATCTCTTTTTTGGTAAATGTAGACATCCTATTCTCCTCATGTGACAATATCGCCGCTTCTTATAACGACCGGAAGCCGCGGCTCACAGCATTTTCCGCAGGATCTTCTGCGCGCTGTTTTTTCCGGTGCGCACGTCGCTCGGGGTTTTGGAAAATGTCGTCTGGTACCTCCCATCCCCGAAATACGTCAGTTTGTAATGTTTGCCATCTTCTGTAATGACAAAGCCGAAGCGCTCCAGCTCCGCCCGCAGCCGGGCAGGCATGCCGTCATAATTCTTCAGCAGACGCTTGATCTCTTCGGCCCGTTTCTCGCTGATGTGCTGATAATCGTTGTTTTTCAGAATATCCGCTACGACATCTCTGCGGCGCATAACGGTCTGCGTATCTGTATTCATGTTCGACAGCGCCTGGTTTAAAACGGCCAGCACCAGATCCTTCACCTCGCAAGAAGCATGTTCTCCTCCTTTCTGATATTCGAAGATCGCTGGCCCGTGGCCAATATGCGCCCACTCCGTTAGCGGATGTCACATCTGCAATATGGCGGCTTCTGCTGAAAAATCACAGGCAGCCTCTCCGTAAGAATGCAGCACCGTGCCTGCGGGCAGTTCAAAGTAATGCGCCTTACAAAACTCCTCCAACGTACAGGAGTGTTCAAATCGATGAAATACGCAGAGGATCTTATCTTCATAGCTCCGAACCACGAGCTGGCAGCCTTCGGGAGCATTGTAACGCTTCACATTCGTAAGAATCTGCGTTGTAGTGCCGTTCTTGATGATCGGCGCGGCTTCTTTGTAGAAGGCTATGGCGCCCTCCAGCAATTTCCACTGTTCTTCGTTCAGATCATAGACATCGCCGCTTAAGCCCATGCGCCCCAGGAATGTGGCGCACATGGAATAAAAGATCCTCTCTCGCGAATCGGCTGCGCGAAGGACCGCCCAGATCTGACTCTGGCGGGGTTGGATCACGCGGTGCAGGTTCGCGGCAATGATCGGCAGCGACAGGATCTCATGTGCATCCGAGAAACTGGCCTGCGAAGCCAGCTGCATAAACGACGGTTCCAGGCGATGTCCGCCGCTGGAGCAGTTTTCGATCACCAGATCCGGGATCTCCTCTCGCATGGTCCGGAAAAAAGCCTGTGTGGCCAGGACCTTTCTGCGCAGGTTTTCCCCGGGGGCTTCGTCGCCGTCACAGCCGATCCCCAGCGTGTCATTATAATCCACCTTAATGTAGCCGAAGCCGTCCTCCTTCAGCCGGTCCGTGACGTTTCGTTTCAGATACTCCCGAACGTAAGGATCCTCCATGTTCCAAAACCGCGCGCCGCCGATGGTCAGGGGCACCCCGTCCTTTTGAATTAGGTGATCCGCGTCACCGAAGGCATCCGCCTTGTATCCAACGGTCTCAAACTCAAACCAGATTCCGGGGATCATGCCTTTATTCCGCACGTAGTCCGCCAGTTCCTTCAAGCCGTTCGGAAAGCGTTTTTTGTTGATGCTCCATTCCCCGCGATACTCCCACCAATAGCCGCAATCGGAGTACCAGCCGGAGTCCATCACAAGATACTTGATGCCCTTTCCAGCGATCTGATCTGCCAGCTTCTTCAGGTTGTCGATCGTAGGATTTCCCCAGGTCGTACAATATTCATTAAACACGATCCCCATGTCTTCGTCGATCGGGCTGATCGCCGGCTGCTGCGCACAGACCAGTTTGGCGCACGCTTCCTCCAACGTACTGCCCTGCGCGAATACCGCCATGGGGGCCTCGAAGGTCTGACCCGGAAGCACTTTTTTGGACCATGCGCCGAAGTCGCGGTCGGCGATCCCGCCGGACAGAGTGACCGTGTCATCCCTACGAACCGTCAGCTCGATCTGCCAGGATGCCGGCGAATACAGCTGGACGGCGATAAAAACCTTCGTCTCACTGTCCTCTAACGCAACAAACGGAAAATACTTCCGCACCGGCATGGAACCTACATTTCCGAATTTCTCCACACGAAACGCCATATGGTTCCAGGAGTGCTCCATGTTCAGATCGACCAGATTGTCGGCCTTCACCCTGCCTTCCGCACTCCAAAACGAAAGGATACGGTGAACGCGGTCCGCCTTTATATCCGGCAGCAAAAACGATGTGATCATCTCCAGGGTCACCGCCTTGGGGGACAGGTTTGTAAACGAAGTTCTCACCTCGTAAGCATCGCTTACGGTGCTTTTCGTCGTTCGGGTCGAAAGTTTCAGCCCGTCCTCCGACACCGCCTCAAATAGTCCGTCCTTCTCCTGCACGGAAGTAAAACGACGCATCGTCGAACTTCCCAGCATGGTCAGGCCGCAGGAATAAAAGCCTGCATATTCATCGCCCGTAAGTTTTATTTCTGCTTTACAGATCATTGTCCAGCACCTCATTTGCCGTTGATTTATTCTACGGAAACTACTTCCGTCGCCGGCGCAAATCCGTCCGCCTGCACGGTGACGCTGCACGTTCCGGCCGTATAACCGGAGCGCAGGACCAGCATGGTCAGGCCGCGGAAGGTCGTCGCTTCGTTGTCGGTGTAATCTTCTTCGGTGATAGGGTTTGCGGAACCGAAACCGGCTAAAACGGCCGCGCCGCTCACTTCAGCCGTGAGAGCGACCTTTGCATCGGGCACAATACGTCCTTCACTATCCAGGATCTCAATTCCCATATAGAGTACATCGTGCCCGTCGGCACTGAGCTTCCGAGTTTCGGGAACCAGACGGATCTGCGCAGGCTGTCCGGTCGTGGTCAGCGTGTCTCTGCTGACCTCTTTTTTATCGCGATAGCTTACGGCCGTGACCGTTCCCGGTTGATAGGTCGTTACGAATCTCGCGCTGTATGGCAAGGGCCGCTCCATCGATACCGGTTTCCGGCCAATGCTCGTTCCGTTCACAAATACTTCGACTTCGTCTGCGCGTGAGAAAACGACCAGTTCGACCGGCTCAGTCTCCCGCGTCGCGTAGTTCCAGTTTTTCTGCACATAGGGGAAGCCCCACATGCTGACGACTTCCTTTTTTCCGAACGTATCCGGGTGCATGCTGTACAGATGGGTCTCCTCGCTGCCCCAGATGACACTGCGGTACTCACCCTGAGGCAAAAGGGTTCCGTTGATGTCGAAATCCGCATCGTTCGACAGTCTCCAGGGATAGGGGGACGTCTGCTGCGGCATCAGATCCCAGGGGAAGCGCGGCGCCTTCGGATCCTCCGGATCCACATAGGCCGCCTTACCCAGGCCGGCCTCACCGATGTAATCCCATGCCGTCCACGTAAAATCACCGATCACATAGGGAAGTCGTTCCACCATGGGCCAGCGAAAACCGATCTGGTTCGGGAAGTTTTCAGAGCCCAGGATGACCCGCTCCGGAAACATCTCGTGATCCCGCTCATAGATGTCTTCCATGTAGTTATAACCGACCACATCCAGCCCGTTGGTAAACGGCTCCGTTGCGGTCTCCCAGAGGATCTCCCGCAGGCCGTCATCGGAATTCTGTGACTGGTTCTGCCCTCTGGCCAGCTTATCGTCCAGTCCGCTCCAGAAGGAGCATATGCCATTGCTGATGGGGCGGGTCCCATCCAGTTTGCGGATCGTTTCGGCGAGCTTCGTCGCCGTTGCGTAACCGTCGCCTAAGCCTCCGCGCTCGGGGATCTCATTGCCCGTGGACCAAAGGATGACCGACGGATGGATGCGGTCACGCTTCACAAATGCCGTCAGGCTCCGCTCCCAGTCGGAAGCAAAAAACTGATGGTAATCTCCGCCGCGCTTTCCTATGTTCCAGGCATCGAACGCCTCATCGAACACATACATGCCGAGCCGGTCGCAGCACTCGATCAATGCAGCCGAAGGCGGATTGTGCGCCGTTCGAATCGCGTTGAATCCGATGCTTTTCATCTTCCGAATCTTTCGCTCCTCGCTTGCAGGCAATGAGACCGCGCCCAGCAGGCCGTTATCATGATGGAGGCACCCGCCTTTTAATTTGACTGTCTTACCGTTGATCCGCAGGCCGTTTATGGGATCCGCCGTGACAGTCCGGATACCGAAGAGCGCCTCTGCCTGATCCTCGGTCACTTCTTCATTTCGTACGAAATGCGTCGTATATATGCCCAGGTCACGAACCACGGCGCAAACACGGTACAGGTTCGGCGTATCTGCATCCCACAGTTTGGGATCTTTCACGACCAGCGTGATGCGGGCGTTTTCTGTCTTACTCGAACCAACCTGGATCACTCGCTTCGTTACGGCGGCAACCTCATCGGAGCCGTCCGGTGTCAGCGTAAGTTCCACCTCGGCGAGATGACTGCCCAGTCCGGAATTCTCGACTTCCACCAGTGCTTCGAGAAACGCGTGGTCTTGGGATACTTCTTTTGTAAATACAAATACGCCATCCGGGACCACGTGAACTTTCGGGCCGTAGCACAGACTCGCGCCGCGATACAAACCTGAGCCCGAGTACCAACGGGAACTGGGCTGCACGCCGGTGTTGACATTGACCGTGATGCGGTTTTCCTCCCCAAAGGTAACGTAATTCGTCAGATCCACATAAAACGGCGCATAACCGTTGTGGCTTTGCGCCACCCGGCTTCCGTTCACATCGATCATCGAGTACATCATGACCCCGTCGAACTTAAGTAAAACGCAGCCGAAACTCCACTCCTTCGGTATGTAGATATAATTCGTATAATTGGACATGCCGCCGTTGTAATATCCGGAGTCTGCACCCGCCGGTGCATCCGGCGACACAGGCGTTCCGATCATTCCGTCATGCGGAAGGTTTACCTCCACACCCGCATCCTGCTCCAGCATAGATATCGAATCCAGATACCCCCTACGGAACGTCCATTTTTCATCGATCGTTCTTTTCTTCATTTTCTCATTTCCCGCCTATTGTATTATTATAGTCTTACTGCACTCTCATGAAAAGTTGTTCTGAAGTCTTACAGCATTCTCACGAAAAACGGTTCTTCATTCAATCAATTCTCTCTTGAAAAGCCGGCATAATTCTTTCATGGAATCGATAAGAGCCGGCCAGCCCTTGTTTTGCCAAAATGAACTGCCCGGCTTATCTTATCATACTTTATATATTATTCGGCTTTCCAAAGGCCATGCAGGTTGCAGTACGCATACACTGCTACGACGGAATCATCCTCGGTGAGCGTAAACTCTGCGACCGGCTTCTCGCCTGCCTTCAGGAACTTTCTTTGTGCGCCCTTCGCGGTCTCCACAGCGATCCACTCGATGTAGTGCACCTCGAGCATCGGATGCTCCACCGCACCGACCGTAACAGTCACTTTATTGCCCTCAACGGTATACACCGGCACGTGCTTCTCATACGCGCCGTCGGAAGTCCCGGGCACCAGCTCGGTCATCTTCTGACCGCAGCACATCATCGGAACGCCCGAATCCTTGATCATCTCTACAAAATTACCGCACTTCTCGCAAACAAAAAATTTCATAAAATACCTCCGTTCATACAATGTCTTGATCTATCGTTACGTTTATTGATTCGTGTTTAAATCCTTGATCTGATTATACCATTTTTGAGCGAAAGCGTCAATGCGGTCTGCCCGTAACTACAACATCCACATCGCACTTCAGATCCTCCATCCAGGAGTTCGCGCTCAGATCCAGCGTTGTAATCTCATTATTACTACAATAGATCGAGGACAGATCCGTATTCAGATGTACGTCCAGTTTCTTCAGGCGATTGTTTTGACACCAAACCGAATTGAGATCCGTGCATTTGCTCAGATCCAGTTCTGTCAAAAGGTTATCGTGACAGTCCAGGGCATACAACCACCGAATGTTGCCCAGGTTTAGTGTTTCGATACGGTTCTCACTGCAATACAACCATTCCAGCAATTCACAACTGCTAAAATCCAAGGATGTCAACCGATTGCCGACGCATCTGATATAGTTGAGCCCGGGATTATTGCTGACATCCAGCTCTTCGAGAAGGTTTCCGTTACATTCGAGCCAACTCAATTTCGTATTCGCACTGAGATTCAGTGAAGTTAACAGATTACCGGAACAAGCGAGAGATCTCAGCTCCGGGTTCCTGCTTAGATCCAGCTTTGTCAATTGATTGTTTGGGCACTCCAGCAATTCGAGAAAAACCAAATGCTCGATTCCTTTCAGATCTTTGATATTCTGTTCCTTCACACGGATCTGTGTTGCATTTTCAATCTCCGATGCATCCAGCTTCCCGTTCTTATCCACATCGAAATTCTCTTCTACATAGGCTCGGAATGCCGCATCCGGAAAGTTTTCTGCATCGACCGAAACCGCGGCATCTTCATCGATCCGGGCTTCTTTCGGGTCGAGAAGCAGATTCATATACGGTTCACGGATGAAACCACCCGCAATCAACCTCAAAACCAACAACGGATTACCGGAGAAATCCAGCTCATGAAGATGCGTATTTGAGAAACATTTGAGATTAAACAATAGTATGTTCTGACTCACATCCAGAGTCTCCAACTTATTGGAGCTGCAATCGAGAGTTTTCAGTTTTATGTTGTGGCTGATGTCCAGTGATGTCAGTTTACAGCCGGAGCATTCCAGCGTTGACAGTGCTGTATTAGCACTCAGGTCCAGTTCACTAAGCCAGTTTGCTCCGCAATATAAGTGTCTGAGATCCGTGTTACGGCTTACATCCAACGTGCGGATGTCCGTATTTGTGCAATTCAAACTGACCAGTCTCGGGAACCACTCGATTCCCTTCAGATCGGATATATTCATATTATTCACATTAATATCTGTCAAATTATAGATCTCTTCTTCATCCAAACGACCGTCCCGGTTCTTATCGTACCATTCTCTGATACTATTCCGGAACGTAGCATCCGGGAAGTTCGTCTCATTGATCAGGACTGCCCGGTCAGCATCTGTAGCCTCTTCCGAAAGTTCCTGTGTCTCTGTCGGAGTTTCTGCCGAAGTTTCTGTCGAAGTTTCTGTCGGAGCTTCTGTTAGAGCCTCTGTTGACTGTGTCGTGTTATTTGAACTATCCTCTGTCGTCGAAATGACCTGACTCCGATCCGGATTCCAAAAGAATATGAACAGGAGTACTGCAGCAGCAATCAGGGTAATGGACACTGCAACGGGCAGATAGTTCACCCCTTTCTGTCCGCGAACCGGGCGAACGGCGTCCGTAAGATCATCTCCCATGGGCGCCTCCGTACCGGCGAGCATGGTCTCACTTCCATCTTCCGAATTGTTTTTTGCCTTTGAAACAGCGCTTAATGCTCCTGTATCCTTCAGTTTTTCCAGTTCTTCCTCTGTATAATCGGCTTCCAGAATATGCTTTTCGTTGATCGCCCCGACCTGCCTCATCATAAGGCGCTCCTCGTCTCTTTTACTCATAATACGACACCTGCTTTCTCTAATGCGTTTCTCAAGTCATTTCTGATACGGGAAAGGCTTTTCGTAACAGAGTTTTCAGACAGGCCGAAGGCCAATGCTATTTCTTTGACGGAACTGCAATACCAATACCGACGCACGAAAATACGACGGTTTTGCACAGTCAGTCCATCCAGTATTCGATCCATGACATCGCGGATCACCATGCTCTCCTCAAGCTGCTCTGCGCTTTTCGCCAGGCCGTCTGCTATGCATTCGCCTAGTTCTTCATACGCCAATGCGGCTTCCCCGCCCCCACGCTTTACCGCGTGTTCATGCTCCCACCGGTTGAGCGAGAGATTGCGAATGATCCGTCCGACATATGCTTTCAGACTCGAAGGCCGCGTCGGAGGGATGGTGTTCCAACTTTGATACAGCGTATCATTCAGACATTCCTTCGAAGACTCCTCATCGTGCAGAATATTTCGCGCGATCGTCTTACAATAGTTTCCGTATTTGTCGGATGTCTCCAGGAGTGCCCTTTCATTGCGCTGAAAATACAATTCAACGATCTGTTCATCTTGCATCATAATCATTTGATCCTTTCCTGTCTTCGGTTACTTGAAATTGCCTTTCACCTATATAGACAGGAGGTGCTGTTCAAATCTGCCATACGTTTTATATTTTTTTGCATTTGGTTGAATACAAAAACTTATCCGATCAATACAATATCTTCAAACTGTCGCCAGATACGTTTACGCCCTTACTCCGAACGATCTTCAACCTCTGCTCGTTCGTAAAGCCAATGGTCTCGCCATCATGCAGTATGACATCTTCCCCGATCACGTAGGCTGTGATATTCAGCAGGAAGTTTCGCAGCTCCCCGGGATCCTTCGGACAGTCCACGATCTCCATGTCGTCCTTTCCGAACTTCGTAAGGCCACAGGTATATGCGCTGATTCCGTGTTCCGACCTGCCCAGTCCGAACCAGATCAGGCTCAGCATCGGGAACTGATCCTGTTTGATCATAGCGGATGCATCGACCAGAAAACGTGGTTCTGCCACCACATCGTTGTAATACACACCGATCGTGTTTCCGGAACGACAAAACGTGGTCAATGCTTTCGCAAACAGTATGCCGGACTCCTTCGGATCGGATTTGCCCATGACAGTCACGATCATGTGTGCCTGATGCGTTTTCGTGACCGCGACCGCATCCCTCCACATATAGTTAAACTGCGCGTGATATTCCGCTTCTCCCTCCGGTATCGGACGATCTACAAGGCTTACAGCCAGAAGCGTACTCTCGTTGCATTTCTCTGCCGAATAGACCAAAGTCGTCGGGTTCTTGTCTTCATCGTTCTCCGGAGCGCTCAGTTTAATGCCCCACTCCGACGAGAAGTCTTTTTCAAAACGCTCATGATCCCAAACCGGTTCTTTAAGCAAGACGAACGCCATAAATCTTCCTGCGCTTTTTGCGCGTTCTTCGCGTTCAGTAGCCTCGGCCGCCTTATTCTTCCAGAAATTTTTCAAAGACTGCAGCAGATCGTCCGCATCTTTTTCCGCAGTTGCCGGATCATATTTCTCCATATGACTGAAGATACCTGCTTCACTTGAAATCGCCAACAGCCACGGTGACAACCGGCCCTTTCTGTACTTGAAGATCATGCATTCCATTCCCTCTGCATCCTGTATCGTCTTCACGTACTCCACTGCCTGCGGCTCCTTACCCAACTCATGCGGATGCTTCAGCCATTCGATCACATTCTTTTTCTCTTCTTCAACAGATCCCATACATACCTCCCATAATCTTAGTATTTCTCTTATTAGCTCGTTTTTCTCTTTTTTTCGTGTTTTCTAGAGAGTGGTTTTGAGTCAATAGCATTCCCCAGGGCCCAAATAGATGGATTTCAGATTGTATGGGATGAACTTAACAAGACTTCGTCTAGTTACGCCAGGATCAGCCATCTCTTTCCCATACCCCTCCCTGGCTCTATAGTATTTGAGCCCGGATCATTTCAGTCTACATCACCTTTGCTTGCTGCTTTTGGTTTACTGCATCTTTGCATGCTGTTTCTGGTTTACTGCATCTTTGATTATTAAACCTTCCAGATCTGGCTCGCTTGTAGATTATTACTGCTTAAGGACTAGGTATATACTCTCATTTTACTATCAAATCCATCATACCATAATCGGTGATAATTGACCAGTAGATTCAAGGCAAAAAAACCGCCGGTCCTCATGGACCGGCGGCCGGGAACTACTCCGTGATCTCACAGATCACACCCCTCGGTGTCTTCAGGATCACACGCGCCTTTGCCTTCTTTTTGATCTTATCATACAGCCGACCGGCGCTCATACTGTCGCCCAGAACGGTGTACGTGCTGTTGGCCACGTAGCCGATCTTCCCCAGGCCTTTCAGCTCTACACGGATCGCCTCTTTGTCGTACTCATTGTCCGGCTCTTTTACCAGGCGGACCTTCATCTTTTTCTTCAGAAAATCCATCCCGTAATAATGGTTCATTCCCGTAATGGTAAAATACATACTCATGTTTTCTCCTTTCCTCGAAATGATACTCTCGCATTTTTATATCCGGAAGCCGGCCGGTACACCGCACCCGCCGCGAAGCTGCACCCCCACCCCGCTTGCTTCTTTCTTATCCTAGTTTAAAGCAGAACGTGTACTATAAAATCACCTCAGAGACAGTGATTTTTCTTCAAGATGCCCCTAAAGTGCATTTTTAAATTCCGTATCCCAACACCCAAAGCGGAATTTACTCTTGCACACGGTTCCTGTATCGTTTAATCTATCT
>ONPC01000064.1 GCA_900319565.1 uncultured Eubacteriales bacterium | reverse complement strand
GCCGCCCTTACCCGGCAGCATCAGATCCAGCAACGTCAGGTCCACGGAGCGGTCACACACCAAAAGTGCCTCCGTCCCGGAGTACGCACTGACCGTCTCATACCCGTTCTTCATCAGCAAGATCCGAAGCACATCCTGGATCTGCACATCATCTTCTACGATCAAAATCTTGGGTGACATTCCTTTTCCTCTTTTCCTATCTATTATTTGAAATAATAATTGCCTTCTCTATATGCCCCTCCCAAAAATCCGTTGATGAAATATAGAAAATTTGATTGTTTTCGTTTCCATAGTAACTCTCCCCGACTGCCGCCTCCAAAAAGAACCTATTTGATCCGTTGACCTTTTGAAGAATCTTGTCATCGATTGGGTCATAAAGATAATACCATTTTTCGTCATCCATGAACCATGACGCTAGAATATAGCTATCGCTTTGTACCAGATGTCCCACGGAAAAAGGCAATTCGCAAATCATTTGACCGGATTGATCATACAGAACTCCGGGTTCATCTCCCACAGAGCATTTCACTATGTATCCATTCGCGAAATCATATACTCCACCCCCTTGTATAGAAAGCGTTTCAGTCAGATCAATCAGGCGGCCACTCAATATATCGTAATCGTATACCTTCGTATTACTATGTTGTTTTACTGCCTCGTAATAGCCCTCCATATCTTTTTGAATATCAGGAAGGCTTCCGTAAGGAACATCCAGTCCGCATGTGGAAATATATAAGTGATCATTGTATCCTTTCAAATTCTGAATTGAGAGATCATATAGATCATCTTCGATAAATATCTCCTTCGGTTCACTTCCATCCAAAGGCATCATTAAAATTTCGAGTTTACGTTTGTCTAAAGGCTCACCGAGCCACCAACTACGCTCCCCGTTTTCATCAGTTTTTTCAATCATTATGTTTGAGTAGGTGAAACTTCGAAAATAGCAGGTAGGCGTATATATCTCCTGAACAAAAGAGGATGAATCCGGCAGTTTCAGTTCAGATACTATACGTCGGTTTTCTCCTTTGATATCTGCCAGAAACAGATATGGATAATCAAAAAAGTAGCAGCAGTCTTTTTGAAGGTATAATGATTTTCCACCGAGGTCGAAAGCCATACAGAAGTCGGAGATTAATTCTCCTGTAACTATATCATATTGCGGAGGCTTATGTTCACATCCCGCATCAAAGCAATAATAATTGCTCTGTCCTGTCGATACATCAAAAAAATGGAGCGAAACACGGCCATGATCTGAATACTCCTGGAACAACGCGTATTTTCCGGAGAATGCATTGTTTGAGCCCTCGTAATATAACACTTTATCGTTTTTTGTATTCGGTTCGTCTACCGCCATCGAAGGTGTGGCAATTTCGGAGGTGGCATCAACCGATCCGACTTCTTTACTTTCATCGACCTGCCCGCTTGATTTACATCCTAATAAATCAAGGCACAGCACCAATATAAGCATAATCCGACATGATTTATCCATCTTCTGACCTTTCATTTATAGTTAAACCAATAGATTACCAAGTATCCTCGCTTCTAAATAGCACAAAAAAAGTCAAATTTCAAGATACAATTAGTTATCATCTATGATCTCACATTTCTCCGTTCCTTTCATTCTATTCCTTGCAGATCGTGAGTCCGCACTGTCCTACGGCAAATGAGAGGTCCACATAGTAGCCGTCCGCATGGTATGCGCTGTAGGTGTAAATGACAACGCCATACGTAGTCTGGTCCTCTTCTTCCGCATCGATCGTAAATCCGCAGGCCTTCAGTTTCGCCGCATAGGCTCGGATCTGGTCGACCGTGACATTCTGGAAGGCTACGGTGAATTCATCCTCAGAAGTATTCGCAGCCAGAAGTGGGAAGTCCGGCTTCGGAACCATCCGGGTAAATGCATTGTCCGGCCAGTTTCCTCCATACTGGGCGATATCTCCATCCCCAGTCTTCACATTCCATGTGCCATCGGAATTCTGCACAAAGCTCGTACCATCATCGCCCTTTATGCTCATATGACCGTCGCCGTCAAACGAAACGTCGTATCCTTCGGCTTTTGCTGCAGCGATGATCTCCTGTCTGGCCGATGCATCCAAATTCCCCCATACGGTTCCCGTAGCGCCGTTGCCGGCCAGGATCGAGGAGAAATCGGGTATGGCTGCCGAGGTCTGTCCCTGAGTTCCCTCAGCCAGGCCCTCTGTGCTGTCATTCTCCGCGTGTTTTGTCGTCTCCGCACCCGGATCCACTCGCGTAAGAGGCGGGTCGTCGTCCACTGTTGCCGCCGTAGTATTTCCGCCTTTGTCGGCGCCGCCGTTGCAGGCGGTTAGTGCCAGCATGGTCGCAAGCAGACCTGCTGATATAGAATACCTTATCTTCTTCATATATCTTTCCTCATCCTTATATCACTTGGTGAAATCGATCGTGATCACCGGCGTTGCATCCAGCGGTGCGAAAACCGTGCCGGGATCCTGCGGGAAATCATTGACGTCATCCACCTGCGTCTTCACCTCTCCTTTTTGCTCGACGCGAGAGGAAGAGATTACGGTCATCTTCGAAAGGTCGAAGGCATTGACCTTGATCTCGGTATAACCGACGGCGCCGAGAGCGGCCGCCGAGTCATCCCTCCAGGCCATAAGTCGGTTGAGCATAAAGGATGTCTCGTCCTGCTCCAGTATGAGCGAACCTCCCGCATTCACCTTACCGGCCGTCTCGCTCACGGTCAGTTTCAATGTTCCCTCCATCGACCGCCGCAGAACCGACACGGTCTGGGCTTCATCCTGGATCTTATGGTATGCGCCGTATGAATATAGAACGCTCTTCAGCTGGCTAAATCCCGACGTATCCTCCAAATGGGTCTCCAACGGGGAAATGTCCTCCTTATCGACCTCCAGAGAGAGCGTCCCGGTATATTCACCGGCCATTCCCGCGCTGTAGTTTACGAGTTCTCCTTTTACCGTCAACCGCATGGTATTCCCCGGGATGTCCCAGATCGTACACTCGTACTTCTGCGTAGTCTGCGGGAATTTGATCTTCCAAACGTTCTTGCTGTCATTTTTCTCAGCCCGAGCGACCGCCTTACGGCTGCAGGCCGCGTAGAAATCATTGACCACGGCGAGGTTCTGCTCCACCGCGGCCAGATAATCCTCGAACTGCTTTTCGCCATCGTTCAAGCCTTTCACACTGATCGCGGTCGAAACGACCGTACCGAGGACCGGCACCGCTTTCGCACCGGCCTTCGTGACCTTACCGACGGCTCTTCCCGCCTTCAGCGAAACCTCCATCGATTTTTCCGCTGCCATCTGGGCCGCGGTGAGAGTATTCGACGTCACCGCCGGCATCACGTCGTCTTTCATCAAATAGGAATAGATATCACCGGCGCTGATCGGTACCCCCGGAATCGAGATCGTACCGAGTAAAGCTTCCAGGCTCTGCTCGCCCCACATCGCCGTCGCCCGGTTCTGCAACTGGTGCGCCAACTGGTTGATCACGGCGACCCGTTCCACCGTCAGGTCTTTTTCGGCCAATGTCTCGCGGATGATCTTATTCAGTTCTTCCATGCTCAGACCGAACTCTCCGGACAGCTCGCCCTTAAACGTCAGCTCCCCGAGTTTCAGTTCTACGGGATGTTTCTCCGTCCCGCCGGTTTTCTGTGTGATACGGTCATAATCGATGCCGTAGATGATATTCGAATTATTTGTTTCGATCTCTGCCGAAACCGAGAAAACGAACAGCAGAGAAAGCGTGAATACCAATACGATCGGAAGGATCTTCTTTATCTTCTTCATAGCTCTGCCTCCATTTCTTCGCCGGCTTTCAGGAAGGCCCGACGCAAGTCAAGCAAGCCTTCGTCATCGGGAAATACAGCCAGTCCCTCGTCAATGTAACTTCCGGTCAGGACCAGATCCTCTGTAAAAAGCGCACAGGCTGCCGCATTTCTCCAGACTATAGCCGAAAACGGGTCGGCTTTCAGCGCCAGCTTCGCATAATCCAGCGCCTTCGCATAATCCTCGTTCTTTACACTTTCGGAGGAAAGGCCGACCAGATACTCTGCGCTGAACCACTGCCGGTTCCAATCGCGTCCCTTAAGATCCGGTGTGTACGCCGAATAGATCTGCTCCTCCAGGTCACGCAAACGATCCCGCAGTGCGTACAGATCCGCGACCTCCATCTTCTTCAGATAATAGAAATCCAAGCCCTCGTCGGGAAACAGCGGCATGATCGAAGCGGTCGCATAAGGAGTGATGCTTTCGTCATATTTGCCCTGGATCTCGAGCAGGAGCCCTTCAAAATAGCTCATATATGGAGAGGCGTAGTTGATCTCGGCGATCGTGTCCCAGCCTGTGTACCGGCTGTCCGACGTGAAGCTCGCGAGCGTGTCGCCCTCGCCCTTCAGCCACAGGATGTACTCCACGGCGTAGCGCAGCGCGCTCACCGAAGCACCGGCAAAGGAATAGTAGTATTCACCGGTCGCCTGCAGCCCTAACTGCGTGGTCTGATCCCCGTGCTCCTTGATGCTTCGCATGATCGAGATGAAATCTTCACAGGAAGTTCCTGTTTCACTCCCCGCGATCATGGTGCTCCCGTCTGCAGCGGTCGCACCTGCAGATGCGCCCACCGACCCGGCATTCGAAGCATCGGCCGGTTCGCTCTCCTGTTTACACGCACACAAAGAAAACGAAAGCAGCACGGCCAACCCTATAGAAAGTACTCGTTTCTTCATGAAAGTCCCCCTGTTCCGGCAGCCGAAACCGCCTTAAGGTCATTTTCCACGGTAATCCGCGTTTCGATAATTACCACTTATTCAATTATATAGTATTCACAACGGTTTTTCAATATCCGACCGATCTCCTGTTCCAGATGTTCACGGCCCAGTGCTTCGGAAATGGTACGTCTTTCCCGACATAATGTCCCTCCTTAAATCTTATCACTGTCACGATTTAATTTTATTTTTTTAAAAAGGAGTGCATCCGGGATGTCCCGAAGATGCACTCCTTCGTTTTTTTAATTTTTTAGTTTCTTGAAACCTAAGTTAATTAATCCCTCTATAGGTTGGTTTCTCTTCGGCATCCACACCGTAATCCATCAAAACAGGGGAGTAAAGGTCATAGTTATAGGTTACATTATTCCCGTTTTCATCGAGGATCTGGGCGCAGATCTTATAGTCACCTACATTGCCCAGGGTATATGAGAAACCGTTGTCCCCATCTCTGTCGTCACAGTAAACATCGAGCTTCTGTCCCGGTGCCAGAGAACCGTCGGATATGGTCCATTGCATCCGTTTCATGCGCCAAAGCGAATTGTTTTCACCATAATCACCATATACGATGATCGAAAGCGGTCTGGCATTAACGATATATCGCGCACCGTAAACATCGATCACATACTGATCAGTAACATCGTTTCCGTTGCGGTCGGTGATTCGGATCGCTTCCGACGTCATATCGAAATAATTATCTCCGACGCGTTGAAGCACTTCATCTTCCTTCACTTCAACCGGCTGAATAACAAGTTTGTCGCCGTCACGCAGTCTGCCCCCATACAAATGTCCGTTCAGGGTCACAGGCATTCCCTTTTTTCCATCGTATATCTTTTGGTAGCGATCATACACTATGGTGATATACGGGGTCTGATCCTGATCCTCGTCATCCCAACCAAACTGAAGATCGCCTTCGCCAGAACTGCCCCCTTCATATTCCGCTTGGCCGGTCACCTCGACCGGGATCCAACCGGATCCGTCAATGTAGACCTCGACCCAGGCGTGGCCATCGTTCGTCGTCATGGTCGTCCACCTGCCGGGAGCTCCCTGCTGCGCAAATCCTACGACATATCTCGCCGGAATTCCATACGTCCGGTACATAAGGGTTGCTGCCGTAGCGAAATGCTGGCAAATACCTTTTTTACCCTCTGTCAGGAAATAGATCACCATGTCCTTATCGGAAGGGAAACTGAACTTAAACGAATACGTCGCCGCATTTTGGATATATTCCGCTATCTTATTTACCAGATCCGGATCTCCCTCACGCAGGCCTGCTGCATCGCCGAGTTCCGACAACTTCTCTTTCACATCCGACGGAACATCCATATATGAGGAATGAACGAACTCTCTGTACTCCTGCTCCCGTGAGTCGAAAGAGGCGGGATACGAGTTGAACGCCCAAAGAAACTGTGTATCGCTGGTGTACAGTTTTTCGTCCTCGCTGTACATCATGTCCGTTGTCAAACTATAGGGATAGACCGGGTACTCGACGGCCAGATCCTTCACTCGAACGACATCCCGGTAGCCATATCCGCTGTCGAGGATCGCATTGCCCATAAGATACTCGCACCACGGTTTATAATCCGCCGGGGTCGGATCCTTTGAAAAGCCGCCTCCGGTATACGTTCCGTACGAGAAAAGTTTAAAATAATAGATGCGATTACTAAAGCCGTAGAAAGAAAATACCTTCTGCGGCCGGCCGGAATCCATGGCAAAAGAGCCGCCGGATGATTCATCGCTCGGCAGATCGTAACCGGAATCATCGAAATCCAGCTCCACAGGTTGGATTTCTTCTCCGTCGGTAACGATGTTTATTCCGCCATCCGGCCCGTCCTGCCCTCCATTACCTATGTATGGGCTATCCGTGGAGTTGGGAGTCTCGTCAACGCGCAGCAATACTTTAAGTATTCCTTCATCCGTTTCGAGATCATAGTACTTCTTAACATTTCCGAAGCGTTCGCTGGCGATCGTGATCGTATCGAAAGCATTCGGGACCTTCCCCGGATCCACGATCGATCCGATGCACTTCGTGGTCAATGTATCCCCCTCAGCGACGCCGTCTCCGCCGGTCTTATACTCCGGGTTAGTCAGCGGAAGGCCATCATACCATTTGGTTGCGTCCCCACTGGTAAGGCGGAGTTTCCGGGGAGTCATTTTCAGTTCCCCGTCTGCATACTGGATCTTATACTGATAATCGACCGAATTTCCGTCTGCATCCTTTATCTCGCCGCTTACGATCTTATTGATCGCCTCCCATTCGCCGGAACCTTCGGCTTCGCAGTGAAATTCTGCTGTGTGTCCGGAATTGAGCGCTCCGGATGTGATATTCCAAACATCATAATCCCGAAAAGCGTTCGGGTCTCCGTCATACACCATGGACCGGCTTCCGGCCGTGACTGTGATACTTACACGGGCGTCCCGAATCTGCGAAGATTTTTCCGGTACGGTATAACAATCCATAGCGTCTGTACCGTCGGCGTGAACGATCCTGAGATCCTCCAGATGGTACGGGAGGTAGAGGTCGGAACCGCTTTCGTCGATCTGAACTCTCACGTTCGAAACTCGGTCGTCATACTCCAGCCCGCCGATCTCATAATTATCCTCTGTAACGGTTCCCGTATGCGGATCATCATAGACAATGATCTCATCCATACGGATATCCAACTCCTTCGGACGGATCTGAAACTTCGTCGTGCTTTCTTTTTTTACACCTACCGGCGAGACCATCCGCGCCCGGACTTCATATTCGCCCGGAAAGATCGGCGCTTCTGTGCTCCATTCGGAGTCTTCTGCCCCTGCCGTTTTGTACTCGTAAATGATATCTCCGAGCGTGGTATAATACGCCTTAGGATGCGGTGTCTCTCCATACACCACAGAGTCGCATTTCATGGGCCGAAGCTGAAATCCAATGAGATAGAAAACCGCTAAAACAACAGGCACTACGATCGCCAAAACGATGAGCACTCTTTTTACTATCTTCAGGATATGTGCCAGCCGCTCCATTTTCTGTTCATACTCTTTGTACATGCCTGCCTCCTTTTCACATTTCTATTACTCTGTAAGGATCAACGTCCCGTACAGAAAAGCGATCTGGTAACAACCGGATCGGTTCATATAATCATTCTTGTTGATGATATCATAGTACACCACGGAATTGTCAAAAGTTCCGATCTCATCCGAATATAACGCATCTTCAGAGTTCTGGATCGTTTTAACACTCAGTTCGTCGCCTTCCAGCAAGCTTCCGCCGATCAACATCCAGTCGTCTGCGATCGCCTTGGCATAATATGGCCGGGTGACATCCATCGTCTGAATGGTCAGTCTTCGGGGCGTGATCGTCAAAAGTCCCGTATTATATGTAATATCGTACAGATCCGAGACATCCATTCCGTCCGCATCTGTGATCGTAGCCTGGATCGTATTCCGGCTAAACCCGACCTCCTGTATGCTTCCGATGGCCCTCATCTGGATCTTGTGCCCCTCGGCTACCGACCCTTCTACGATCCGGCATTCATCATTGGTAAGCGCCGTTCCGTCATATTCTTTCGTTCCCGATCCCGACGCAAGCAGCAGATGCCCCTGACGGATCGTCAAGTCGCCATACTCTCGTTCGATATCGTATTTCTCTGTAATATCCACCCCGTCCGGATCGGTGATAGTGATCGTGTAAGTATTGTGATATCTGCCGACATCCGTCGGAGATGCGTATTCACCGGCTTTCCACTCGGCTCCGTCATAAACAGATCCGTCGACCAGCCGCACCTTCTCATTCTTTAATGGTTGACCATCCCAGATCTTTTCGGCACTCTCGCTGATAAAAGACAGCTTTGATCGCTGCACCTCAAGTTCTCCGTACTTCGGAATGATCTCGTACTGCTCCGTGACATCCAGTCCGGAAGAGTCTACGACCCGGATCGATGCGGCATTCTCGCTCTTTCCGATCTCTGTCTGGCTTCCGAGCGGCTCCACGATCAACTCGTGTTCCGCTGCCACTTCGCCGGACACCAAAAACCACTGTGAACTCGTCAGCGGCTTTCCGTCATACTTTTTTTCTGCAGCACCGGTCTGTATGGTCAGCGTGATCTTGCGATAGTGGAAACTCCCCGTCGCCGCCAAAATGGTCAGGAAGATCATTACGCCCGCGACCAATACGCCGAAAAATCCGATCAGATTTAAGGAAAAATGTTTCTTCATAGCTCCCCCTACGATACTGACTGGCTCAGGAAATGCAGATAGTTCCGGCACAGCGGCATCGCATCGATGCCGAACAGTTCATCCAGTTTCTGTAACAGTCCCTTTCTGGCTTTCGATATCACGACCGGATTCTGTCCCTCCAGTTTCCGCAATATCTTTTTCACCAGAAAATCATCCAGTGCGTTTTCCTCGGTTCCGCCGCAGGCCACATAGACGGAGACATATTCCTCCATCTGTTTGCGGATACGGTTACCGTAGGTGATGTGATAATTGTCCATAAGATACCGGTCGATCTCCAGCATCTTTCTCCGGTTGCGCGCAGTCATGACAAACGTCTGTTTTACCCAGTCCGATATAATACGGAAAGAGGCAAATGACAGGTGGTCACTGCCGCTGTACTTTGCGGAAAACGGCTTCGCTTTGCTGTCGAGATTCATTACCATGGCGCGGTCATAGACTTTATCCGAGATGGCAAATGTCGAATCATCGTTGTTCGCGGTGCCGATGAACCAGACATTTTCCGGGATCCGGAAACGTCCGTTCTCAAACAGCGCGGGATCCTGCTCCCACCGGTCGGAAGTGATCTCCAGATAGCGGGAGGACGGGTTCAGTTCGAGCAGCGACAAAAAGTCAGCAAAATAGTATTCCACGCGGGCGATGTTCATTTCATCCAGAACGATGATATGGATGTCCTTCGAGTAGCTCGCCTCGTACAGCGACTTCAGCAGCAGGCTCTCGCTGAACTGCTTGGTAAATTCATTGAAGTAGCCGATCACGTCGGCGCGCTCCTTCCACATGGGCTGTACGGAGATCACGGTCGACGGGTTCCCGAGAAACTCACCGAACGCCGTCGCCAACGACGTCTTACCGGTACCGGACAGGCCCTGCATGATCATCAGACGGGATACGGCCATGCCGGCCACAAAACGCCGGACGTCCTCCTCGTCATAGTACAAATTCAGTTTCGATGCGGCAAATGCCCGGAAATCCCTGCACACCTTCATCAGCGGCAGTACTTCGGTATCTCCTGCCGGGATCCGGTTCAACGCCGCCTGGTCGATCCCGCGAAGCGCGCGGAAACGTATGCCGTCCGAGTTTCTTTTCTTCTT
Organism: uncultured Eubacteriales bacterium; assembly: GCA_900319565.1. Lineage (GTDB taxonomy): Bacteria > Bacillota > Clostridia > Lachnospirales > Lachnospiraceae > UBA1201. Next base: position 18 of record ONPC01000064.1, on the reverse strand, counting down.
TCTGCGCTTTTTTCCGTT
>ONPC01000020.1 GCA_900319565.1 uncultured Eubacteriales bacterium | reverse complement strand
CTGGAGGACAGCGCCATGGATCAGTATTACACGTTCAACGTGACGGATGTGAGCGATTACTCGGTGGGCTTTGCGATATTCATGGATATCGATTCGATGCGCGAACTGTTCGGTGAGGATGCCGGCTATATCAATGTGCTGTACTCCGACGAGCCTCTGGAGATCGATGAGGCGCGCCTGTATTCCGTGACTTCGAAGGCGGAGATCGAGCATTCCTCGTCCGTATTTTTGGATATGATGTTCCCTCTGACGGTCACGCTGATCAGCGCGGGAAGCATAATCTGCTGCGTTGTGATGTATCTGATGATGGCTGTGACGATCGACCGGTCGGCCATGGGCATCTCCTTGATCAAGATCTTCGGTTATCGTTCGAACGAAGTGAGGAAACTGTACCTGAACGGCAACACGGCGATCGTTGCGGTCGGAGGCCTGCTTGTCATCCCTCTGGCGAAGTTTTTGATCGACACGATTTATCCGTCTTTCATAGCAAACGTTGCCTGCTCGATGGATTTGCATTATCCGTGGATGCTTTATGTGGGCGTGTATCTGTTCCTGCTTTGCATCTATTTTGCGGTCAATGCGCTTCTCCTGCGGAAAATCGACCGCATAACCCCGGCAGAAGTACTGAAAGACCGGGAGTGATCGGTCAAATAAAGAAACGATAAGAAACGGCACTTCCGGCCTAGAAAGCCGGGGTGCCGTTTTTGGTTTTCAAATCACCGAATAAATGGGATCAGTTGCCTGAAATTAAAACAAAATCAGTTGATTTTACACTGCAAATGAAGTACAATAAAACTAAATACAGAAGGCTTTAGGAAGTACATTGAAAATTTTAAAGACAGAGGAGAAACTATTATGAAATTATGGAGGAGAAGATCGTCTGTCTTCGATATGGCTTTTGTCGTTTCGGCCCTGCTCGTGTTAAGTTGTATTTTACTGTTTCCAAAGCACGCATGGGCAAATTCGCCTATACCAGAGACGAAGGTGATCGTGGATGTGGAAAACGGCCCCGAGGAATACTACCTTACGTTTTTGTTTCGAAACGTCCGGGAGGATGAAAGGGAAAACAGTTTACTGCATTTGGATGATGTAAACTGGGAGCGTGCGAATGCGTATTATTCGGAGTTTTATTACGACGGATGGCAGATCGGAAGCCCTCGGGTGAAGGAAACCTCTATGGAGTGGGAACATCCTGTTTTTGCCCGTTCCGAAGATGATAGTTACAGCTTTAAAGATTATAGTATTAATGGTTTCTTTCGGATTCTTTTGGTCGCTTCGGACGGATCGGTTCGACTAAGCGATCCCTTAAAATTGGTTGACCGAAAGGCCAATTATTGGACCTACGATTATGAAAAGGGCATATTTAAAGAGACATCGTTACCGAAAGGCAGAGCACTTAAGGAAGCATGGCCGGAGTTATTTCTCAGTTATATCGTTACTTTGATCATGGAACTGTTGATGCTATGGAGCTTTAAAGGTTACTCGAAAGTCAAAAAGAATTATCTGCTGGTCTTCTGTGTAAATACATGTACCAATATTGGCATGAATGTTTTCATAACCATTTATGGTATGGAGTTGTGGCTCCTGTTGATCACGGAAGTGATCGTGATTGCGGTGGAAGCAGCTGTATACAGTTTTCTTCTGAAGGACAGAGAGGGAAAAACTTCCGTGGATGACTCGGTGGTATTCAGTATCATGGCGAACCTGGCCAGCTTTCTTCTGGGAGGATTTGTTTATTTTATGTTCAGGATACTCGCAATACACTGATAAAACATGCTTTGGAAGAGCATAACCCATCCGGGTTGGGTTTATGAAAAAGGGGGATGAATCCTATGGATTTTCAAGCGCTTGTTGACTGTATTGATGTAATGACCTGTGTAATTTCCGTCGAAATGAAAGAAGACGGAAATTACGGGGATATACGGTTGGTAACGGGTAATAAAGCGTATATCCGTTCCGTCGAGGAGGTTTGGGACGGACCCGCGCTCATGAGTAATAAGTTCGTTCCGAACAGCCTCTATCAGAACTATTTTCCGCAGGATCTGAATTTTGAGAGAGTATGCTATAGGGCAGCGGTCGAAAAGGTGCCCGTGCATACCTATGTCCATCCGGAGCGGTACGACTTCTGGTTCGATCTGTTTCTGCTTCCGCTGATCAATGAAGGCAACATGTATTACTGCACCTATACACAACAGGTCACACAGAAGGGGGATACCAAGAAGATGTCGAGCCTGTCCGGAGAGACTGCTTCGGATGTTTTGAACATCTGCCTGAAATTACACGGCACGACAGATTTTAAAGAGACCATGACGGAAGTTATGAAGGAGATCCGAGATCTTTGTAAAGCCCGAGCCTGTACGATCTTGTTGGTCGACACAAAGGAGAAGACCTGTAAGGTTCTCGCAGAGGACCGTGAGGATAAACGTGAGCAGTCCATGATGCGTACAGTCGTTCACCGCGAACCGAATTTCTATGAGATCGCAGTTTCCTGGGAAGAAACGATCGGCGGCAGCAACTGCCTGATCATCAAAAACGATAATGACATGGATTATGTGAAACGCATAAATCCGCGCTGGTATACATCGATGATAAACGCCGGCGTGAAGAGCATAGTCCTGTTTCCGTTAAAGAGCGGCGGAGAACTGCTCGGATACATTTGGGCTACGAATTTCGAAACGGATAATGCGGATCATATTAAAGAGACGCTCGAACTGGCCACCTATTTCATTACGTCCGAACTGTCCAACGACATGCTGGTGAAGCGCCTGAAGGTTCTGAGCTCGGTGGATATGTTGACAGGCGTATTAAACCGTAATGAGATGAATAACCGTGTCGACCGCATCGTTGCAGGCGAGGATCAGATAAACAACATGGGTATCGTTTTCGCCGACCTGAACGGTCTGAAACGGGTCAATGATGACCGGGGTCACATCTCGGGTGACCAGCTCCTAAAACAGGCGGCCGCCGTATTACAGGAGGTATTCCCGGAGGGAAGTATATTCCGTGCAGGCGGCGATGAATTCATGGTCATTGTCCCGGATACGAGCGAAGAGATCCTAAATGAAAAAGCACAAAAGGTGCGCAACAGCGAACTCGGTTTTGGGAGCGCCTGCTTTGCAGTGGGCAGTTGTTTCGTAGAGAGTTCGAAAGACATTCTCAAGGCGCTGCATATTTCCGACGAGAGAATGTACGAAGATAAAGATCGGTTTTATCAGGATCATCCGGATTTGAAACGATAGTAGGGGGAGGCCCGTAGCATTATGGATATGTTGAAGGAGTTTCAATTGGATCTGATGCTGGCTTTGATCGGCATCGGCGTCGCATTTGCGATCTTGATTCTTCTTTCAAAAGGCATTTCGAAACGCAGGCGTATCACGATCGTCACGATCGAACTGATCGCTGCGCTGCTTTTGTGCTGCGATCGTATTGCATACATATACGACGGAGATCCCAGTGAAACCGGTTTCCGAATGGCCCGTATCAGTAATTTTCTGTTGTTTTTCCTGAGTCCGGTCTGCGCATTTTCTTTCGATCACTACATCATGAACCTGTTTCACGAGGATCTGAAACTGAAGATCCCCAGAAGACTCTGGGCGGTCTGCTGGCTGTCCCTCGCCGGAACTGCGTTCGTGGTCATCGCATCGATGTTCCCGAACCTGTTGTTTTATCTGGACGAATCGAACCGGTATAACCGTGGTCCTGCGTTTGTTATCTGTTTCTTCGTTCCGGTTCTGTGTTCTTTGATCATGGGCTCGGTCGTATTTCAGTATCGCAAGCATTTCAGCAGGATCATCACGACATCGCTGCTTTTGTTCCTGATCGGCCCGGTGGTCGGTTCCCTGATCCAATCTTTTTTCTACGGCTTTTCCTTCGGCAACCTGGCCATCATGGTCGCCTCCATCCTGATCTACATTTTCGCATATCTGGATATGGATGCGAAAGTCAGGAACGCCAGCCGCACGAAGATCGAATATCTGGAGGAGCAGCGTAAACTTTCGGAGCGAATGTTCGAACAGACGGCAACGGCTCTGGCCAATGCGATCGATGCAAAGGACGAATACACCCGCGGTCACTCCCTGCGTGTGGCCGAATATTCACAGAAGATTGCCGAACGCATGGGGAAGAGCGAAGAGGAATGCCGAAAGATCTATTACACCGCGCTTTTGCATGATGTCGGTAAGATCGGCGTCGCGGACTCGATCATTACGAAAAACGGTCGCCTGACCGACGAGGAATACGAAGCGATCAAACAGCATCCGGTGATCGGAAACCAGATCCTGTCCAGCATTCGGGACTACCCGTATCTGGCCGTCGGCGCCCATTATCATCATGAGCGCTATGACGGAAAGGGCTATCCGGACCATCTGAAGGGAGAGGAGATCCCCGAAACGGCGCGTATCATAGCGGTCGCAGATGCGTATGATGCCATGACTTCGCACCGAAGCTACCGTGCGGCGATTCCGCAGCAGATGGTACGAGAGGAGATCCTGAAAAACTCGGGCACACAGTTCGATCCCGAGATCGCGAAGATCATGCAGCATCTGATCGACATTGACGATGAGTATAAGATGAAGGAGCGAACCGAGGCGACGCAGCTTCACGAAACGCATGAAGTGGTCTGTGAAGCTTTCGGAAGCTCGGTTTCCGAAGGTATCCTGTTATCGACACAGGAGGTTCTGATCCGTTTCCATTATGAGGGAAAGGACTTTCCGTCTATCCTCCTGTTTGATTCGCTGGATGCGCATTATCAGACCGATGAACGAGCCATCCGCGACCTGTCCTTCCTGGAATACGGCCGGATCGGTTTTGACGGCGCTTTCACATGTGAAGGAGCACGGAAGATGGAGGTCCGCAAGGATCACGAGGAACACAGCGAAACCACCGCTTCAACGGAATATCGTATCCTGGCTGTCCGTGTCCGTGATCATGCACGGATCACCCTGGATAACGGGCACGAGGTCTTTGACGTGATCGTTGCATTTCCCGACAGTGCCCGTTACGCGTACATCGGCCTGACCGGTGAGCAATGCAGAATCTATGATGTAAAGATGGAGCGCGAGGAGATAGAGACAAAGGCTGACGAGATCCCCCGTATCGCTGAGGAGATCAGCTACATTCGTGGCCCCGAAGGTGACATCCCCAATGTGCAGGTCGATGCTTTCCGGTCCGCCTCTACGAAAGGTGTCGAGATCTCTGACGGTATGAAACTTACGTTCCATTCGATGAGCCTGCCTACGGCCCGGCTGATCTGGCACTGCCCATACATCGTTTTATACCATTCCGACGACGGACTGGTTCACGGAAAGAACTATCGCGAATACGCCCTGGTACGCCTCGACGGCGAATACTGGGACGGCGTTGACGTAAAGAACACGGCCGTGATCACGAAGGACGGCTTCACAAACTGGGAGTTCTGGAAGACCGCCAATAAAGAAGGCATCGACGTCTCCGTGACCTTCTCCTGCAAACCGGACGAAGTCACTGTGCAGACCTCGAACCTCGGGATATCGCTCAAAAACACCACACGCATCAACCACGGACGCGGCACCGTTTACGTCGCCCTGTCCGGCGACCAGTGCGCGCTGACCGACATCCACATCCACCACACCTAAAATAATTTCAGGGATGCCTTTTTGGGCATCCCTGTTTGTTCCATCCGGGACGGCCGTTACTGTACGACCACCTGCGGTCGTTTCGGCCTGTTCCCTGACACATACGTAGCTAAAAGCAAAAATGCCCATCTTGGGCATCCCTGATTTCGCTGTGCGGGCAGGTTCCCGGCGGTCGTTTCATGCATGCGATCCAAGACGGACATGTGAGCGAGCGAATGAAAAACCCGTGAATGAAAAGACGGAGCCGGGGCAAAAACCGGATCTCCGAGACCGGTTTTTGCTGTCGCTGAGGGCGTTTTCGCATCAGGTGGGAACCTGATGCTATCAAGAAAACGCCCGTAATCGAAAAGGAACCCCGAGCTCCGTCTTTGATATGAGCGGAATGTTTTTCACGCGAAGCGAACCTCGACGTCGAGGATCGTATGCATGGAACTAAAACCGCCGGAAACCGGATAGAACAAAACAGGGATGCCCGAGATGGGCATCCCCAGTGGAGTTTATTTGGTGCCGAAGATGCGGTCGCCGGCGTCGCCGAGACCGGGCACGATGTATCCGTTTTCGTTGAGGCGTTCATCCATGGCGCCGATGTAGATGTCGACGTCGGGATGCGCTCTGCGAAGCGCCTCTAAGCCTTCCGGAGCCGCGATGAGGCACAGGAAGCGGTTGCGGTAGATGCCGCGCTTCTTCAACATGTCGATGGCTGCGATAGCGGAACCGCCGGTCGCGAGCATGGGATCCACGACGAAGATATCACGGTCCGCTGCGTCGTGAGGAAGCTTGCAGAAGTATTCGTGGGGCTCTAAAGTCTTTTCGTCACGGAACAGGCCGATGTGGCCGACCTTTGCGTTCGGGTTCATGCGAAGGATACCGTCGCAAAGTCCGATGCCGGCACGAAGAATCGGTACGACACATAGCTTTTTGCCGGCGATCTCTTTGACGGTCGTTTTGCAGATCGGGGTTTCGATCTCTTTATCGGCAAGAGGCAGGTCGCGGCTCGCCTCGTAATAGATCAGCATCGCGACTTCATTGACCAGGTCACGAAAATCCTTGGTCGTGGTTTCTTTCATCCGCATGATGCCGATCTTATGCTGCAGCAGCGGGTGATCCATAATTACAACTTTTCCCATCGTATCGTCCTCCTAAAATGTAGTTTTCGTACGGAAAAATACCTGTGTTTATTATACTACCGCCGTTTGGAAAAGTCAAAATGTATCGGTGATAAAATGTGTACTAAGGGCAGGATAGATAGGTTGAACTGTAAAGGATGTTCTTGCAGGATGTTGGAGCCTATGTTAAAATACTAATGGGCGATCGCCCGAAATTTCGGGCGCAGGAGCGTTCGTGACGTTAGCAGAGTAAAGATATTACATGATTAACGAAAAGGGGGAAATAACATGGAGAAAAGAAGATTTGATAAACTGGGGATCGATGTATCATTGTTGGGATTCGGTTGTATGAGATTGCCCGTTTCCGAAGACGGAAAGATCGACCGCCCCATGGCACAGGAAATGCTTGATAAGGCGATCGAAGCCGGGGTCAATTATATCGACACGGCGTATCCCTATCACGGCGGCGAGAGCGAGCTGTTCGTCGGCGAGGCGCTGAAGAAATACCCGCGCGACTCGTTCTATTTGGCGACGAAACTGCCGGTTTGGTTCGTGAACACAGTGGAGGATGTCGACAAGTATTTCAATGAGCAGCTTGCGAAACTGCAGGCGGATTATTTTGATTTTTATCTGATGCATGCCATGAACCGCGGTAGCTGGCGGAAGATGGTGGAGATCGGTTGCGTAAAGAGGCTCGAAGAACTGAAAGCCGAAGGCAAGATCCGCTTCTTAGGCTTTTCATTCCATGATGATTATGATGCGTTTGAAGAGATCATCAACTACAGAGACTGGGACTTCTGCCAGATCCAGCTCAACTACATGGATATTGACGAGCAGGCCGGCATGAAGGGCTACAAGCTCGCCGAGGAGAAGGGCGTCCCGTTAACGATTATGGAGCCCATCAAGGGCGGTTCGCTCGCAAAATGCTCGGATGACATCATGGAAGTCTTCAACAGCGTAAGACCCGGTAAGAGCGCGGCTTCGTTCGCCCTGCGTTATGTTGCGACCTTGCCGAACATCCTGACGGTGCTTAGCGGCATGTCGACGATGGAGCAGGTAGAGGATAACCTGGATACATTTACCGATTTCGTACCCATGGAGGAAAAAGAGTACGAGGCGATCGACACGATCAAACAGATCATGAACAGCAGGATCCAGAACGGCTGTACCGGCTGCCGGTACTGCATGCCTTGCCCGTTTGGTGTAGATATACCCGGAAACTTCAGCATATGGAACCGCTACCATATGTATCAGAATTTCGATGTCGTAAAATGGCAGTGGGAAGGCATGGAACGCGACGGAAAGACAGCAAAGAACTGTAAAGAGTGCGGAAAATGTGAGAAGGCCTGCCCGCAGCACTTACAGATTCGTGAAGATCTTAAAAAAGCATTGGCGGATCTGACAAGAGGTAAGAAATGAGAAAGATAGCGATCGTATTTCCGGGTGTAGGATATAACAAGGATCGTCCGTTGTTATATTATACAGGCAAACTGGGAAAGCAATGCGGATACGAGTTGGTGCATCTGGATTTTTCCGGATTGAGCTGGAGTAAGGAGGCACTGAAGGACCGTGAATTCCTGCTTCGGATCGTCGATGTATGTATACAAAAGACAGAAGCGGGTCTCGAGCGGTTCGGGGACATCTCCGATGACGAACTCGTGTTTATTTCCAAGAGCATCGGAACGGTGGTCGCGAACG
>ONPC01000167.1 GCA_900319565.1 uncultured Eubacteriales bacterium | reverse complement strand
GTCGCAAAGGTCGTCTTCGCGCAGCGTTTTGTAGTAATCCTTTGTCTTTCTGATGTCCATAGCCTTATCCTCAAGAGCATCCTATTTATACAAAGTATATCACAAATCTAAAGACCAATCCGCGGGCGATGACCGCTACCGGGAACAGTTCGATCTCGTGATCATCACGATAGGCGCGCTCTGCTGGTTTAAGGAACTGGACCGCTTCTTCGCGGTCGTAGCAAAGTGCATGAAGCCCGGAGGGGTCATCGTGATCAACGAACAGCACCCCTGTACAAATATGCTGGCAACGGACGGCGAAGATCTTTGCGATCCCGAACACAGGAAGGAATGCCTGTATTCCTATTTCGAGCACGAGTGGACAGGAAACGAAGGCATGTACTATATGACTCAGAAACGGTACGAATCGAAGACATTCACCGATTTCACCCACCCGATGTCCGAGATCATTTCCGGAATGTGCGGCAGCGGCATCGTCGTTACGGGCCTGCAGGAGTTCGACCACGACATCACCGGCGGCTGGGAAACGGTCGACCGCAGCGGATTTCCGCTGTCCATGATCCTGCTGGGAAGGAAAGAGTCATTATAAGCGGTCTGCGTCCACGCCTCCGTCCCTGTGTGTCACAGTTTCATCCGCATCGTTACGATCCCGTCGTCTTCGCCGACCTCTTCGAAACCCATGCGCTTATAAAGTTCATAACCGATCTGCATGACGTCCGGTTTCGTCGTAAAGGTGACCTCTTCAAATCCGAGCTCTCTGCCCTTGTCCAGCATGGCGCTCAGCAGGACCCTGGCATAGCCTTTTCTCCGGAACTGCGGCTTGATATACAGTCTTTTCGCCTCGCAGGTCTTTTCATCCAGTTTTCTGATTGCGATGCTTCCCGCCGGAACGCCGTCCTCAGTGCCGAGAAGGATCGCGCCTCCCTCGTAATAAGCATCGAGGTCTGCCAATTCCTTATCGAAGGATACAAAACAGCGCTCAGCGCCTTTGATCTGGGAATATTCTTTGAATATCTCTTTGATGATATCGTTGTCTTTGCAGACTTCCGCTTTGAACTCAGCCATGTGCATCTACCTCCGGTTCTCTTTCAGGATCTTGACGACTTCATCCTTTTTCAGAACTTTCCCATAGGAAACGACTCTGCCGTCGACGACGAGCGCCGGCGTGGTCATGACGCCGTAGGCAGCGATCTTCTCAAAATCCCTCACGTGCTCGACCGCCGTATCCATGCCGAGCTCCGCCAGTGCCGCGACCGTCGCTTCCTCGAGTTGGCTGCATTTCGCGCAGCCGCCGCCGAGGATCTTGACTCCCAGCCGGCTTTTTTCTTCTTCGGCCGCCTGCATCGCGTCCGGTGTGCAGTCCGCACCGCAGCAGCATGGTCTTTTTGCTTCCGCGTCCTTGTTCTTTCCAAACCCAAATAACGCCATTTCACTCTCCTCCTATAGGATCATTCCCTGAAATGCATTGAATAAATAACCGACAACGATAATGCCTGCCGTACAGATCGCAAGAAAAACGCCTAACAACTTCATCTTTATCGCTTTTTTCAGCATGACCAGCGATGGCAGGGACAACGTCGTGACCCCCATCATGAACGCCAGGACCGTGCCCAGCTGCGCGCCTTTATACAGCAGCGCTTCCGCGATCGGTATCGTCGCAAAGATATCGGCGTACATCGGAATACCGAGCACGGCAGCGAGTACGACGCCGAGGGGATTTTTCTTTCCGAGGATCCCCTCGATCAGGCTCGCCGGGATCCAGTTATGGACGACCGCGCCGATGCCGACGCCGAGAAGGATATAGGGAAAGACCTTCCGGAACGTTTCGGTCATCTGGTCTTTTGCATAGACCAGCCGCTCTTTTGGGGTCAGCGAGGGCGAATCGATATCCACCGCGTTCGCCCTGCGGATGAATTCTTCCACCTGGTCTTCCATATGAATGTATTCTATGAGAGTGCCGCCGATGACCGCGACAACAAGCCCCAGAAGAACGTAAAGCATGGCTACTTTGACGCCGAAGATGCTCATCAGAAGGATGAGGCTTCCCATGTCCACCATCGGAGACGAAATGAGGAACGAAAACGTAACGCCGAGCGGGAGCCCTGCGCTGGTGAATCCGATAAACAGCGGTATGGAAGAGCAGGAACAGAACGGTGTGACCGTCCCCAGCAGAGCCGCGATGCAGTTTGCACCTATTCCGTGGAACCGTCCCAGGATCTTTTTGCTCTTTTCCGGCGGGAAATAGCTTTGCACGTAGGAAATAAGAAAGATCAAAGCGCAGAGCAGGATCGCGATCTTGACCACGTCATACAGAAAGAACTGCAGGCCTCCTCCGAGCGGGGATTCCACATCGATGCCTAGCGCGGAAAGAAGATTGCCTGCTAACTCTTTCAGCCATTTCATCCCCAGGACCTGATCCATGAGAAATGAACCTAACACCGGCAGCACCCGTCCGTTTCCCCGGCACTATTCTCACATCCCAGCGCTTCGATAAACTTCTTAAACTGGACAAAATGTTCCGTATTCAGGGAATAATAGTGCCATTTCCCTTCTTTCCTGTCGTTTACCAGGCCGGATTCCACCAGCGTCTTCATATGATATGAAAGCGTCGGCTGCGTGATCTCGAACCTCTCGAGAAGTTTACAGCCGCATTTTTCTCCATCGGAAAGCATCTGCACGATCTCGAGCCTGTTCGAATCGGAAAGAGCCTTACAGATCAGCGCCACGTCTATCTTGTTCATACCGTTCCCTCACATTGATAATCATCTATATATTTAATAGCACACAGATAGACACTCGTCAATGTGATTGGCAACAAAAAACCCGGTCCCATCAGGATCGGGTTTTCTCGTGCTTATTTCACCGGTTCGATGATCACGCGTCTGTAGGGTTCTTCGCCCTCGCTGCGGGTGGTCACGCCCTTGCGCTGCTGCAGCGCCG